>JAAAOG010000200.1 GCA_009909005.1 Alphaproteobacteria bacterium | reverse complement strand
CCATCGCGGATCGGGAAAACCGCCAACCGCTTCGATGAAAAAGGAGAGGCGTTAAACTTCGATGAACGGCCGCGCAGCACCCAGGTAGATACTCATATTGCGGCAAAATTTGGTCCTTGCCGCAGAGCAAAAAGTCTCGCGATTTCCTAAAAACCTTCTCGCTGTTTCCCTTTAGTCTATTGAGCGGAAATTGATGTAGATTTTCGACTTTACCAGTTAACCAAATAGTCCCCGGTGATCGCCGGCGGAACGGGTTGGCCCCCGGCGGGGTTGACGCGCCGCGCATCCCCGGCGCACACAGACCAAGACCCGCTTCCCCCGCCGGGAGGAGCCCGAGCCCATGCGCGACCTCGTCCGCCATACCCGCATCCTCGCCATTGTCGGCGACATCCTCCGCGTCCGGGCCGAGGGCGCGGCCTTCGGCGACCTGGCCGTGGTCGAGAACACCGACGGCAGCACGGCGCTGGCGCGCGTGATCGACCTCGACCGCAACGAGGTCAGCCTGCAGGTCTTCCCCGGCAGCAAGGGGCTGTCGACCAGCGCCTCGGTGCGGTTTCTCGGCCACGCCATGCGCACCACCTATTCGGCCAACATCCTCGGCCGGGTGTTCGACGGCACCGGCCAGCCGATCGACGGCGGTCCCGACCTCTCCGCCGATCCGCGTATCGATATCGCGGGTCCGACGGTCAATCCCATGATGCGCGTCATGCCGGGCAAGATGATCCGCACCGACGTGCCGATGATCGACGTCTTCAACAGCCTGGTCGAAAGCCAGAAGATCCCGATCTTCTCGGTCCCGGGCGAGCCGTTCAACGCACTGCTCGCCCGCATCGGCATCCAGGCCGATGCCGACGTGGTGGTCTTCGGCGGGCTCGGCCTGATCTTCGACGACTATCACTATTTCCGCACGACGTTCGAGGAGCGCGGCGTCTTCCATCGCACGGTGATGTTCGTCAACCTTGCCGGCGACCCGATCGTCGAGCGGCTGCTGGTGCCCGACATGGCGCTGGCGGTGGCCGAGCGCTTTGCCGTCGATGCCGGCAAGCGGGTGCTGGTGCTGCTGACCGACATGACCGCCTATGCCGATGCGATGAAGGAAATCGGCATCGCCATGGAGCGCATTCCCTCCAATCGCGGTTATCTCGGCGATCTCTACACCCAGCTGGCGCGCCGCTATGAAAAGGCCTGCGACTTCAAGGGGGCAGGGTCGGTGACCATCCTGTCGGTGACCACCATGCCGGGCAACGACGTCACCCATCCGGTGCCGGACAACACCGGCTATATCACCGAGGGGCAGTTCTACCTGCATGACGGGGTGATCGACCCCTTCGGCTCGCTGTCGCGACTCAAGCAGCGGGTGGCCGGCAAGGTGACGCGGGAAGACCACCCGCAGGTCATGAACACCATGATCCGGCTCTACGCTCATGCCCAGGAGGCGGAGCAGAAAAAGGCCATGGCCTTCGACCTGTCGCCCTATGACGACAAGGCGATCAAGTTCGGCCGGCTGTTCCGCGAGCGCTTCATGGATGTCGAGGTCTCGCTGCCGCTGGAAAAGGCCCTCGATCTCTGCTGGCAGACCATGGCCGAATGTTTCGATCCTCAGGATCTGCTGATCAAGCAGTCGCTGGTCGACAAGTATCTGCCCGCCTCCGACAAGACCGAAGCGGCGTCCCAGCCGTCGGAAGAGGGCGCCGGGGATGACGCGCATGAAGAGGACGCGGCCTGAGCCATGGCCAAGCCGGCGCTCAACAAGGCCTCGCTGAACCGCGAGCGCGGCAAGCTCAAGACCTATGAGCGCTTCCTGCCATCACTCGACCTCAAGCGCAAGCAGCTGCTGGCCGAACTCGCCAAGGCGCGGCGCGAACTGGACGAGGCGGAAGCGGAGGCCGAGCGGCTGATCCAGGAGGCCGGCGAGAGTTTGCCCATGGCGGCGCATGAGGGCATCGACCTCAGCGGCCTGGTGCGGGTGACCGGCGTGCATCTGGAGGAGGAGAACCGCATGGGCGCCCGCCTGCCGGTGCTCAAGGGCGTCGACTGCCATGTCGAACCCTATGGCCTGATGAGCAAGCCGGCCTGGGTCGACGGCGTCGTCGCCACGCTCAAACAACTGGCTGAACAGCGCCTGGCCGTGCAGGTGGCGGCCGAGCGGGTCGAGCGCCTGCGCTTTGCCGTGCGCAAGATCACCCAGCGGGTCAATCTGTTCGACAAGGTGCTGATCCCCAACACCAAGAAGAACATCAAGACCATCGAGATCTACCTGTCGGACACTGAGCGCGCCGCCGTGGTCCGGGCCAAAATCGCCAAGCAGAAACATGAAAAGGCCGGCAAGGGCCCACGCGGGCCGATCGAGGAGGGGCGGCCATGACCATCGTGGCGCTGCAGCGGGTGGTTCTTTACGGGCTGGTGGATGAAAAGGCCCGGGTGCTGGCGGCGCTCCAGACGCTGGGCTGCCTGCACCTCGACCGACTCGCCCCACCGCCGGCGGCGAGCGAAAGCGGCAGGGCGGAAAGCCGGGCACACACGCCGGCCCCCTCCACCGAAGCCCGCGAGGCGCTGGACTACCTGTTGGCCGGCCGGCCGCGCCGCCGCCAGGTGCGGCATGCCGCTGCATTCGACCCGCATGCAGTGCAGAACCGCGCCCTGGAGGTCCGCAACCGCACACGCGCGCTGGAGGACGAGCGCGACGCCCTCCTCCACCGCATCGCGGAGCTGGAGCCCTGGGGCGATTTCCGCTTCCCGACGGCCGAGGAGCTCGGCGGGGTGCAGCTGTGGTTCTACGTCGTGCCGCATTACCGCATGCGGGAGGTGCGGGAGACGGACCTGGCCTGGGCCGTGGTCGGCCGCGACAACCGCGCCAGCTATGTCGTGGTCCTCGCGGAGAGCGCGCCGTCCGGCATGCCGGTGCCGCGCGTCCGGACCGGCGATCAGCCGCTGTCCGACCTGCAGGACCGGCTCGATGCGGTCGAGCTGGAAATCCAGGACCTGCAGGCCGAGCGCGCCAGCCTGACCCGCTGGTGCGCCCTGTTCCGCCGGAGCCTCGACCGGCTGGACGACAGCGCCGCGCGCGGCCGCGCCGCCGGGCAGACGCTCGACGCCGACCCCGTCTTCGCCCTGCAGGGCTGGGTGCCGGTTGCGCGCGCCGGCGAGGTCCGGGCCTATGCCGAGGCCGAGGGCCTGGCGGTGACCGTCGCGCCGCCCGGTCCGGACGACGATCCGCCGACCCTGCTCGCCAATGCACCGCCGGCCGCCAGCGGCCAGGATCTGGTGCAGTTCTACACGACGCCCGGATACCAGACCTGGGACCCGTCGAACGCGGTGTTCTTCTCCTTCGCCGTGTTCTTCGCGATGATCCTGTCGGACGCCGGCTATGCCCTGCTACTCAGCCTGCCGCTCATGCTCTATTGGGGCCGCATGGGGGCGGGCGCTCTCGGCCGGCGGTTGCGGGCGCTGTTCGCGACGATGCTGGTGGCGGCGCTGGCCTGGGGGGTGATGGTCGGCGGCTATTTCGGGCTCGACCCGCCGCCGGGTACGCTCCTCGCCGGGCTCAAGATCCTCAACGTCAATGACTACGAGGCGATGATGGCGGTGTCGATCACCGTCGGCATCCTCCATCTGCTGATCGCCAATGGCGCCATCGCCTGGCAGCGACGCGCCGAGCCGCGGGCGCTCGGCGCCTTCGGGTGGGTGGTCATGCTGCTCGGCGGCGCGGCGCTGTGGGCCGGCTATGGCGGCGCCGGCCCGGACATGGTGTTCGCGGACGGGTTGGTCGAGGCCGGACCCTGGCTGCTCGGCGCCGGCGGGCTGCTGGTGCTCGGCTTCACCGCCCCGCACAAGAAACCCCTCGGCCGGCTGCTGGGCGGGCTGCTCGGCCTGACCGGCATCACCAGTGCCTTCGGCGATGTGCTGAGCTATCTCCGGCTGTTCGCGCTGGGCCTGGCCAGCGCCTCCCTGGCGCTCGCCTTCAACGATCTGGCCGGCACCGTCGCCGACGCCCTGCCGGGCCTGGGCCTGTTCCTGGCGCTGCTGGTGCTGCTGATCGGCCACGGGCTCAATCTGACCCTTGCGCTGATGAGCGGCTTCGTTCATGGCTTGCGCCTGAATTTCATCGAGTTCTTCCGCTGGTGCGTGCCGGAGGAAGGGCATCCGTTCCAGGCCTTCGCCCGCAAGGCGGCACCGGAGCCGGGCGACGGGCGCGGCTCGCGGCTTTGACGATCAAGGCTTTGAGGAGGCCCGCATGGAGCAAGTGATCCTGGCGCTCGGCTGGGCCGGCATCTACGCGCCGATGGCGCTGGGCGCGATCGGCAGCATGATCGGCTGCGCCCGGGCCGGTCAGGCGGCGATCGGCGCGCTGCTGGAAACCGAGGGCGGGCATGGCCGCTATATCGGCCTGTCGGCCATGCCCTCCTCCCAGGCGGTCTACGGCATCGTCATCATGCTGACGCTGACCCGCGGCGTGTCTTTGGAGACGGCGCCGGGGCTCTTCGCGATCGGCATCCTCGCCGGCATCGCGCTCCTGGTCAGTGGCATGTACCAGGGCGATTGCTGCGCCTCGGCCATCGCCTCCGCCAAGAACAAGCCCGAGATCTTCGGCCTGTCGATCGCCCCGGCCGCGATCGTCGAGGGCTTCGCCGTCTTCGCCTTCGTCTTCGCCCTGATACTCAGCGCCAATCTGCCGGCCGGCGGCGGCGGCGGCGGCATCGGCGTCGGCGGGGGCTGAGCCATGGCGGAGCCGGGCGAGACCTCCGCCGGCGTGCAGGCGTTGATCGACCGGCTGCGCGAGCAGGGCGTCGAGCCCGGCCGCCGGGAGGCGCAGCGGCTTGTCGACGACGCGCAGTCCCAGGCGCGGCAGATCGTCGACGACGCCCGGGCCGAGGCCGAACGCCTGCGCGAGGAGGCACGCGAAGACATCCGGCGCGAGCGCCAGACGGCCCACGACGCCCTGCGCATGGCGGCGCGCGACATGGTGCTGGCGGTCAAGGCGGACATGGCCGGGCAGTTCGCCGCCGAGGTGCGCCGGCTGGTGCGGCTGGAGCTCGAGGACCGCGATTTCCTCAAGCGGCTGATCCTGGAGATCGCCGGCAAGGCGACCGAGCCGGTGGGGAAGGAGGAGCCGGTCGAGGTGCTGCTGCCGACCCGGGTGATCGGCGTCGACGAGCTGCGCACCGACCCGGAAGAAGCCAGCCACGGCACCCTCAGCCGCTATGTCCTCGGCCTGTCGCGCGACATGTTGCGCGAGGGGGTGGAGCTGAAACCCGACCCCGCGGGCAAGGCCGGCATCCGCCTGCGCCTGACCGAGGAGGACGTGGTCATCGACCTGACCGAGGAGACGGTCGCAACCCTGCTGCTGCGCCATCTGCTGCCGCGCTTCCGCGCCCTGCTGGAAGGCATCGTGCGGTAGACGACACAGCCACCACCCTTGTATAAGGGCGGAAAGGTGCTATCGTATTCAAGGATTAGGAAATCGGGACTCCCGTCATGGTTATGGCAGAAGTCGAAAGCCGCGTCGAAGCGCTGATCCGCGAGGAGGTGTTGCCGTATCTGGCCCGCAATGGTGAGCGCATGAACGGCATCGAACGCCAGCTCGACGCCATGGATCGCCGAATGGCATCCATGGAAGCCAATATGGCGACGAAGACCGACATTGCGCGCGTCGATGACCGCTTTGCCTCGATTGAATCGACCATGGCGACGAGGACCGACTTGGCGCGCGTTACGGACCGGTTGGACCAGGTCGAGTCGTCCATGGCCACCAAGAACGACACCGGCCGGCTAGAGGACCGGTTCGATTACATAAAGATGCATATGGTCAAGCGTGAGGATTTCGTGGAGGAGACCACGCGGCTGGAGCGGCGGATCGAACTGCGGCCAACCACGACCTTCGTCATCGGCACGCTGATCAGCATCGTCGCCCTGGTCCTTACCGCCATTGCGCTGGCGCCCTACATCCGCTCCTGAAATCCGTTTCTCCGGCACGCGAAGCCGGCTTTTGCGACCGTGACGGTTCTGCTAAAGGACGGGTGACGACAGCGCGAGAGGCCGGCCCCCGTGAGCATCAAGCACCCCTATCTCCTCTTCCTCGGCGATGCCCCCGACCAGCTGGCGGCCAAGACCGCCAATGGCGTGGCGCAATGGCGGCCCGGCTGGTGCGTCGGGCAACTGCGGCTCGACGGCTGCAGGGCCGATGTCGGCCTGCCCGACATGACCCTCGAAGAGGGGGCGAAAGCCGGCGCCAAGACCCTGATCATCGGCGTCGCCAATCGCGGCGGGAAGTTCTCGCCCGTCTGGCAGGAGACCATGGTGCGGGCACTGGAGCTCGGCATGGACATCGCCAGCGGCCTGCATGCCAAGGTCGCCGATCTGCCGGCCGTGCGCGAGGTGGCGCATCTGGAGGGCCGGCAGCTGTTCGACGTCCGGCATCCCAACCGGGTGTTCGACGTGGCGAGCGGCAAACCCCGGTCCGGAAGGCGGCTGCTGACCGTCGGCACCGACTGCTCGGTCGGCAAGATGTTCGCCGCCCTGGCGCTGGAGGCGGAGATGCAGCGCCGCGGCATGAAGGCCGATTTCCGCGCCACCGGCCAGACCGGCATCCTGATCGCCGGCGAGGGCGTGTCGATCGACGCCGTGGTCGCCGACTTCATCTCCGGCGCCACCGAATGGCTGAGCCCGGCCAACGACCCCGACCATTGGGACCTCGTCGAAGGTCAGGGCTCGCTCTTTCATGCCAGCTTCGCCGGCGTGTCGCTGGGGCTGCTGCACGGCGCCCAGGCCGAGGCGCTGGTGATGTGCCATGAGCCCGGCCGGGCGCATATGCGCGGTCTGCCCGGCGCGCCGCTGCCGGATATCGCCGACTGCATCGCCCTGAACGAGCGCTGCGCCCGCCTGACCGAGCCGCGGGCCAAGGTAGTCGGCATCGCCTGCAACACCTCCTCCCTGAGCGCGGCCGAGGCCGAAGGGCTGATGAAGGGCCTCGCGGACCGCCATGGCATGCCCTGCGTCGACCCCGTTCGCACCGGCGTCGCCCCGATTGTCGACGTGCTGACGACGTGAGCCGCCGCCTCGCCATCGCCGCCGAAAGCTGGCCGGTGCGCGGGGCGTTCACGATCGCCCGGGACAGCGTCACCGCCATTGAGGTCGTGACCGTCACCCTCGAAGAGGACGGCGCCGTGGGGCGCGGCGAGTGCCGGCCCTATGGGCGTTATGGCGAGAGCGTCGCCGGCGTCATGGCCGACCTCGAATCGATCCGCGCCGCGATCGAGGCCGGCATGGACCGCGACACCCTGCAGGCGGCCATGCCGCCGGGTGCGGCCCGCAACGCCCTCGACTGCGCGCTCTGGGACCTCGAGGCCAGGCGCACCGGCACGCCGGTCTGGCGGCTGGCCGGCCTCGCCCCGCCGCGCCCGGCCGTCACCGCCTATACGCTGAGCCTCGACACGCCCGAGCGCATGGCCGCGGCGGCGCAGGCGGCGGCCGACCGGCCGCTCCTGAAGCTCAAGCTGACCGGCGAGGGCGATCTGGAACGGGTGCAGGCCGTGCGGCAGGCGGTACCGTCCGCCCGCCTGATCGTCGACGCCAATGAGGGCTGGTCGGTCGCACATCTGCGCGACCTCGGGCCGGCCTTCGCCCGGCTCGGGGTGGCGCTGATCGAGCAGCCGCTGCCGGCCGGCGCCGATGCCGCGCTGACCGAGGCCGCCTGCCCGGTGCCGCTCTGCGCCGACGAAAGCTGCCATGACCGCCGCAGTCTCGACCGGCTGGCCGGGCTCTATCAGCTGGTCAACATCAAGCTCGACAAGACCGGCGGCCTGACCGAAGCCCTGCTGCTCGCGACGGAGGCGCGCCGGCGTGGCTTCGGCCTCATGGTCGGCTGCATGCTGGCGACCTCGCTGGCCCTGGCGCCGGCCATGCTGCTCGCCGCCGATGCCGATTTCGTCGACCTCGACGGGCCGCTCCTGCTGGCGAAAGACCGCGAGCCGGGCCTGGCCTATACCGGCTCGACCGTCCACCCGCCGCCGCCGGCCCTCTGGGGGTGAGGCATGGGTGCCGGGCTCCCCCTTCCCGCGGACGCGGGATTCCAGACGGCGCGCGGTCCCGGATCCGCGCTTGCGCGGGGATGACGCCGCAAGGATGGGCAAGCGGATCACCAGCGCGGCCAACCCGCTGATCAAAAAGGTGCGCAGCCTGGAGCAGCGGAAATACCGCCAGCAGACCGGCCTGTTCGTCGCCGAGGGCGCCCGGCTGGTCACCGATGCCGAACAGCAGGGCATCCTGCCGGAGACCGTGCTGGTCGGCGAAGGGGCCGCGGCCGAACGCCCGGCGGTGCAGGCCCTGGTCGCGCGGCTCACCACCCGCGACGTCGAGATCATCGAGACGACCGAGGCGGTGTTGCGTACCATCGCCCATCGCGACAACCCGCAGACGGTGATCGGCGTCTACGCCCAGCGCTGGGCCGACCTCGACGCCATCGACGCCCGCGCGGATTTCTGCTGGGTGGTGCTGGAGGCGGTGCGCGATCCCGGCAATCTCGGCACCATTCTGCGCACCGCCGACGGTGTCGGCGCCGACGGCCTGATGCTGATCGGCCCGTGCTGCGATCCCTATTCCGTCGAGGCGGTGCGCGCCACCATGGGGTCAATCTTCGCCATGCCGATCGTCAAGGCCGCGCTGCCGGACTTCGCCGTCTGGCGCCGGCGGCAGGGCGGCATGGCGGTTGGCACCGCGCTCGATGCCGGCACCGATCACGACGCCCTCGACTATGCCCGCCCGACCTTTCTGATCATGGGCAATGAGCAGGCCGGGATCTCCGAAGACATGGCCCGGCAGTGCGACGCCCTGGTACGCATCCCGATGCGCGGCCGGGCCGACTCACTCAACCTCGCCATCGCCACCGGCCTGATGCTCTACGAAATCTGGCGGCAAACCGGGTATGAAGGCCACAACGTGGCAGGTCAGAGGCCAAACAGCCGCCTCAATCGAGGTGCGGATTCTCATAAAGGGTAGACGCTATGTGTCTCTTGACGTCCATTCTCATATGCCTTTATAGCACTACTGTCGGATTAAGGAGACTCTCATGAAGACGTCAGTGTTCATAAGTTGGTCGCAAGAGCGGAGCAAGCACATAGCTGCAGCATTAAAAAGGTTACTGAAATTCATGTTCGGAGAAGAGATTGAGCCCTGGGACTCAAATGAAATTGGCCCAGGCTTGCCTTGGCACGATGTTTTAAGAGAGGAGCTTAAGAAATCTAAGCTTGGAATAGTTTGTGTTACACCTGAGAATTTAAGTTCACCATGGCTAATGTTTGAAGCTGGGGTTTTGGCCCATCAACATCCCACAAGTAGGGTGGTGCCATATTGCCTTGGGGTTGATATTGCCAATCTTCCTGATCCAATTCGGCACTTTCAAGCTGTAAAGGCAGATCAGGCAGGAACTTACGACTTAGTCAAACTTATCAATCAAGTTAAAACAACGGTAGTGGACCAAGATGTTTTGAAAGATCGATTTTTAAAATTCTGGCAAGAATTTGAACAGTCCATGGCTGGCGTCTTGAAACATGATGCTGGCGCTTCAGCGTGGGAATCAATATTTCACGTTGAATCCCAAGAACCCGCGTCCAAGCAAATCCAATCAAGCACTTTCATTTTAAGTGACCGTAAATTCGAGACAGCTGGTTGTGGCTCCTTTGAGGCCTACAACCGTAGATTTTACGAGATGCTCATATCAAGCATCAACAGCGCAAAAAGAAAAATAATTCTAGCTGGACACGGTTTTGACTACTATGGAGGAAGAAGAGTGTCTCGTTTGTACGCGAACCAATATTTGAGAAGCATTGCCAATGCTGCTGAGAAGTTGCCAGTGATAAGAATCGAATATACAGATGCTGAAATAGAATCTCAGCGCGGGTGGATAGATGATATGTCGCATTTCCTGCCATTTCATACTCCCACTAAACAGAGCCACCCAGATTTCGCAATGGCGCATGTCGGGATAACTGTTTTAAAACCTAATTGGATTCGCGCAGAATTTTTCAAGAATTTTGCCTTAATAGATTGGGACGACCCCAACCATGCAAAATGTATTATTATGCTCCCTACAACAGTGGAAGAAGACGGTGCATTACGATCGCGCGCAGATGTAGCTCTTTATTGCGAGGACAAAGACTTTTGTGACAGGCTCGCTCATATTGTTTTGACCGTTACAGGATACAGCAAAATTGCGAATAACAGAATCTCTTTTGAATCTAGAGATTTTCAGGGACTTTATAGTAGCGAAGAGGTGATAACGGCTTTTTTTCGCGATGAGCTGGCAAAGGCCAAGATTGCAAATATCAGTACAAAAAAATTAAGAAAAGTATTATATTTTGCTTATGGTTCGAATATGAATCCGCGGCGTCTATTCAGCCGCACGGTAGATGCTAAGTTCAAATTTTTCGGGATTCTTCCAAATAGTAGAATTTCTTTCAGGAAGCCAAAAAATATTCCGCTTTCTAGTGCTGTGGCATCGTTCGAAGATAGCGAGAATGACTTCCTTTATGGTGTTGTATGCGAAATGTCAGAATATGACAAAGAAACTCTTGATTTTTTCGAGGCTGTCGATGATATGGCTTACGAATCGATTACAGTCCGAGTCAGAGACTCGGACAACAAGTATCAAGAAGTCAAGACTTTCCGCCTAAGAGAAGGTTTTCCCGAGGAGTCTCCAAAAGACGAATACCTTCAGATGATTATTGAGGGTCTCAAGTTCTTTTCTGCGCAAGACCAGCATACAATAAAACAAAGCGTCCGTGATTACATTGAAAGGTATCTAACATTTTGAGAGATGTCGTTGCGGTCAGCCATATGAATTCAAACGCGCCCGTGACGTCGCTGTTGGGATTCGCGCTGCTCACTACGCCTTCCCTGATAGTTTGGCGGCCCTGTCCCGGATCCCCTCATAAGTCCGGCGTATTTCCGGGTAGTTGGCGGGGATACTGTCATAGAGGCGTCGCGCCGTGTCCTCGTTATAGACGTGAGAAGTCTCGTTGCGATCCTTGAGCATCTGCAGCCACGCCTCTTCGCTGACCAGCCAACCGGCTTTTTATGCCTGTCTCAAGGTCTCGCGCGGCCTCCTGGTTTCGATGCCCTCGACGGCGAGCAACCGCTGCAGCGTCTTCCAGAACAGCTCGAGCCCGAACTCGAAACGCTAAATCGTCCCGTCGATCGTCAACGGCGCCGACACGGGTTCGTCCAGGGCCTCCTCCGGCCGGTCAAGGGCGCGGCCGAGATTGGCGACCGATTGGTTCAGCTTGTCGGTCATAGAGAACCTGGCCTTCCGTCCGAATCCGGTCTCGCAGTTCGGCCGATGCCTCATGCAGCCGCACCGGATCGATGAATAGCAGCGCATCCGCCTCTTCGAAGGCGTCGATCATGCGCAGCCACATGCTGCGGCTCGCGAGCGGGCAGTCCACAGCAAGGTCGATATCGGAGCGCGGCGCCGCATCGCCCCGCGCCCGCGAACCATAGAGAATCACCCGCTCGACGTCCGGGAAGCGCGACAATTCTCCCACCACCCATCGTTCCGATCCTCTGACGTCCATCTGTACCTCTTTGTGCGGCCGTTGCGCGGCGCGCCGACCCGGCCTATTTTCCCTCGCGTCGCCACGGAGTTCCAGAGCCCGCATGAGCCACGATCCGG
>JAAAOG010000215.1 GCA_009909005.1 Alphaproteobacteria bacterium | reverse complement strand
CGCGGAAGCGACCGGGGCGCAAGCTGCGATGGGCTATGTCGCGCGCCTGGAATCATTCTGCCGGGGCCTCGGGCTGGCTTCGGAGCGCGGTCGGCTCCGCGCGGACAGACGACCGGGCCTGGCCGATGCTGTGGCGGCGCTAAAGCCCGGCGGGGTGAATCGCCCCGGGATTGCCGCAGGCCGTGGTCGCATGATTTTCCCGGCTGACGCTGGGCCTCATGCCGGTCGGGCTACGCCTTTCTACCGTGAGGCCCGGCGTCAGCCTGTCGGGCGACACCCGGCCGGTGATCCACTTTCAATGCCTTCGCCCCTGTCTCGACAACTCCGGCCAGCTCTCCGCTTCTTCTCCACCCCTGCGTCGACGGTGCGCCGCCCAACGCTTCGGAAAGACCATGGATTCCGGACTGCCCTTGGCCGGGCGCTGTTGGTATAGGTGGCGGCATTCCTCAAGACCCTGTGATTGCCATGGCCGTCTATACCGAAATCTCCAATGACGAGCTCGCCGCCTTCGTGGCGGCCTACGACATCGGCACCGTGACCTCGCTCAAGGGCATCGCCGAGGGGGTCGAGAATTCCAACTTCCTGCTGACCACCGACCGCGCCACCTACATCCTGACGCTGTATGAGAAACGGGTGGCCGAGCCGGACCTGCCCTTCTTCCTCGGGCTGATGGAGCACCTGGCGGAGCGCGGCATCGCCTGCCCGCTGCCCTTGCGCAGCCGTGACGGCCGGGCCCTGCACAGGCTGGCCGGACGCCCGGCCGCCATCATCACCTTTCTGGACGGCATGTGGCCGAAGCGCATCCACCCCTTCCATTGCCGCGAGCTGGGCGCCGCCCTGGCGCGCCTGCACCTCGCCGGCAGCGACTTTCCCATGCGCCGCGACAACGACCTGTCGCTGGGCGGCTGGCAGCAGATCTTCGGCCGCTGCCGGGATGACGCGGACCGGGTGATGCCGGGCCTCTCCGATGCCGTGGCGCGCGAGCTCGCGGGTCTCGAGGCGGTCTGGCCGGCCGCCCTGCCCACCGGCGTCATCCACGCCGATCTCTTCCCCGACAACGTCTTCTTCATCGGCGAGACGTTGACCGGGCTGATCGACTTCTATTTCGCCTGCACCGACGCCTTCGCCTATGATCTCGCCATCTGCCTCAATGCCTGGTGCTTCGAGCCCGACGGCGCCTTCAACGTCACCAAGGCGCGGCTGATGCTGGCGAGCTATCGCCGTGTCCGCCCCTTCTCCACGGCCGAACTGGCCGCCCTGCCGATCCTGGCGCGCGGCGCGGCGTTGCGCTTCCTGCTCACCCGGCTGTTCGACTGGCTGAACCATCCGCCCGGCGCCTTCGTCAAGCCGAAGGACCCGCTGGAATACTGGCACAAGCTGCGCTTCCACCAGGGGGTCGCCGGCCCCGGCGCCTATGGACTGGACTGAACCATGGCGGAACGGATCGTGGAGATCTTCACCGACGGCGCCTGCCGCGGCAATCCCGGGCCCGGTGGCTGGGGGGCCATTCTGCGCTATGGCGGCCACGAAAAGGAGATTTACGGTGGCGAGAAGTGGACCACCAACAACCGCATGGAGCTGATGGCGGCGATCCAGGCCCTGGAGGCGCTGAAACGGCCCGTGCATGCCATCGTCACCACCGACAGCGAGTACCTGCAAAAGGGGATCAGCGAGTGGCTGGCCGGCTGGAAGAAGCGCGGCTGGGTCACGGCCGCCCGCGAGCCGGTCAAGAACCGCGAGCTCTGGCAGCGGCTCGACGCCGCGCGGGAAACCCATAACATCGAATGGCGCTGGGTGCGCGGCCATGCCGGCCATGCGGAAAACGAACGCGCCGACGAACTGGCCCGCCGCGGCCTGCAGGAAGCGGCAGGCCGGGACTGAGCGCCCGGCCCGGCACGGCGCATCACGGCGCCTTTTTCACGCGAGGCGCCTCACGGCGCCTCATTCACGCCCGGCGCCTCACGGCGCCACATTTATGCGAGGCGCCTCACGGCGCCTCGATGATCCAGGGCTCGGCTTCCGCCGCGCTCTGCCAGAGCCGCAAGGCCGGCCAGGTGAGGATCGCCTCGACATAGGCGGCGGCCGTGTCGTCGACCGGCACCTTGTAGGTGTCGAACCGGGTCGCCACCGGCGCGAACATCGCATCGGCCGCGGTGAAGGAGCCGAACAGGAAGGGCCCGCCTTCGCCGAAGCGGGTGCGGCAATCCCGCCATAACGCCTGGATGCGCGCGACATCGGCTTCGACCGCCGGCGGCAGGGCGCGCGCCGCCTTGCGGCGCTTCAGGTCCATGGGCAACCCGCCGCGCAGGGCGGCAAAGCCTGCATGCATCTCGGCCGAGACGGCCCGCGCGACGGCCCGCGCTGTTGCGTCGGCTGGCCAAAGCCCGGCCTGCGGCCATGTCTCGGCAAGGTATTCGAGGATCGCCAGGCTCTCCCAGATCACCAGATCGCCGTGGCGCAGGACCGGCACCCGGGCGGAGGGCGATTCCGCGCGCAGGCGTGCGGCGCTGTCCGGCCGGCTGAGCGGCACGATCACCTCATCGAACAGGGCACCGGTCTGTTTCAACGCCAGCCAGGGTCTGAGCGACCATGTGGAATAGGCCTTGTTGCCGATGACCAGGGTGATGTCCGCCATAACATGAAGGCCCTTCCGTCTGATTGCCTGAGAGACCGCGCGGCCACAGCCGGCACCGGCCGCACCGGTCACTCGTGCTTGACGATTGCGCGCCAGAAGAGATGGTTGTCGGGACGCAACGGGACCGTCACGCTTTCCGACGCGCCCCATAGCACGTTCTGCTGGTGCAGGGGAATATAGCCGACCGCCTCGTGCAGCCTCTGCCAGGCCTCGCGGATCAGGGCCCGGCGGCGCGACTGGTCGGTTTCCACGGCAATCTGCGGAATCAACGCATCGATCGCCGGATCGGCAAAGCCGCCGTAATTGAAAACACCTTGGCCGTTGTCGTTTCGCGAGCCGACCAGATTGTACAAGACATTGTGACTGTCGAGACTGCTCGGGCTCCATCCCAGCAGATAAAAGCTGGTCAGGTATTTCCCGTCGCTGTAGA
Organism: Alphaproteobacteria bacterium; assembly: GCA_009909005.1. Lineage (GTDB taxonomy): Bacteria > Pseudomonadota > Alphaproteobacteria > DSM-16000 > Inquilinaceae > JAAAOG01. The sequence goes on along the minus strand of JAAAOG010000215.1, from coordinate 8,768 downwards.
TCGTCCGGAAGAACAGGCTGCGGGGCTGGGCATTGACCATGACGCGGATGCCGACCCGGCCAAGCATGGTGCCGATCGCGGCGCAAATCTCCTCGTCATTGATGTAGCGATCGTTCGGACAGTCCAGCCGGACGGAGAAACCGTCCGGATATCCCGCATCGGCGAGCAGGCGCCGGGCCGCCTGCGGGTCGTGCGCATAGCGCTCGATGTCTTCGGGATAGCCTTCGATCTCGGGCGCGACCAGCGTTGCGGCCGGCCGGCCTTGCCCGCGCAGGATAATGTCGCGGATGGCGACCACATCGATAGCCTGATAGACCGCGAGGCGGACGCGCCGGTCGCGAAACGGGTTGCGCTCGCTGATATCGGAATGGAGCAGTTCTTCGGCGTGCTGGTTCATGCCCAGGAAGATCGTCCGCAACCCGGGGCGGGTCAGGGCGCGGGTCCGTGGATCGCTCTCGACACGGGCGATGTCCTGCACCGGTAGCGGGTAGACCAGATCCATGGCCCCGGTGCGGAGTGCGGCCATGCGCGTGGCATCGGCCGTGATCGGTTCGAACACGACCCGGGTCAGGTTGTGCCGGGAGCGATCCCACCAGCCGTCAAAGGGTTCGGCCACCGTCCGGATGTCGGGTTCGCGCGAAACGATCCGGAAGGGGCCGGTGCCGTTGCTGTGGGCATTGGCGAAGTTCTCGCCGCGCGCCTCGCCGAGATCGGTGACCCGCATCGCGCCATGGGTCTCCGCCCACTCGCGGTCCATGATGTACCAGCTCGACCACTCGGCGATCAGGGTCGGGCTTGGCCGCCGCGTCACCACGTCGACCGTATGGTCGTCGATGCGCCGGATTTCGGCAACGGCGGCGAGCCGGTTGCGGACACCGGCAAACTGGTCCGCAGCCCGGCGATAGGAAAAAATGACGTCGTCGGCGTTGAACGCGTTGCCGTTGTGAAAACGAACCCCTTGCCGCAGGTGGAACCGCCAGCGGGTTGGTTCCAGCATCTCCCAGCGCACGGCAAGGGCCGGTTCCAGCTCGAGTGCCGTATTGCGGCGCACCAGCCCCTCGTAAATATTACCCAGAAAACTTAGTGTAAAACTCTCGTTCAGCGCGTGAGGGTCAAGGGTATTGACATCGGTCTGATAAGCATAGCGAAACGTCGAAGCGATCGCGATCCCCGGCGTCAGAACCGAAAGGCAGAGCAATGGCAGAAGCAGGCCGATCAACAGACGATTGAAGAGGGGCTTGCGCACGGAGGACCCCGCATCCGACCCTGTGAACATTTGGGTCATCGATACTCTTTGGAAAGTTCATTGTCCTAAGGCATCGCCGTCGCGATGTGCAAGCGGGAAAGCGCCGATGCGACCGCGATCGTGCACCGCGCCGGCGATTCCTGCTTTTGTGGCATTGTTGCCGCGGCCGCTAATCCGTATTCTATCTGCCGGTTCCGAGGAGGCTGCGGCCGCACCGCGGTCTCCTCCCCTTCCGGGTTGCCGGGCCGGGTTGAGCGACATGTCGCCGCGTTGCCTGACCGGGGCCGGAAAGCCCACTACAGTCAACAGCGTAACCCGTTCTCCCGTCCTTGCCTGTGATATTGATTGCCTGTCATGCCGCAAGCCCGCCTGATGCCCGCCACCTCCCCGTTCGACTATGATCGCGTGTTTCGCAAGGCGCTGGAAGATCTGAAGGCCGAAGGGCGCTATCGGATCTTTGCGGAGCTCGAACGTCACGCCGGCCGCTTCCCGGAAGCCGGGCACCACGGCATCGCCGATGCCGGCGGACCCGAGGATGTGATGGTCTGGTGCTCCAACGATTATCTCGGCATGGGCCAGAACCCGGCGGTCATGCAGGCGATGATCGCCGCGATCGAGCGGTGCGGCGCCGGTGCCGGCGGCACCCGGAACATTTCCGGCACCAACCATTACCACGTGCTGCTGGAGCGCGAACTGGCCGACCTGCACGGCAAGGAAGCGGCGCTGCTGTTCACCTCGGGCTATATCTCGAACGAGGCGGCGATCTCGACCATCGCCCGGCTGATCCCGGATTGCGTCATTCTCTCCGATGCGCTGAACCACGCCTCGATGATCGCCGGCATCCGCAATTCCGGCTGCGAAAAGAAGATCTTCAAGCATAACGACGTCGAGGATCTCGACCGCCTGCTGCGCAGCTATCCCTATGACCGGCCGAAGCTGGTCGCCTTCGAAAGCGTCTACTCCATGGACGGCGATATCGCGCCGATCGCCGAGATCTGCGATGTGGCGGACGCGCACAACGCCATGACCTATCTCGACGAGGTGCATGCCGTCGGCCTCTACGGTCCGCACGGTGCCGGCGTCGCCGAGCGCGAGGGGCTGATGCACCGGCTGACGGTGATCGAAGGCACGCTGGCCAAGGCCTATGGCGTGATGGGCGGCTATATCTCCGGTCCGGCGCCGCTGGTCGATGCCGTGCGCAGCTATGCCCCCGGTTTCATTTTCACCACCGCCCTGCCGCCGGCGGTCGCCGCCGCGGCGCTGGCCAGCGTCCGCCACCTGAAGACCAGCCAGACCGAGCGCACGCGCCATCAGGAGCGGGCGGCACGCCTGAAAGCCATGCTGACGGCCGCCGGGCTGCCGGTGATGCCCTCGCCCAGCCATATCGTCCCGGTGCTGGTCGGCGATGCCCGGCTGTGCCGCGAGGCCAGCGATCTGCTGCTCGCCCGCCACCGCATCTATGTCCAGCCGATCAACTATCCGACCGTGCCGCGGGGCACCGAGCGCCTGCGCTTCACCCCGACGCCATTGCACGGGGATGAGGAGATGGCGCGGCTGGTCGCGGCCCTGCAAGACGTCTGGGCCACCCTGTCGCTGCGCGCGGCCGCCTGACGGCGGCCCGGCCGGCTCCAGGCCAAGAGAGGACGCCATGCCGGCGGAGGCTTCCGGCCAGCCCTTTTCCGCCCAAGAGCCGTGCGATGCGATCGGCACGGCCCATCCGCCGGTCGAGGAGTCGCCGCGCATCGCCTCCCTGGTACCCAGCCTGACCGAGCTGATGTTCGCGCTCGGCCTCGGGCGGCACGTCGTCGCCCGCACCCGCTTCTGCACCCACCCGCCGGAGGCGGCGGAGACCGCGACCAGCGTCGGCGGCACCAAGAAGATCAAGATGGCGCGGCTGCTGGACCTGAAGCCGACGCATGTGCTGGTCAACATCGACGAAACGCCCAAGCCTTTGGCCGACGAGCTCGCCGCGGCCGGCATCCGGGTGGTCGTCACCCATCCCATCGCGCCCCGCGACAATCTTTCGCTGTACGCCCTGTTCGGGCACATCTTCCAACGCCCGGCAGAGGCCGCCGCCCTCTCCCGCCGCTTCGAGGAGGCTTATGATCGCCTGCTTGCGGCGGACTGGCCGCCGGCCCGGGTGCTCTACCTGATCTGGCCCGATCCGTGGATGACCGTCAGCCGGGAGACCTATATCGCCCGCATGCTCGCCCTGGTCGGCTGGCAGACCGTCCCGGCCGCGGCGGCGGCCCGCTATCCCGCCCTCGAAGCCGACGATCCCGCCTTTCAGGATGCCGACCGCATCCTCTTCAGTACCGAGCCCTATCCCTTTTCCGAAGAGTCCATTGCGGCTTTTCGAGAGGCGCGGCCGGATATCGGCGCCGATCTGCGCCTGATCGACGGCGAGATGCTCTCCTGGTACGGCAGCCGGGCCATCGCCGCGCTCGATTATCTGGGGCGCTACGCCGCCGCCCTCCGGACCTGACAATCCCGCTCGGGGCGGTCCTCACGACGCCGGAGGTTCGCGCCCCTTCACGCAGCCGGCTTGAAAGACCTTGGTAAATTTGCCATGGTTGATGGGTCAGGTGATACTATTCGGATGATCGATCATGCCGGAAGATAGCGGAAATCGCGATGCGATAGATGACTGCTCCGACCATGCACGTTCTGCGCCTCGGTCGGACAACAGAGGGGACGAGATCGAAGAACTTGAAGTGGTCCGCGGCAGCGGTAATGTCTGGCGGGATTTCGGAAGACCGGACGCCGACCTGGAACAGGCCAAAGACACGCTCGCTGCTCGAATCCTTGGGATCATGGAAAGTCGGGGCCTTTCGGCCCGGGCTGCAGCGTCACAGACCGGTTTCGACGCCGGCGATTTCTCCCGCATCCGCAACGCGAATTATGGGCGCTTTACGGTTGACCGGTTGATCCGCATGCTTCTGGCTCTGGATAACAAACTCAAAGTAAGGTTAGATATTCAAGCGGATCACGAAACACGACCCTGATAAGCTGGCCTGCCGACCGAATTGCCGAATGGGATTTTCAACACACGGTATTAATTGGGCCGGCAGACGATACATTTTATTTACACATAAAAGCAGAGCAAAAATAGGAACTTCCATGGCGAAACAAGTTAAAGAGATTGCGTGGATAAAAGCAGCTCGCAAAGCATTTCTTGAGTTTCCGGAGCCTGTCCAAGACCGTGCACTGCGCGCACTGACTCTCGCTGGTCAAGGCCAAAAAACCGATATCGCCAAGCCGATGCAGGGTTTGGGCAGTGGCGTGTTCGAGATTGCCATGAGGTACAAGAGTGACGCGTATCGCACTGTATACGCAGTACAAATTGAAGACGTTATCTGAGTTGTCCATGCATTTCAGAAAAAATCAAAAAGTGGAGCCGCTACGCCAAATAAAGAGATTGACGTAACCCGAAACAGATTGAAAAACTTGAAAAATAATCTCATGTGACCCAGATTAGGGTCATATAAAAATCTTGTGGCTTGAAATTTCACTGTTTGCGGGCAGGGAATACGCCAAATATTAGCCCTCGTCGTTGATACAAGGAATTTCAAAAAGTGCAGTTTTTTCCGCAGCCGATTAGTATTTGTGTTCTTAGCGTTGCGCCTTTCTTTTTGTTGTTCATGAGAACAATTTTTTCCAGCCGTTTCAGGAATCAGGCCGAAACACCCGGACGGCGGTCCGGATGGTGCCCCCGCCCCGAACCCGGAACAATCTTGCAAATGTCGCCGGCGCGCCAGTTTCCGGGTGCGTCCGCCCATATCTTGTGGCATGGTTCTGCCCGCACACAACATCCATCGCCTCGCCGACACAATGGGGTGGGGCGGCCTCCAGGCACCAAGAGCAGGCCGCGAGCGACGGACCGACAAAAAAGCGGGAGTAGAGAACCATGCGCGTCAGCCGGCGATTCACCACCGAGGGCCAGGACGCCTATGCAGGCATCGGGTTCCGCACCACGACCAGCGAAATCCGCAATCCCGACGGATCGATCGTCTTTCGCCAGACCGATATCGAGGTGCCGGAAAGCTGGAGCCAGGTGGCCAGCGACATCCTCGCCCAGAAATATTTCCGCCGCGCCGGCGTGCCGGCGGCGCTCGTCCGGGTCGAGGCGCCGGGGGTCCCCGCCTGGCTCTGGCAAAGCGTGCCGGACGAGGCGGCGCTGGAGGCCCTGCCCGAGGACCGGCGCAGCGGCGGCGAGACCAGCGCCCGGCAGGTCTTCGACCGCATGGCCGGCGCCTGGACCTGGTGGGGCTGGCAGGGCGGCTATTTCGACCGCGAGGCCGATGCCCGCGCCTTCTACGACGAAATGCGCCACATGCTGGCCCGCCAGATGGGCGCGCCCAACAGCCCGCAATGGTTCAATACCGGCCTGCACTGGGCCTATGGCATCGACGGGCCGGCCCAGGGCCATTTCTATGTCGACCATCGCAGCGGCGAGCTCGTCGAATCGGACAGCGCCTACGAGCACCCGCAGCCGCATGCCTGCTTCATCCAGTCGGTCGCCGACGACCTGGTGAACGACGGCGGCATCATGGACTTGTGGGTGCGCGAGGCGCGGCTGTTCAAATACGGCTCGGGCACCGGCACGAATTTCTCCCGCCTGCGCGGCGAGGGCGAGCCCCTGTCCGGCGGCGGCCGCTCCTCCGGCCTGATGAGCTTCCTCAAGGTCGGCGACCGGGCGGCCGGCGCCATCAAGTCCGGCGGCACCACCCGGCGCGCCGCCAAGATGGTGACGGTCGACATCGACCACCCCGATATCGAAGCGTTCATCGACTGGAAGGTGGTCGAGGAGCAGAAGGTGGCCGCCATGGTCGCCGGCTCGAAGCTTGCCGAAAAGCACCTGAATGCCGTGATGGACGCCTGCCACGGCGCCGATATCGGCACCGATGACGGCATCCGCGCCGACGACGACAGCTGGTACGACCCGAAGCGCAACCCGGCCCTGAAGCGTGCGATCAAGGCCGCCCGCGCCGCGATGATCCCCGAGAACTACGTCCAGCGCGCCATCGAGTTCGCCCGGCAGGGCTATGAGCGGGTCGACTTCCCGGTCTACGACACGGACTGGGATTCGGAGGCTTATCGCACCGTCTCCGGCCAGAACTCGAACAACTCGGTGCGGCTGACCAACGACTTCCTGCAGGCGGCGCTCGACGGCGAGGACTGGCCGCTCCATCGCCGCACCGACGGGGGCGTGGCGAAGACGGTTCCGGCCCGCCGGCTGTGGGAAAAGATCGGCCATGCCGCCTGGGCCTGCGCCGATCCGGGGCTGCAGTTCGACACCACCATCAACGAATGGCACACCTGCCCGGCGGGGGGGCGGATCAACGCCTCCAACCCCTGCTCGGAATACATGTTCCTGGACGACACGGCCTGCAATCTGGCCTCGCTGAACCTGCTGGCCTTCCGGGCGGCCGACGGCAGCTTCGACGCCGACTCCTTCGCCCATGCCTGCCGGCTGTGGACCATCGCCCTGGAGATCTCGGTGCTGATGGCGCAGTTCCCCTCGCGCCGCATCGCCACGCTGTCCTATGCCTACCGCACGCTCGGGCTCGGCTATGCCAATGTCGGCGGCCTGCTGATGGCCTCGGGCCTTCCCTATGACAGCCGCGAAGGCCGGGCGCTGACCGCCGCCATCACCGCGCTGATGACCGGCACCGCCTATGCCACGTCCGCCGAAATGGCGGCGGCGCTCGGGCCCTTCCCCGGCTATGCCGCCGACCGGGACAGCATGCTGCGGGTGATGCGCAACCACCGGCGCGCCGCCCATGGCGACGGCCAGGGCTATGAGGGCCTGTCGGTGGCGCCGGTGCCGCTGGACGCCGCGGCCTGCCCCGATCCCGACCTGCCGGCCGCCGCCGCGCGGGCCTGGGATCGGGCGCTCGGCCTCGGCCTGGAGCACGGCTTCCGCAATGCCCAGACCACGGTGGTGGCGCCGACCGGCACCATCGGCCTGGTGATGGACTGCGACACCACCGGCATCGAGCCCGATTTCGCCCTCGTCAAGTTCAAGAAGCTGGCCGGCGGCGGCTATTTCAAGATCATCAACCGCATGGTGCCCGTCGCCCTGCAGCGGCTCGGCTATGACGAGGACGCCATCGCCGCCATGGTCGCCTATGCCGTCGGCCACGGCACCCTGCGCGACGCGCCCGCCATCGACCACCGGACCCTGAAGGCGAAGGGCTTCGACGAGCAGGCGATCGCCCGGGTGGAAAGCGCTCTGGCCGGCGCCTTCGACATCAAATTCGCCTTCAACCGCTGGACCCTCGGCGAGGATTTCTGCACCCGGGTGCTGGGCCTGACGGCGGCCCAGCTGAACGACTATGGCTTCGACCTGCTCGCCCATCTCGGCTTTTCCCGGTCGGAGATCGAGGCTGCCAACACCTGGTGCTGCGGGGCGATGACGCTGGAGGGCGCGCCGGGCCTCAACCCCGAACACCTGGCCGTGTTCGACTGCGCCAGCCCCTGCGGCCGGATCGGCACCCGCTATCTGTCGAGCGAATCGCATATCCGGATGATGGCCGCCACCCAGCCCTTCATCTCCGGCGCCATCTCCAAGACCATCAACATGCCGCACGCCGCGACGGTCGAGGACTGCATGGCCGCCTATCTGCTGTCCTGGCGGCTGGGGCTGAAGGCCAATGCCCTCTACCGCGACGGCTCGAAGCTGTCGCAGCCGCTGGCCGCCGCGCTGCTCGACGGGGAGGATCTCGAAGCCGCGGAGGAGGGCGAGGACCGGCTGGAGGCGCTGCTGGAGGCGCCGGCCGCCGCCCGGGTGCCGATGGTCGCCGAGCGCGCCGCCGAGCGGGTGATCGAGCGCATCATCGAGAAGCGGATCGTCGAGGAGCGGGTGATCGAACGGCCGCCGGGCCGCAGCAAGCTGCCCGACCGCCGCAAGGGCTATACCCAGAAGGCGATCGTCGGCGGCCACAAGGTGTACCTGCGCACCGGCGAGTACGACAACGGCACGCTCGGCGAAATCTTCATCGACATGCACAAGGAAGGGGCCGCCTTCCGCTCGCTGATGAACAATTTCGCCATCGCGATTTCCCTCGGCCTGCAATACGGCGTCCCGCTGGAAGAGTATGTCGAGGCCTTCACCTTCACCCGCTTCGACCCGTCCGGCGTGGTCAGCGGCAACAGCGCCATCAAGATGGCGACCAGCATTCTCGACTACATCTTCCGGGAGCTGGCGATCTCCTATCTCGGCCGCACCGACCTGGCGCATGCCCTGCCGGAGGATCTGGCGCCCGACGCCATGGGCAGCGGTGCCGACGAGGGTGATTTGCCCGACGAGGGCGCCGGCGTGCCGCGCTTCGAGCCGGCCTCAACCGGCTATCTCCGCCGCTCGCTGCAGGTCTATGACGGCGGGCGCGGCACTGGCACCGATCATCAGCACGGCGGCCCCAGCGCCAGCGCCGGGACCGGCGGACAGGCGGGCGATCCGGACGGCGATCCCGGCGCCGGCCTGCGCATGGCCGCCGGCGCGGCCGAGCCCGCCGCCCCC
>JAAAOG010000181.1 GCA_009909005.1 Alphaproteobacteria bacterium | reverse complement strand
TTGCCCCTGCCGACCTATGCACTCTCACTGGGTCAGGATACCCAGGAAATCATAACAGGTCTTCCCTCGTTCAAGGCAAAAATGAATTTCCGGAATGGAAATGCGGACATGCCGTCTTATTATCCCGATGACACTAACAGTTTTTAAGAATAAGGCGCGCCCCTGTCGGACGGAACATCAGCCGGCCGTATAAGAACGCAAGGCTTTGTCCAGGTCAAGACATTCCGGCGGCCGGGGGTAGGCTCCAGCACTTTCTCGCAATCAGATTCGTCTTTGGGCCCGATTCTTTTCAAAAAGTTTCCGATGCTCCCGGTCAGGCTTTTCGGAAAGAACCATGCCGGCGCCGCACGGCCTACAGCAGGAGCCAGGCCGAAGCCCCCAGCGCCGCGATGGACACCGCCCAGCCCGTCGCCGTGAGAAGCCCGTCATGGCTGGTCATTCCCAGGCTGAGCGCAATCAGGGCCAGCAGCGGCGGCATCACGCCCCAAGGGACCAGGGCCAGCGGATACATCAAGGCTGCCATGACCAGGCAGATTGCCGCCGTCAGATAGACCCAGGGCTCACCGACCAGGGCCTGCCAGCGGGGCCTCACAAACCGGTCCACCCGCTGGAGCGAGGGCCGCATCTTCTCCATGGCGAATCGCATTTTCCCGCTGTCGATCTCCAGACGGGACAGCGCGCGCGGGATCCACGGCGTCCGGCGCCGGACCAGAAGCTGGACGGCAATCAGCGCAATAATCGACCCGGTGATGACCGAGGCGCCGGGGATCGACCCGATAATCGGCGCCGCGGCGATCAGGGCAAAGACGAGGAGAAGCGGCCCGAAGGCGCGGCGGCCGACGGCCGCCATCATATCGTCGACCGAAATCTTCTCCGATTCTTCGGTCTTGTCGATGATGCGATCCGCGATGTCCGCAAGACGCAGGGCATCGCGGTCATACTCGGCGGGCATGGCGGAAGCAGTGACGGTCATTCAGGGCGGCATGTCCGGTGGTGACAGGTCCGGCGCGCAGGGCGGCGCACGCAGAAAAACCCCGCCCCGATGCCGGGGGTTCCGTTTTCGATCATTCCGGGCCGTTTATGGGGAAGACCAGGATATCCTCCGGCGCACAGGAAAGCCGGACGGCGCGGCCGGACTCCACCGGGCGAAAGCCGGCGGCATGAACCTGGATCAGCTCGGCCTCGCCCGGATCGCTGTGCAGGAGGCGAACATCGATCCGGGTAAACCGCCCGAGAAAGCGCCGCCCGGCGACCGTCCCGGCGGCTCCGGGTCCCGAACACGCCTCGTCCAGAACCAGCGATTCGGGCCGGACCAGGACCTCGATCCTCTCGCCATCGCGAAAACCCGGCGCCGGGACGGGACCGAAGGGGGTTGCGGCCGCCCCGCCATGGACTTCCGCCGTCAACCGGTTCAGTTCGCCGAAAAAGCCGGCGACGACCGGATCGGCCGGGCTGCGGTACAAATTGAAAGGCGTGTCGGCCTGGCGCACCCGGCCGCGCTCGAGAAGGGCGATGCGGTCGCCCAGCGCCATCGCTTCCTCGGCATCATGGGTGACGATGACGGCCGTCATGCCCAGACGCTTGAGCAGAGCCAGGGTCTCCTCGCGCAGCCGGGCCCGCAGGCGCACATCGAGATTGGCGAAGGGCTCGTCGAGCAGCAGCAGCCGGGGCCGCGGCGCCAGGGCCCGGGCGAGCGCCACGCGCTGCTGTTCCCCGCCCGACAGCTGGTGCGGGAAGACGGCGGCGAAGCCGGCCATTCCGGTGCCGGCCAGCGCCTCCATGGCGTGCCGCCGGCGATCGGCGGCGGAGCGCTCGTGCAGCCCGAAGCAGACATTGTCGAGTACCGACATATGCGGGAACAGGGCATAGTCCTGCGGCAGGAGGCCGACCGCGCGGGCTTCCGGCGGGATGTCGCCGCCCGGCCCGGCCAGCTCGTCCTCGTCGAGGACAATCCGGCCCTCCTGCAGCGCTTCGACCCCGGCGATCAGCCGCAGCAGGGTCGACTTGCCGCAACCGGAGGGCCCGAGCAGGCAGAGAATCTCGCCGCGGCCCATCGCAACGCTGACACTGTCCAGCACCCGGGTCGCGCCGAAGCGATGGCTGACGCCGGACACCGCCAGAAAGGCGTCGCCGACATTCCAGCCGGCGTTGGTGTCCGTCGCCGGCTCGTCCGGAACGCCGTCGATGTCGGCAGCCGCGCGATCGGGCATGGCGCGGCTCAGGCTCCGGCCCCGAGCGAGGCCTGCCGGCCGACCGCACCGGCCGCCTTGTCGAGCCCCCGCAACCGCCTCTTGTCGCCACGGTCCCACTCCCGGGCCCGGGAGATCGCCCGGCTGAGCACGATGATCGGCAGCAGGCCGACCAGCACGATGGCCAGGGCAGCGGTCGAGGCCTCGGCCAGCCGTTCATCCTGGGCCAGCCGGTACACCCAGACGGCCAGCGTATCGAAATTGAAGGGGCGGAGGATCAGCGTCGCGGGCAGCTCCTTGAGCACATCGACGAAGACCAGCAGCCCGGCGGTGAGCAGGCTGCCGCGGATCATCGGGGCGTGCACCCGACGCACAAGGCCGCCGGGGCTCTGCCCCAGGGCGCGGGCGACATCGTCCATGCTGGAGGGCACCTGCTGCAGCCCCGCCTCGACGGCGTTGTACGAGACGGCGAGAAAGCGCACCAGATAGCCGAAGACCAGCGCGGCAATGCTGCCGGTCAGGATCAGACCGGTCGATACGCCCAACATATCCTCCGCCAGCCGGTTCACGGCATTGTCGAACGCCGCCAGCGGCAGGAGAATGCCGACCGCGATCACCGAGCCGGGAACCGCATAGCCCATGGCAGCGATGCGGACCGCGCCGCGCACCGGCCGGGTCGGCCGCAGCCGCTCCTGATAGGCCAGAGCGAGGCCCAGCCCGACCCCAAGGACGGCGGTAACCGCGGCCAGCGTCGCGCTGTTCCAGGCCAGCGTCGGCAACACCCGGCTGGTGATCGGGTCAAGGCTCCCGAACGACAGCACGACAAGCACCGCTGTCGGAATGAGGAAGCCGACCGCCACCGGCAGGGCGCAGAGCGCCAGGGCCAGCGCCGCGCGCCGGCCGCGCAGCCGCACCCGGGCCGGGGCACGATAGCGTTTGGTGGTGTGATGGTACTTTGCCGCGCGCCGGGCCAGGCGTTCCAGAACGACCACGGTCAGCACGAAGGCGAGCAGCACCGCCGACAGCTGGGCGGCCGCGGCCGGCTCGCCCATGCCGAACCAGGCGCGATAAATGCCGGTGGTGAAGGTCGGGACCCCGAAATAGGCGACCGTGCCGTAATCGGCCAGCGTCTCCATGACCACCAGCGCCAGCCCGGCGGCCATGGCCGGCCGGACTGCCGGCAGCGCGACGGTCCGGAAGGTCCGCCAGGGCCCTGCCCCCAGGGTCCGGCTGACCTCGACCAGGCAGCTGCACTGCTGGATGAAAGCGGCGCGGCTCAGCAGATAGACATAGGGATAGAAGACGAAGCTCATGACGAACACCGCCCCCTCGATCGAGCGGATCCGGGGGAACCAGTAGTCGCCATAGTCCCAGCCGAACAAGGTTCGGAGACCGGCCTGAACCGGCCCGAAGGCATCGAGCAGATCGGTATAGACATAGCCGACGATATAGGCGGGGGCCGCCAAAGGCAGCAGCAATGCCCATTCCATGACGCCCCGCAGGGGGAAGTCGTAGCGCGCCACCAGCCAGGCAGCGCCAACCCCCAGCAGCGCCGTCGACAGCCCGACGCCAAGCACCAGCCCCAGCGAGTTGACGATATAGTCGTCGAGCACGGTTGCCGCCAGATGCCCCCAGACCCCGCTCGCATCGAACAGGACGCGGGAGCAGACGACGATGACCGGCAAGGCCACCAGGGCTGCGATCAGCAGGGGAAGCAGCTGCCAGGGGTCGCGGCGCCGTGCGCGACGGGGGCCGACCGCGTCAAGGGTCACGTCAATTCGGTCCTCGCCCGGCGCGCGGGTCACTCAATTGCGAATGGCTCTCAACTAGGCCGCCAATGTGCCCATTCCGGCGCCGGAAGAAAAGCCCGAAAAACGCCAGGGCTCGGGCCCGCGCATCGATGAGCGCCCATCACTCCACGAAATGATCGAGCTTGAAAGGCCGGACGTCCTCTTCGGGAATGGGATTCTGGACGCCGATGAAAGACTCGAGATCGCCCTGGGCATCGAAGCTGGGCCGGATCCGCAGACGGTTCCAGAAGGGCCGGCCATCCTTGGAATAATTCAGGATATCGATGGTGATGGGACGGAGCGCATGAATGGCCTCCCGGATGTGCCGGACGGCCTGCGGATCGGTGTCCGGCCCCTGCAGGAAACGGCAGTTGCGGCCGACGACCTCGTCGCGGCTATAACCGGTCAGGTCATAGAAGGCCCGTGTTGCATAGATGATCGGATTGTCGGGCCGATGCGGGTCGGTAATCAGTGCAGCCCGCGTATAGTCCGCCTCCGTCAACCGCGAATAGGCTTGGTCCAGCGTCAATAACATCCCTCTCTCCACACAAGACGCGCCAAATCTTAGTCAAAAAAGAAGAATAGTTCAACCTCCCATTCTGGGGGGACGTATTGAATGCGGCCGTGCGCGCATTCGCAAAGATCGATAGCATGCAGGATAGACGGTCAGCCGCCGATCAGAACGTTCGGACAGCCCTTCACGATCTTGTTCGGCGGCCCGACCGCCTCGAGGATCGTGTCGCCCATCCGGCAGGCCGGCAGCATGTTGATGATGACGGTCTGGCTGCCGTCGATCACCACGCCCGGGCCATGCGGCGGAATGGGCAGCGGCGTCGCACAGGTATGGATATCGGACATACCGCCGACCGAACTGATCATCGCGCCCATGGCGGCGGCCGCCGAAGCCTTGGCCGTTTCTTCCGCGGCCTTGGCCGCCGGCGCGGCCGGCGTGCCGGCAGCCGCCGCCGTTGCCGCCTCCGCCGTCTTGATGGCGGCATCGGAGACCTGCTTGGCCGCCTGCAGCCCGGCCGCCGCCGCCGCCGGAATGCCGCGCCAGGCCGGCAGATTGCCGATCAACACATTGAGCGAACCCGGGCCCACACCGAGAACAGGCGGCAGCGGATGAGCCACATTATCGGTGACGCGGGCGGCGGGCTTGGTCATGGCGCTCATCTCCTGATCGGCCGGGTGGGAGTCCGGGACAGACCCGCCTTGCCGATATTCCGGCATTAAAGCAGAATATAGGCACTCTGCGATCCCGAATCATGCCGCCATCTGATGAGCCTGAGCGATCTTGGTCGTGCCGTAGCCGCCCATCCGATCCCCGTCGAAGTCGCCTATGTCGGCTTCGACCTGTACCTGGCGATCTTCTCGAGCGGGAAGGTGAAAATGGTGGGTTTCAAAAAGGGCGGCGAAAGAGCGACGGGGAAAGAAGGTCCGGACGAATCGGTCGTCCCATTCCCCACCGTCGGCCGCGGCATCGTCATCTGCTTCGATCCGACGCTCGGCCCCGAGGAGTTCCGCCTCGGACCCGAGCCGTGATGGAGAGTTAAAATCGCAGGAACGGGTTCAGGAGTCGACCGAAAGTCCCGGTCAGCCGCAGCGGCGCATCAAGCACGGTCAGGCACAAGCAATCCTCGCCTTCATCGGCAACCGGACGGTGGTCGACGTCCTCATCGGCGAAGGCCACATCGCCGCGCACGAAATGGCCGCGGTCATCGCTGAACCCGCCGGCAAGGACCAGGGTCAACTCCGTGCCGGCGTGGGTATGCGCAGGCACGGCCACGCCGGAGCGCAGCCGGAGCAGCTTCGCGCGGGCCGGCCCACCGCTGACCGCCAGCGGGTATTGGTCGATGCCCCGCTTCAACGACGCCCACGGCAGTCCATCGAGATCGGCATCAAGATAGGTCTGGAGCGGACGGGGCAGCAGAATGCCGTCAGGACGCTCCGCTCTCGGCGCAACAGACGCCGATTCGCGCCGTGACCGGCTGTCCGGACGATCCGCCTCGCGCGGTGCCGGATCATCGAGCCGGGCAAAGACCGACTCGAGCAGATCGTCGCCGACCGTTTCGACCGGCATCTCATCCAAGAGGGCACCGCCCAGCGACTCATACTCCATGGCCCGCTCACGGCATGTCGGGCAGAGCGTAAGATGGGTGGCGACAAGGAGTGCCTCCGCCTCGCTGCATGTCCCTGCCGCATAGGCAAGAAGAAGATCCTCGCTCACATGATGCGTTGGCATTGCCATGCCTTTTCTATCCGACATTCCTACCCGTCCTGCAGCGATTTCTTCAGCCGCACCATGGCCAGCCTGATACGGGATTTGACCGTCCCGAGCGGTAGACCTTGCTCCTCGGCGATCATGCTGTGCGACTTATCCTCGAAATAGGCCAGTTCAAGCAAATGTCTCTGGTCATCAGGAAGATTTTTGATCGCCGAGCGGACCCTCACACTGTCCTGCGCCGCCTCCACAAGCCTGTCTGCGCTGTCCGCCGGCGCCGGTACCAGAGCCGGATCGTCCGGATCAAGTTCCGGCCGTTTGTCGCGACGGAGAAAGTCGATCCGCTTGTTCCTGGCAATGGTGAAAACCCAGGTGCTGGCATTGGCCTGCGACGGGTCGAACTGATCGGCACGCCGCCATAATGTCACCATCACCTCCTGAACAACCTCCTCAGCAGTTTCCCCATCGCAACCGCGGCGCATAAGGTACGACTTGATTCGCGGCGCAAAATGGCCGAATACGCGCGCAAAGGCGCCTCGATCGCGATCCTGCCCCACCGCGATGAGAAGTGCGTTCAAGGATTGGTCTGTGTCGCCCGCCATGGCGGTGCCGTCCGGCCGTCGCTGCATGGCCCCATAGAAGGGCATCATGCGCCAATCCTCAAGGCCACTCCGCGTTATGGGGTGGATTGGTGCATCGAAAGGCATAACCTCCTGCCGCACTGGTCTAACCTGTTCCGAAGCGTTATACGGTCACTGCGGCCGGGCGGATCACTGCCGGACATCCCGACCGGACGGGCGGAGGATCTCAAAAAGCGGGTCCGCCGGTGCCCCCGGCACCCTTCTGACAATGAAAGCCGGAAAAGAAAGACGAGCGGTATCATGATGCGGCGAATTCGGACTCTGGTCGCCTTCTCGGCTCTGACCCTGATGATTCTGGCAGCCGGCCCGGAAAGGGCTCGCGCCCAGGAGGTCGAATATCTGGGCACCAACCGGGACTGGCACGCCTTCCAGTACACGGAGAACGGAAATCGGGTCTGCTACATGGCCAGCCGTCCCACCGACGAGGAAGGCGATTACAACCGCCGCGGCGACGTGTTCGTCCTTGTCACCCATCGTCCGGCCGAGGATAGCCGGGACGTGGTCAGCTTCATCGCCGGCTACACCTATGAAGAGGGCAGCGAGGTGACGGTGACGATCGGGGGCGACACGTTCCGGCTGTTCACCGAGGATGACACCGCCTGGGCCCGCGACGAGGCCACCGACCGCCGCCTGGTGGGCGCGATGAGGCGCGGGGCCGACATGGTGGTGCGCGGCACCTCCAGCCGCGGCACGCTGACGACCGACACCTACAGCCTGTTCGGCTTCACGGCCACCTACAACGAGATCACCGAAGCCTGCGGTCTGTCCTGAGGCGGGTGCCGGGGCGCCCGTTCCGGACGGATGAAAGCCGGCCCTCAGGGACGCACCACAGCGCGGCGGCATCCGTCTCGCCGGGATCGGCCGGAAGCCGACCCTCCAGGCTGCACCCTGAAGCAGGCTCGTGCAGCCTTGCGCCCGGGCGCCGGGGCCTGTACCAACGCGAACCGACACCAGCCGCCAAGCTATCGCTCATGTCCGATCGTCCCAAGCACCGGCCGGCCGGCCGGGCCCGGCCCGCGCCCCGCATCCCGGCGCTCCTGGCCCTGATTGCCGCCCTCTTCATCCTGCCAGGCACCGCGCCGGCGCAGGAGGTGACCCTCAGGGTGCACCACTTTCTCCCCGCCAGTTCCACCACCCACGCCGATTTCCTCGAACCCTGGGCCGAACGGGTGGTCGCCCAGTCCGGCGGGCGGATCGCCGTCGAGATCTACCCGGCCATGCAGCTGGGCGGCGCGCCGCCGGGGCTCTACGACCAGGTCCGCGACGGCGTGGTCGACGTCGCCTGGACACTGCCCGGCTATACGCCGGGGCGCTTCCCGATTTCGGAGGTGTTCGAGCTGCCTTTCATGGCGGCAAGCGCCGAGGCCACCAGCCAGGCGGTCCAGGAATTCTACCAGCGGCACCTGGGCGAGGAGTTCGGCGATGTGCACGTGCTGATGCTGCATGTGCACGCGCCGGGCAGCTTCCACCTGCGCGACGCGCCGGTCACCCGGCTGGAGGACCTGGCCGGCCGGCAGGTCCGCGCCCCCAGCCGCACCATCAATGCCGCCCTGGCGGAGCTCGGCGCCATTCCCGTCGGCATGCCGGTGCCGGAAGTGCCGGAAGCCCTGGCCCGCGGCGTCATCGACGGCGCCGTCATCCCGTTCGAGGTGGCGCGGCCGCTGCGGGTGCCGGAACTCGTGGACTATCACACCCGGGTGGTCGGACCGAACGGCCGCGGTTTCTATACGGCGCTGTTCCTCTTCGCCATGAACAAGGATGTCTATGACGGGCTGTCGCCCGACCTGCAGGCCGTGATCGATGCCAATGCCGGCCTGCCCCTGGCGCAGGAGATAGGCGCCGTCTGGGACGCGGCCGAGGAACCCGGCATCGCCGCCGCCCTCGCCGAAGGCAACACCATCCACGTCGTCGAGGGCGAGGAGGCGGAGCGCTGGCGGGCGGCGACCCGGCCGGTCATCGACCGCTGGGTGGCGGAGATGGACGCGCAGGGGCTTGAAGGAGAGGCACTTCTGGAGGAAGCCCGGTCCCTCGTCGACCGCTATGCCGGGGCGCCGTAGTGTGCCGGGCGCCGCGCCTGACGAGGAGACCGTTCCCCCCGGGCCGGTATTCCGGGTAGTCCGGGCGCTGGCGACGACCGCGGCGCTGGCCGGCGGCGTCCTTCTGCTGGCGGCCGGGCTGCTGACCGTCGGGGCGATCGGCTTTCGCCTGCTGGCCCGCTGGGGTGAGGCCGGCTGGCTGCCCGAGGCGATCGCCCGTCCGCTTGCCGCCCATACCGAGCTGGTCGGCCCGGCCGTCGCCCTGGCCGCCTTCGCCTTTCTCCCCTATGCCCAGCTGCGCCGCGGCCATGTCCGCATCGACTTCGTGACCGCCGGCCTGCCGGCCCGCGCCAAGGCCGGGCTGACGGCGCTGGCCGACCTCGCCCTCGCCGCGGTCGCCCTGGTCCTCGCCCGGCAGACCCTGCTGGCCGCCGAGGACCTGGCGCGCTACGGCCAGACCACCATGGTGCTGCGCCTGCCCGAGTCCTGGGCCTATTGGCCCTCCGCCGGCGCCCTGGCGCTGCTGGCGCTGGTCAGCCTGGCGACCGCCTGGGACCAGGGCGGCCGGATGCTGGCGGGCCGTCCGGCCCGCACCGGCCCTTGAGCGATCCGCTTGCCGGGCTGCTCGGCCTGCTGGCCCTGCTCGGCCTGATGGCGCTCCGGGTGCCGATCGGCCTGGCCATGCTGCTGGTCGGGGCCGGCGGCTATATCGCGCTGCGCGGCGCGGACCCGCTGCTGGCGCATCTGAAAACCGCCACCTTTCCGGCCTTTGCCGACTATTCCCTGTCGGTCATCCCGCTCTTCCTGTTGATGGGGGAGTTCGCGACCCGCGCCGGCCTCAGCCGCGCCCTGTTCCGGGCCGCGAATCTCTGGCTCGGCCGGGCCCGCGGCGGCACCGCCATGGCGGCCGTCGGGGCCTGCGCCGGCTTCGGGGCGATCTGCGGCTCCTCGCTCGCCACCGCGGCGACCATGGGCCGGGTGGCCCTGCCCGAGATGCGGCGCTTCGGCTATGCGCCCTCGCTGGCCACCGGCGCCCTGGCGGCCGGCGGCACGCTGGGCATCCTCATCCCGCCCTCGATCGTGCTGGTGCTCTACGCGCTGATCGCCGAGCAGAACATCGCCACCCTGTTCGTCGCCGCCCTGCTGCCGGCCGGCCTGGCGGTGCTGCTGCACCTGGCCGCCATCGCCGTTCTGGTGCGGCTGCGCCCCGGCGAAGCCCCGCCGGCAGTCGAAAGCGAGGCGGAGGACCGCTGGGCCGCCCTGGCCGGTACCTGGCCGGCCGCGGGGATCTTCGCGCTGGTTGTCGGCGGGCTCTATGCCGGCTGGTTCACGCCGACCGAGGCGGCGGCCGTGGGCGCGCTGGCCACCGGGGCGCTGGCCTGGAGCCGCGGCCATATGGGCTGGCGCGGCCTGGCCGACTGCCTGACCGGCACCGCCGTGACCACCGGCATGGTGTTCCTCATTCTGCTCGGCGCCGATCTGTTGAATGTCTTCCTGGCGCTGACCGGCCTGCCGCGCGACGCAGCCGCCTGGGCGGAAGGCAGCGCCCTGCCCGCCCTGGCCATTCTCATCGGCATGCTGGCGGTCTATCTGCTGCTCGGCTGCATCATGGACAGCCTGAGCATGATCCTGGTGACCGTGCCGATCTTCCTGCCGGTGGTCCTGGGACTGGATTTCGGCCTGTCGCCGGACGAAACGGCCCTGTGGTTCGGCATTCTGGCGCTGATCGTCGTCGAGGTCGGTCTGATCACCCCGCCGGTCGGCCTCAACGTCTTCGTCATCCACGGCCTGGCCCGCGATGTGCCGCTGACCGCCGTCTATCGCGGCGTCCTGCCCTTCCTCGCCGCCGACCTGGTGCGCGTCGCCCTGCTCCTCGCCTTCCCGGCCATAACGCTGGTCTTGGTACGCCTCTTGCAATAACATGAACTGGCTGATTCTCTTCTTTGTTAGATAGCGTGCGTCCCCAAGGGGGAAGTGAGCGATGGCGCGACGCTTTTCGTGGGTCGAAGCGAAGAGACAGAACGTCATTAGGAGCAGGGGCATCGACCTCTTGCGTGTAAAGCGAATTTTCGACAACCCCGATGACCTGCTGATTCGTCTCGACAATCGCCGGGACTATGGAGAGTATCGCTATCAGGCCGTTGGAAGGATCGATGATGACTTCTATTTTCTCGTTTATGCAAAGCGAGACGGAGTTCGGCACCTGATCACCGGTTGGAGACTCGATGAAGCCGGCAGACGACGATATCAGAACCGCAACAGACGACGAAATTGAGACGATGGAGCGTCGCGGGGAGCTTCATTATGATCCGAAGGCCCCGGGCTTTGCGGTACCGGAAGATTTCTGGGATGAGGCCCGGCCTGTCATCCGTCGTGACCGCGCGACCGTTCGGCTCGAACTCGACCCGGATGTTCTCGCCTGGTTCAAAGACCAGGGGCCGGGTTACAAGGCCCGCATGAACGAAGCTCTTCGCGCCTGGATGAACGCCAGCAAGACAGGCTCAGAGCGCTGAAACTTCGAACAAACACCGGTGTCGCTAGAGGGGAACGCTCGGCCCGAACCTGGGAGGTTCGGGCCTGCGTCAATGAGGCCGCGTCGGAGAAGGACGCGGAAAGGTTTAAACTGCCTTGATGCGGCTGCACTCCAGCACGTACTTCAATGAGGCGGGGCCCTGCTCTCCCCGAAATCTGCAGCCATACTGTAGGGTAAATGCGGTTTGCAGGTGGCGCAAGCCTTATCACAACCCGAAGATCTGCCACACGTGGGTCGCACTCAGCACAAGATGGTGTAATATGTAGACCATGAGCGCTAGCCGAATGAGGGCGTTGTGGTTATGGCTCGGTGGCGGGGTGAGGTGGTCCATTGCTGCGCTCCATCACGTCAACATGACGATCCTGAAGATTGGGCGCGGACGGGCAGAATGCAACCTGATTCTGACCACCCGCAAACTTTTCTCCCTAAGTTTGTAAACTA
>JAAAOG010000070.1 GCA_009909005.1 Alphaproteobacteria bacterium | reverse complement strand
ACGCACCAGGATCTGCGGCCGGGAAAAGCGCCGGCCGGCGATCTGCGTTTCCTGCTCCACAAGGTCAACGTCCACGCCGCGGTCGGCAAGCTGACGGATCCGGGCCCGGATTTCCGGATGATCCCAGACGCGATCGGCAAAGCCGCACTCAAAGCGCATACCCTCGGCCGAGTCGATGTCGAGGGCGGCCGCGGTGACGAGGGCTTCGTCGGTCAGCATGGCCAGGATCCGGTCGATCCGGTGCCGCGCAATGCGATCGTGGCGCTCTCGCGATGCGCGGTCCATCTGGCCGCTGAGACTTGTCCGGCCGCGCCGGCGCCGCTGTACGGTGTCGACCATGGCGCTCATGTCCCTCGTTCCGGATAGAGCCGGTCGCGGCCGGCGCTCCCCGACGGCGTGCCGTCGGGCTCGCCCACAGGCCGCCCATCCGTAATCGCGGCCTCCGGCGCTTCGGGTTGGAGTACTTCGAAGCTGCGGGCTTTTGGTTGGCCGAAATACACCGTCTGATGCGGGAAGGGGATCTCGATGTCGAGTTCGTCGAACCGCTTCTTGAGCCGGCGATTGTATTCGCGCTTCACGGCCCATTGCTTGATCGGTTTGGTGCGGATACGGCACTTGATGACGACGGCGCTGTCGGCAAACTGATCGAGCCCGAGGATTTCGATGGGCTCCAGAATGAACTGGCCGACTTGCGGGTCGGTCTCCAGTTCGGCGGCCACCTGGGTGATCACCTCGATAACCTCGTCGACATCCTCGCGATAGGCCACGCCGATGTCGAACAGGGCATAAGAGAAGTCTTTGGTCAGGTTGCTTACCGAGCTGACCTGGCTGAAGGGAATGGTATGGACCGTGCCCTCCAGGTCGCGCAGGATGATCGTGCGGATATTGATGCTCTCGACAAGGCCGCCATGGCCGGCGACCTGGACGACGTCGCCCACGGCCACCGTATCCTGGATCAGGATGAACAGGCCGGTGATGATGTCCTGAACCAGCGTCTGGGCGCCGAAGCCGATGGCGATGCCGAAGATGCCGGCCGTTGCCAGCAGCGGCCCGATATCGACGCCCAGGCTCGACATGGTGACCATCACCACGACGATGCCGGTCACGGCAATCAGAGCCGTGCGTAGCAGCGGCAGCAGCGTCTTTTCGCGGCCGGACCGCTCCACCCGGGCGCCGGTTTCGTCCGTCCGTTCCAGATAGTTCTCGATCATCGTGCCGATGATCTCCCACAGGACGAAGGTCACGGCCAGGACGATCAGCACGTCCTCGAGGCTCTGGAGGCCGGTCTCGCCGAGCAGGGCGACCACCCAATCCCAGAGGTCGATGCCCCAGGCGAGGAGAATGACATAGACGCCGACGAGAAGGACCAGGCCGTAGGCGGCCGAGCCCAGCACCTGCTGATAGCGGCGCGAGCGGCGAGCCAGCCCGGGATACTGGTCGACATAATCCTGCAGCTGCGGGATCTGGCGACGGACGACGACCCGCATGCGACGGGCCAAGGGCTGCATCGCCAGCAGCACAACGGCCGTGACCACCGCCCCCTGGGCCAGCAGGCGGAAACCGCCGGGTATGCCAAGAGCCCAGATCAGATAAGCGGCGATCGTGTAGAGAATGGCAATGACGTGCCAGGTATTGGCCAGGAGCTGCCGGGCTGTACTGAGCGGATGCAGGGGAGAGGGCTTGCCGGCCTGGGGCGGTGCGCCTTCGGCCGGCGTGCGGCCGCGGATGCGCGTCGCCACCGCCTGCCGGCGTTGCAGGATCAGCCTGATCACCAGAACCGCCAGAACCAGGCCGATTGCCCGTTCGATCCCGCCGAGAAGCGTTTCGGGGATGCGCAGCAGGTTCTCGTGCAGGAAAGGAGGGGCCGTGATGACGACGATCAGGACAATGCGGCGGCACCAGCGAAAGAAGTAACCGGCATCTTCGTCATTGAGGGGAAGGGGGCGCAGGGTCCGGTTTTCCGGCATGAAGATCAGCCAGAAGGCCAGAATGACGGCAAGCCCGGCCGCCAGCCATTTGATCGCGGTCATGGCCAGGATGGCGAAGGCCTCCTGCATCGTCGCGATCCCTTCTTCGGCGGCTTCCACCCCCCCGAGCCCGAGCGCGATCAGCACCCCGATGCTGGCGCCGGCAAAGGCGATGATAGGCAGAGCCCGCAACAGGGCCACACCGACAACGGCGCGGATCCGGGTGAACAGCGTTGGGCGTGGCCGGGCCAGGATTGCATTCTGCGGGCGCAGGACGGCGCCGTAGACCAGCCAGAAGCCGGCGATCCCAGCCCCCAGGACCAGGCCCATGAAGGTCGCCAGTTCCTGCCAGTAACGTCGGTTGAAGGGGTTCGTGACCTGCTCGACAGCCCATTGCCCGAGTTCCGGCACATCGAGCGTCACATCTTCCAGGCTGCGGAGCCATTGCCGCAGGATATCGACGATAGCCCGCGGCTCGGCCACGATGTCGCCGTCAGGCTCCTGCGCTCCCGCTTCGCCACGGGCGACCTCTTCGGCGGCGATCAGCGCTTCCAGCCGGGTAATGAACTGCTCGCGCTCGGTGTCGTCCCGCAGCATCTCCAGCAGCGCGCGCTGCTGCTCAAGGCTCGCGGGCGCGGCAACCGCCTCCGGTTCCGGCGTCTGGGCCGGCGGCCCGGCCGTCTCAGGCTCCCCGGCATCGCCGGGTGCGCCATCGCCGGGCGCCTGTACGCCCGGTTCCGGCTCCGGTGCCGGCTGGGCCTGGAGTCCGAGCGGCACCAGGACCGTCAGCAGAAGAAGGAGGACGGCAATCGGCAGGGCTTGCGCAAAGGCGCGACCGGATTGAAACATGGATCACATGGACCAGATGGCCGAACGGCAAAGACCGGGATTGATCTGCCTGAACAATCCGGAGAGCGGCCGGTTCCACGCATGGCCGCTGACCGGGACAAATCAACGGGACCCTATCCCGCTATCGCGCCATCGTCACCCTGTGCAAAAGCCGCAACCGGACCGGGGAGGCGGGCCGGATGTGATCGGCCCCTCTCTCCCATGCATCGTCATTGGGCGGTCCTGCCGGTTCCCTCATCGGCGGATTTTTCCTTGAAAGCGGCCATTTCGATGCCGTACTGCCGCAAGAGATCATAGATTGTGGGCCGGCTGACGCCGAGATATTTGGCCGTCTGGGTGAGATTGCCGCGCGCCAGTGTCAAGGCCTGCTGGATCGCCCGGATGTCGGCCTGCTCGCGTGCCTCCTTCAGGGTCATCGGCTGCGGTTCGGCCGTTCCTTCTTCCAGATCGAGATCCGCCGGGCCGATCCGCCTGTCGTCGGCCAGGATCACGGCCCGCTTCACGCGGTTCTCCAGCTCGCGGACATTGCCGGGCCAGGAGTAGGCCGCCATGGCGGCCAGGGCTTCCGTGGAGAAGCCTTTCAGCTGCCGCTTCTGCTCGGCATTGTACTTTTTGAAGAAATGGTTGGCGAGGATGACGATGTCATCGTCGCGGTCGCGCAGGGGCGGGATGTCGATGACCAGCTCGCTGACGCGATAGAACAGGTCCTCGCGGAATTCCCCCGTGCGGATGCGCGCCTTCAGGTCCTGGTGGGTGGCGCAGACCACGCGGACATCGACGGGAATCGAGCGCCGGCCGCCAATCCGCTCGATGATGCGCTCCTGCAGGAACCGCAGCAGCTTGACCTGCAGGGACAGCGGCAGGTCGCCGATCTCGTCGAGGAAGACGGTGCCGTGATTGGCAAGCTCCAGGCGGCCCAGCGTCTGCTTGACGGCACCGGTGAAGGCGCCCTTCTCGAAGCCGAACAGCTCGCTTTCCAGAAGGTTGTCGGGAATGGCGCCGCAATTGATGGCGACGAAGGGTCTGTCGGCACGCGGGCTGGCGCCGTGCAGCGCCTTGGCCATCAGCTCTTTTCCGGTGCCGCTTTCCCCCAGCAGCAGCACCGTGACATCGGCCTGGGCGGCACGCTCGACCATCCGGCAGGCGGCCGCCATGCTGCGCGAGCCGGTGACGATGCCCGGCAGTGCGGTGCCGGCCTGACGTTCGCGCAGCCGCCGGTTCTCGTTCTCCAACTCATGGAGCCGGAAGGCCCGGTCGACGATCAGGTTGAGGGCCTGGACGTCGATCGGCTTGGCGCAGAAATCATACGCGCCGAGGCCGATCGCCTGGACCGCGTTTTCGCGTTCGTCCTGTCCGGTGACGACGATGACCTTGGTGTCCGGGCTCTGGGTCAGCAGGTCTTCCAGCGCCGCCAGGCCTTCGTCAGGCGTGTCCGGCGCCGGCGGCAAGCCGAGATCGAGGAGCACCACGGGCGGGCCGTGACGGCGGAGACTCGAAAGGGCGGAGTCGCGATCGGACGCGGTCACGACAGAATAGCCGTCGAAGCTCCATTTCAACTGCCGTTGCAGTCCGGGGTCGTCCTCGACGACCAGCAGCGTGCGGTCGGTCTGCGTCATGGCGAATTCCCGGGCTTTTCGGTGCGGGCACCGTCGGTCGGAGCAAGAGGCAGGACAAGGCGCATGGTCGTGCCGCGCCCCGGGGCGGTATCGACGTTGAGGCTGCCCCCGGCGCGACGGGCGAACTCCCGGCACTCATAAGCGCCGATGCCAAGGCCGCTGCCCTTGGTGCTGCGGAAGGGGCGGAACAACTCGGAGCGGACAAAGGACGGGTCCATGCCCGGGCCATTGTCCGCGACCTCGATAACCGCGGTTTCGCCGCACCGGTCGACCCGGAGTTCTACGCAGCCGGAGGGGCCGGCGGCATCGATCGCGTTGTTGACCAGATTGCGCAGCACGGCGGTCAGGCGGCCTCGACCGGCCGGGACCGCCAGCCCGTCGACCATACCGGCAAAGGCCGGAACCGGGGCGTCGTGGGCATGCCGGCGGAGGATGTCGTCGATCACGGGCCCGAGCGGCACGCCGGCAGGCGGGCCCGACTCGCGGGCCGAATCGGCTTTCAGCTGCGCCAGCAGGGTCTTCAGCTTGCCGACGGCGTCCCGCACCGTGGCGATCATATCGTCGATGAAGTCGGGATTGTCGCGCAGCCGGTCGGCATTTCCGACCATCAGGGACAGCTGGCTTGACAGATTCTTGAGGTCATGGGTCACGAATGTCACCCGCTTGTTGAACTCCTGGAAGCGACGTGCCTCCGTCAACTCTTCGAAAGCAATCCATTCTCCCATATAACTCGCGGCCTGTCGGGCCAAGATGCCGAGCAATTCCTTGTCCTCGCCGGCAAGCGAACGCGGGTGGCGGGAGCGGCCCAGGATCAGGAAGCCGATCATCTGGTTGCGGTGGATCAGCGGCACGGCAAGCCAGGCGCGGGGCAGGGCAGCAAGCCAGGCCGGCAGAGGCACATCATCCGTCGTCCGCTCCTCTGCCCTTGCGTCGACGAGCAGGGCATCGCCCTCGGCAAGACGCAGGGAAAAATCGCTGTCTTCCTCTTCCGGGGTGCGGGTGGGCGGCAGGTTCCAGGCCGTGTGGAGGACAAAAGCGCCATCCTGACGCAGCCAGAGCTGGCCCTCCGGGATCTCGAAGACGTCGGCCACGGCGCGAACCACCCGCTCACCCAATGGCAGCTTGCCTTCATCGCTCAGCCGGCTCATGAACCGCAGCCATTCATGGCGGTAATCGTATTTGTAGGTATAGAAATGGGCGCTGACGAAGCGCTTGAGCGCGGCGCGAAAGCGGCCGGAGACGATGATCGCCAGCAGAAGGAGAATGCCGGCGAAGACCAGGGCCGTCTGAGCCACGCCACCCCAGGTGCCGCCGATCTCCCGCACATAAAAGCCGGCTGCGGCTACGAGCAGGAGATAGGTGCCGCTTCCCAGCAGAGTCGCCGAGTGGAAGACGATCGATCGGGAGACATGGACCCGGGGTGCCCAGGCGGGGCTGCGCGCTGCCGAAAGCGCGATCAACGGGACGACCAGCGCATTGATGATACCGCGCGCCGCTTCAAGGTCCGAGGCACGGCCGCGGTAGAGAACGGCGTCGGAAAAGAGTATGACGTCAAAGCCAAAAATACCGGCCAGACCCAGCACAAGGAATTTCAGCGACCATCTCTCGTCAGGGTGAGCATTGCGATAAAGGTTCTCAATGAGAACCAATCCCGCCACAGCCATGACGAGACGGCTTGTCGAGAGGAGGTCGGCTCCGATGGCCTGTGTGTCGGGCGAGGTGGCGCCGGCCAGAAAGCCGGCAGCCAGCTGCAGGCCGATGAGACCCGCGAGGATCACGCTCAGGCCGCCAAGCCAGCGGCCCGCGAGCAGCGGCCAGGGGCTCTTGTCGCCGCTGCGGTGGACAGCAATCAGCACGACCAGAACGGCGGCCCATCCGGCAAAGCGGAGGGCCTCCCCGGCAGCCCGGACCAGATGGGCATCCGGGCTGTACTGCGGCGGGAACGTTGTCCAGATGACCGCCCAGACACTCGTTCCCAGGGCGGCAACAGAAAACAGGGCATCCGGCCAGAGCCAGCGGCGATTGATGAGGAAAAGCCCCACCAGAGCCGCATAGGCCGCCGCACAGATGATGTAGGAGAGGCTGTCGATGCTCAAAACCCGGTCCTTAAGCGCTCCGTCATTCTTTGTGGGTGTGATCCCGGGGCGGAGGCGGGATTGCCTGTCTTTCCCTTCGCCATGTCGAACGCACGAGCGTCAGAATAGCATGACTGCGTTAATACGGGCTTTGGTTCTGGTTTTCGTCGGGCTGTTCGCCGTTCCAGCACAGGCTTCGGCCGACATCGGGAGGTCAGCGCCCACCCGGCTCGCCAATCTCTTCGAAAGCGACGATCGTCAGCGCTGGCCGCGGACGCCCGGCACGCCGGCCGGAGGCATCGTGCTGATCGTCGATCCGACGACGGACAAGGCCGGCACGGGTTTCCTGATCGCCCCCTGCTATGCCATGTCTGCCCTGCATGTCGTCCTGAGCGATTTCGACCTGACCGCCCGTCGCTATCCCAATGTTCGCTATGAATACACCATCTATTATGGCAGAGGAAACCGCTTCGGCTCCTTTGAAAACTTCACCGTCGCCCGGCCCCTCGCCTGGGGACGCTATTTCGAGTCGATCACGGTCGACGCCTCTGAAGACTGGATACTTCTGCAACTTGAGGAGTGCATCGGCCGAGATTACGGCTATTTCCGCTTTGCGGTCCTTGGCATCGACGAGGCACGGGCCGAGCCGCGTCTTGCCCTGGCCGGCTATCCGGGAACCGAGCACGAAACGGTTCAGGCCGATCCCCTCTGCCGCATTCGGGCCGAACGCGACTGGCCCGAAGCGGGCGGGCCGCTCTGGTATCACGATTGCGCCACGCGCCGCGGTATCTCGGGCGGGCCGATCTTTCGGCACACGGAGGAAGGCCATGAGGCGGTCGCCATCGCGGTGGGGGAATTACAGCCTATGGAACGCCTCCGGCTGTCCTACAGCGAGGCCTATGCCAATGTCGCGGTACCGATCGGCAATGCCGGATGGGCTCTGACTGCCGTCCATGGCGAAAGCCGGGAACTGATTGCCGAAGCGCAGCGGCTGCTGGAAGCCCTCGGGCGCGGGGCCGGCCGGATCGACGGCATCGCCGATGCACGGACCCGCATGGCCATCGCCGGCTATCGTACTGTGCGCCGGCTCGACGGCGCGGGACTGGTGACCGAGGCGCTGATCACGCGGCTGCGCCGGGAGGTCGAGAGCAGGCCAGGCCCTCAGCCATAGCGAATCCGGTACCAGATCAGGCCCAGCCATTCGTGCAGGGCGAAAGTGGACGCCAGAAGGCCGGAGGATCGGGCGATATAGTCACCGGGCTGCCCGGGGAAGACCGGCTCGGAATCGCTGATGAACGCCGTCGGCGCCGGCACCGGGTCCAGTCCCGCGACGCGAAAAATCCAGACTGCGCGGCGCATGTGCCAGGCATGGGTGACGAGGAAAACCCGGCTGATCCCGGCCTCGCGGAGGATCGCGGCGCTGTTGAAGGCATTCTCCGCCGTGTTGAGAGAGCCGGTCTCCCGCCAACGGACCGGGATCCCGAAATCCTCCGACAGCGACCGGGCCATAAGGTCCGCCAGCGTCGGTTGCTCTTCCGGCGTTCCGCCGCCGGCGACCAGGATCGGCAGGCCGCTCTGTCGATGCAGCATGGCGGCATAGCGCAGCCGCACCAGCGTCAAGGGCCCGACCGTATCGCCTCCGGCAAAATCCGGAGCGTCATCGTCACGGCCGGCGGCCAGCACGACGATGGCCTGAGGTCCATCAGGCAGCGACTCGAGGGAAAGTGCGGGATCGGTTTCCAGACCGCTGACCAGCAGGTTCGCGACGACAGCGGTGGACAGGAGGTAAAGACCCGCGATCGCGCCGGCGAGCAGCGCCGCGGCGGTCCGCGCCCTCCACCGGCGCAGGGCCAGGCCGGCCAGGAGAAGCAGGAGCAGGTTGAGGGGGGGCAGCAGCAGGCTCTTCAGGACATCAATCATCGGGCGCCTGCGATCGGTCGACCAGGCCGGTCGGGTCTCTGCCTGTCGGGCTCACGGTCCCCCGGAGCGAAGCAGGTTCACGCGACTGGGTTGCCAGAAGCCGAAGCCGTCATCGACAGGCTCTGCCGCGTCGGCGAAACCAGCCCGCAACGCGTCCTCAAGCGCCGCCACCGCGGTGGCCCTGGCCGGGTCGACATCGATGATCCGTTGCCGGAACGTTTCGAAATCGGGATGTTTGACCGGGGCGTCGTATTCACGTTCGACGACCTCGCGGAATCGGCCGGTCTCGATGGCATCGCGAACTGCGCGATACGCGGCCGCCCGCACGGCCGTCTCATCCTCCACCGGCCGGACAAGCTCGAAGTACGCCCCCTCCGCCAGGGGCTCCATGACGTACAGCCATCCGTCCCTGACGAGGATACGGCCGGCTTCGGCCAAGGCCCGGGACTGGCCCTCGACCGGGACATGGTGAAGGCTGTTGAAGAAGATGACGAGATCGACCGAGCCGTCCGCCAGCGGCAGTGCCTCCCCCGTGGCCGCGGCAAAGCCGCAGGAGGGACCGTCCTGCGCTACGGCCTTGCGCAGGATTTCCAGCCCGGGATCAAGGCCGACCGCAGCCGCTCCCCGTCTCGCAAGGGCGCGAACGAGAGCACCGTCGCCGCAGCCAATATCGACCGTCCGCTTGCCCCCGGGCGGTACCAGTTCGGCCAGGACCTCCAGGTGCTTGCGGCGGGGCCGGTTCATGGGGCGGGCGAGACGTACGATCCTGCGGGGCGTCCAATCAGCCAGGGGGCGATCTCAGTGCAGCTTCTGCGGCAACTCCTCGATCGCCGAATCGATCAGCATGCGGGCTTTGTCGCGATCGAGCTCGGATGCGATCAGCTGCCGGGACGCGGCGATGGCGACATCGACGGCCGTGTTCCGCACCTCGGCCAGGGCTGCGGCTTCGGCCTGTGCGATCCGGTCTGCAGCCAGCGCCTCGCGCCGCTTGATCGACTCTTCGATCTCTTCCATCGCCTTGGTCCGCAGCCGTTCGGCATCGCGCTCCGCGTGGGCGATGATTTCCTGGGCCTCCGACATGGCGTCGCGTTGCTTGCGCTGGAAGGTCGCCAAAGTCGCCTGAGCCTCCTCCCGCAGACGCTTCACTTCGTCCAGATCTGCTTTGATCTTTTCCGCCCTGGCATCCAGACCCCCGAGAATCGCCCGCTTGGCCGGGCGCCAGGCCGCGGCGATCAGCACGACCAAGGCGACCAGGAGCCAGACTTCCGTCGGGATGGTGGGGCCGTCATAATGAGCCTCGGCAGCGGTCTGGCCACCCTCGACATCGATGGTGGCCGCTTCCGGTTCGGCGGGTTCGGCGGGTTCGGCGGCGTGCACCTCGGCCATCAGCCTTGCTCCCTGAGCGCACTGTCGACGGCCTGGCTCATGGCCGTACGATTTGGAACCAGACCGGTCAGCTTGACAGTGAGGTCGTGGCTTACATCCATAACCATGTCACGCAGCTCGGCTTGTGCTGCCGTCTTGGCCTTGGCGATCCGCTCTTCGGCTTCGGCGATGTTCTCGGCCCAACGGGCCGATTCCTCCTGTTGGCGGCGCTGGGCGTAGTCACTGACTTCCTGTCGCACTTCGCCGATCGTCGCCTGAGCCCTGGAGCGGGCTTGAGCCAGCTCCGCTTCATAGGCCTGGATCATGTCTTCGGCTTGTTTCTTCAGCGTCTCGGCCTGTTCCAGATCATTGGTGATGCGGTCCGAGCGCTCCTCGAGCACGTCCGAGATCCGAGGCAGGACCTTGCCGGACATCAGCCTGTAAAGAATGTAAAACGTGACCGCCAGCCAGAAGAGCTGGCTGGGGAATGTGGTCAGATCCAACTGCGGCATCGCGGAGTCCCCGAAACGGTCGTCTGGGTCACAACGAGTCGTTGCGGCCGGCTGCGGGCAGAACCGGGAGAGAGGCAGCCGGCCCCGGCAGCGTGCTGCAGATCAAACGAACAAGGCGATCAGTCCGATAATCAGCGCGAACAGCGCGATAGCTTCCGTCACGGCAAACCCGATAAAGACGCTGGCGCCGATGTCTTCCTTGGCGGCCGGGTTCCGGGCAATTGCCTGGAAATAGCTTGCCCAGACATTGCCGACCCCGAGGCCGGCACCGATCATACCGATAGCTGCCAGACCGGCACCAATGAAACGAGCAGCATCCGCTTCCATTTTCGCTTCCTTTCAGCTGTTTGGCTGCGTTTTCGACCAGCCGTGCAAGGGAGGGTACCCACCCGCGCACCAACCGCAGGTTAGACCGTCAGTGAAGGTGAAGGGCTTCGTGCAGATAGACGCAAGTGAGTACGGTGAAGACATACGCCTGGATAACGGCAATCAGGAACTCCAGTGCCGTAATCGCCACCAGCCCGGCCAATGGGATCACACCAAGAGCGATACCGAGCGGCGCGATGAACCCAGCCACGACCTTCAGCAGCACGTGTCCGACGGTCATGTTTGCAAAGAGACGTACGGACAAGGTGATGGGTCTGGAAAGGTAGGAGACCAGCTCCACCGGTATGAGCACGATACCTGTCCACCATGGTGCACCGTGCGGAAAGAACAATCGGAGGAAAGCGGAGCCGTGCTTGGCAATAGCAATAACCGTTACACCGATAAAAACCACAATTGCCAATCCGAAAGTTACAATGATATGGCTAGTCACTGTAAATGAGCCGGGCACCATCCCGATAAGGTTGCAACTGAGCACGAACATAAATAGTGTGAAAATGAATGGGAAGTATTGACGGCCGCCCGTTCCGACATTGTCACGCACCATGTCCGCTATCGTCTCATAGAATATCTCGGCGAGAGACTGCCATCTCGACGGAACCAGAGCGCGGCCTCTCATCGAATAGTTCAGCAGCATGGTCACCAAAATAACAACAATGACCATGAAAAGCGACGAGTTGGTGAACGACAAGTCGATGCCGCCCACGGTGATCGGCACAATCGGCTGGATCTCAAACTGATCTAACGGCGACGCCACGGCGACCTTCCTGTCTCACTCGTTTTGTTTTCGTTCCTTGTCGGCTTCTTTGCGCGCTTCGCGTTCCTTCTCGAACTCCTGGGCGCCCCGGTAAACGTTGAGAAAGGCAGCGACGCACCCAACAAGAAAGAAGACGATCAGCAACCAAGGCGACGTTCCCCACCAGTGATCCAGACCAATACCGATCGCCGTGCCGACACCAATGGCGGCGGCCAATTCGACGGAAATCCGCATGCCGATACCCAGCCCGTCATCCGATCTGCCGCGCTCCCTCCCCTGCCTTTTGGCACGGGCCAGGCGCAGCTTCTCGTCGAGTTGGCCGAGCGGCGATGGCGGTTTGTTCCCCTCACTCACGGCGAAAGGCCGGTTTGATGGTCCGGCCGGCAGGGCGTGCTTGGTGCGTGCATCGTAGAAAGCCCGCGGCGGGACTGTCAAGGCTGC
>JAAAOG010000198.1 GCA_009909005.1 Alphaproteobacteria bacterium | reverse complement strand
CAGCGGCGAGGCCGAGACCATCAGGAAGCCCTTGCCGCGCGCAACGCGCTCATAGGCGGCGAACGTATCCGGCGGCACGAAGCGGTCGACGGCCGCATGTTTGACGGTCGGCTGCAGATATTGCCCGACGGTCAGGAAATCGACGTCCGCAGCACGCAAATCGTCCATCACCTGATAGAGTTCCTCGTCCGTTTCGCCGAGGCCCACCATCAGGCCGGATTTCGTGAACATCGCGGGATCGTGTTCCTTCACCCGGGCCAGCAGCTGCAGCGAGGTGAAGTACCGCGCGCCGGGCCGGATCGAGGCATAGAGTCGCGGCACGGTCTCGATATTGTGATTGAAGACGTCGGGCGCCGCCGCGATGACGATCTCCGCCGCGCCGGGCTTGCGCATGAAGTCGGGCGTCAGCACCTCGATCGTCGTGTCCGGCGTGCTCTGCCGCACGGCCCGGATTACCGCGGCGAAATGGCGGGCGCCGCCATCCTCAAGGTCGTCGCGGTCGACCGAGGTGATGACCAGGTGTTTCAGGCCGAGATCGGCACAGGCCGCCGCCACCTCCTCCGGCTCATGCGGGTCGAGCTTGTCGGGCCGGCCGGTGCTGACATTGCAGAAGGCGCAGGCGCGGGTGCACACGCTGCCCAGGATCATCACCGTGGCGTGGCCCTTGGACCAGCACTCGCCGATATTCGGGCAGGCCGCCTCCTCGCACACGGTGTTCAGCCCGCGGCGGCGGACCATCCGGCGCAAATCCTGATAGCCGCTGGACCCCGGCGCCTTCACGCGGATCCAGGCCGGCTTGCGCTGGATCGGATTGTCGGGCCGCTTGCGCTTTTCCGGATGGCGGACTGTTTCGGTCGGATCGGACATCCGGCCTTCCCCTTGGCTGCCTCGGGTCAATCGGTTCGACTCGTAACATAGGCGCAATTTCCGGATCCGGAAACCCGCGGCATTCGGGCGCGAGACTTGGCCGCGACCGGCGGCGGCGGAAGCGCCGGCCGGCGGGCTCGGGCCGGTCGCCTCAGGCCGGTCGCCTCAGGCCGGGGGGCGATCGCTGCCGAGCAGGGCGCGCAGGGCCCGGCGCAGGCGGCGACTGACGCCGGCGACGTTCAGGGCCAGGCCGTAACGCCGGCCGAACCGGACCGCGAGGCCGGCCAGGGCGGCGATGACCAGGGTGGCCAGCGCGCCCCAGACGGTGGCCGGGTCGAGCAGGGCGTCACCCGCCGGCGTGCCGGCTGTCTCGCCCAGCACGGTCCCGGGCCGGAGAAGGAGCAGGGCGGAGGCCGCGGGTGCGGCCGTTCGGGGCAGCGACATGCGATCGGATCCTTGTCGACAGGCAATACCGATCGCGTGGCTAGGGACATTCCGGCCGGGCTGCCAGCCGGACGGCGTTCCGGGGAGACGGCGCCGGAGCGTTCAGGCCAGGGCGCCGGGCCGCTCGCCGTGCAGATAGTCGATCAGCCTGTGGGCGATCGTGATGTCACGCAGCACCCGCCGCAGGTCCTCGGCGCAATCGTCGAGCGGCCGGAAGATCGAGCCGGCCTTGAAGAGATTGCGGCGCATCGGCAGGGCAAGCAGGAAGGCCCCTTCGAAAAAGGCGGCCTTGAGCGGCGAGCCCTTATAGGCTTCGGCCAGGGCGACCATGGTGTCGGCGAAGTCCGGGGTGATCAGGCGCTGCGCCTCTTCCGGGTCGTCGGCATAGACCTCGTAGAGCGACTCGAAGCGCTCATGCGGAAAATTCACCCGGTTCAGCCCGGAGAAGTAACCGAGGAACCAGCCGCCGAGCGCATTGCCGATGCCGCCGGCATCGCGGCCGAGCAGCACCCGCCCGGCAAAGCCGGCGGGGACGTCGACCTCGAACAGCAGGCCGCGGAACACCGTCCGGTTCGAGCGGTTCTTGCCGGTACGCTGCCGCCGCTTGACCGTCACCTCGGCCATGACGAAGCCGGTGCCGCGATGGCGACCGGCGAAAAGATCGTCGATCCGGGCCGAGGTATAGCTGCCGATGATATGCGCCCGCCGGAAGCGGTCGAGCCCGAGCCGGCCCGTCGAGGCATTGGCCTCATAGTCGAGATCGCCGAAAAACCGGCAGACCGGCGGCATCACCAGGGCGCGCAGCCGGTCGCCAAAGGCCTTGACCGGCCGCTGCACCATGATGGCCGCAATCACGGCACCGATGATCAGCACCAGAAAGGGCACGACGAATACCGTCGGAAACAGCCCATAGGCCAGGATCACGGCACCGGCCACCGCGGCGATCGATCCGGCAAGCCGCCGGTAAAAGCTCTTGCGCCGCGCCAGCCGCTCCTGTTCGAGCTCGCCGAGGCTGGGCATGATCTCGCTCTCGAAGACCCGCGCGAACCCCTGCTCATAAGGCTCCTGCTCGACGAAGGGGCGAACGGACATCGCCGACGATCCTTGTTTCCGTCTGCGTCTCAGAACGTTCTTGCGGAATTCCGGGCGCAAGACAAGCCGCTTCCGGTCGGGCCGGGCCGGGCCGTGGCGAAGAGACGGGGGAACCCTTTTTCGCCAAGACCCGTTTGCATTGTGCCGCTTCGCCCGACCGGCAACACACCCCCGGAGCCGCCTTGCCGATCACCGACCGCATCACCGCGCGCATGGAGCCGGCCGTCTTCTTCGGCGCCGCTCTCGTGGTCATCGCCTTCGTGGCCTTCGGCAGCACATTCACCGAGATCGCTGCCGACTGGTTCGGGGCGGCGCAGTCCTGGATTTCCGAGCATCTCGGCTGGTACTACGTCCTGACGGCCACCGGCTTCCTGGTCTTTTGCATCTGGCTGATGGCCAGCCCGTTCGGGCGCATCCGGCTGGGCGCCGACACCGACCGGCCGCAATTCACCCGGCTGTCCTGGTTCACCATGCTGTTCAGTGCCGGCATGGGCACCGGCCTGGTGTTCTGGGGCGTTGCCGAGCCGATTATGCACTATGGCGACCCGCCCTTCGGCGCCGGCGAGACGGGCGATGCCCTGCGTGTCGCGGTGCGCTACAGCTTCTTTCACTGGGGCCTGCATCCCTGGGCGATCTACAGCATTCTCGGCCTGGCGCTGGCCTATTTCCATTTCCGCAAGAAGTTTCCGCTACGGCCGCGCTCCATCCTCCATCCGCTGATCGGCGACCGCATCGACGGGCCCATCGGCCATTTCGTCGACATCCTGTGTACCGTCGGGACATTGCTGGGGGTCGGCACCTCGCTCGGCCTGGGCGCCATGCAGGTCAACAGCGGCCTCGCGGCCTCCGCCGGTGCCCCGGAGACGGTGAGCATCCAGCTGTTCATCATCATCGGGATCACGATCGTGGCGACCATTTCGGTCGTTTCCGGCGTGCACCACGGCATCCGGCGGCTCAGCCGTTTCAACATCATGCTGGCGGCGGCCATCCTGGTTTTCGTGCTGGTCGTCGGGCCGACGGTCTACATCCTTGAAACGCTGGTCGGCGGGCTGGGCTATTACATCCAGCACCTGCCGCAGATGAGCCTGCGGCTGGAGCTTGGCCGCGACACCGAATGGCAGGCCAATTGGACGCTGTTTTATTGGGGCTGGTGGATCTCCTGGTCGCCCTTTGTCGGCATCTTCATCGCGCGCATCTCCAAGGGCCGGACGATCCGGGAGTTCGTCATCAGCGTCCTGCTGGTGCCGACGCTGGTGACTTTCGTCTGGCTGTCGGTGTTCGGCGGCACGGCGCTCTATTTCGAGCATTTCGGCGCCGGCGGGCTGTCCGGCGCGATCCAGGACAACCCGGCCCGCTCGCTGCACATGCTGCTGGACGACCTGCCGTTCGGCGCGATCACCGCAATCCTGGCGACGCTGCTGATCGCCGTGTTCTTCATCACCTCGTCCGATTCGGGCTCGCTGGTCGACGACATGGTGACGTCCGGCGGCCACCCGAACCCGCCGACCTCGCAGCGGGTCTTCTGGGCGGTGTCGGAGGGGGCCGTTGCCGCGACGCTGCTCGTCGCCGGCGGGCTGCAGGCGATCCAGAGTGCCGCGATCAGCGCGGGACTGCCGATGTCGGTGCTGCTGATCGTCGCCTGCATCGCCCTGATGCGGGCGCTCCGCAGCGAGGCCGTTGCCCATCGCCGTCGTGCAGAGACGGCGCCCTAGCGGCGGGCGCGTTCCACCTCGACCCCGACGGCGGCGCAATGCGCGTACACATCGAGCTTTTCGATGCGGATGCGCACCGCCCGCACCCGGTGATTGGCCAGAGCGGCGCCGGCCAGGCGCTCGGCCAGGGTCTCGACCAGCATGATATGACCGTCCGCGAGCAGGTCGGCAGCCGCCTCGACAAAGGCCTCGTAGGAGACGACCTTGCGGGGATTGTCGGCCAGCGGGTCGCGCGGCGGATCGACGGCCGCGGCGATGTTGATGCGGATGCGCTGCGCCTGCCCATGTTCATGGCCGTGCGCACCGATATGGGCATCGAAGACCATGTCGCGAACCAGCAGGACATCGGCGCCGGGGCGGACGGCATCGAAATCGACCGGGCGCAGCGCCGGCACCTCGCGCGTCGTCATTCGGGTCTCCGGTTGGGGCAAGGGTTCGACCTGTGACGGCTATTGCAGCGTCGCACGCACCTGCTCGCGCAGCGCATCGATCGGCGCCAGCTTGCCGCGTCCGGCCTCATAATGCCAGAAGGTCCAGCCATTGCAGCTGGGGGCGCCGAGCAGCGCGGCGGCGACGCGGTGGATCGAGCCGCGATGGTCGCCGAGATGGTTGGAGGCGACCAGGGTGCCGTCGGCCCGCACCTTGGCGACGAAGCGGCGCTGCGGGTCGAACAGCGGGTCGCCGGGGCGCAGCAGGCCGTGCTCCAGCAGCCAGCCGAAGGGAATGCGTGCAGCCTTGCGCCTCGCCTCGCCGGCCAGCGCCGCCGGGTCCGTCGTCTCCGGGATCGCCGCCAGGCGCTGGCGGGCGAGGGCGACATAGCCCGGGTCGCTCTCCAGGCCGATGAAGTGCCGGCCGAGCCGCCGGGCGACCGCGGCGGTGGTGCCGCTGCCGACAAAGGGGTCGAGGATCACCTGTCCCGGGTCGGTGGACGCGACGACGATCCGGTAGAGCAGGGCCTCCGGCTTCTGGGTCGGGTGGGCCTTGCGGCCGTCCTCCCCTTTCAGCCGCTCGGGCCCGCAGCACAGCGGCAGGAACCAGTCGCTGCGCATCTGCAGATCGTCGTTCAGGTTCTTCATCGCCTCATAATTGAAGGTGTAGCGGCTGTCGGCAGAGCGCGCCGCCCAGATCAGCGTCTCATGCGCATTGGTAAAACGGGTGCCGCGGAAATTCGGCATCGGGTTGGACTTCAGCCAGACGACGTCGTTGAGGATCCAATAGCCGAGGTCCTGCAGCAATGAACCGACCCGGAAGATGTTGTGATAGGTGCCGATCACCCACAGCGTGCCGTCCGGCTTCAGCACCCGCCGGGCCTCGCTCAGCCAGGCGCGGCTGAAATCGTCATAGGCGGTGAGCGTGTCGAACTGGTCCCAGGCGGCCTCGACCCCGTCGACGCGGCTGTTGTTGGGCCGACGGAGCTCGCCGCCAAGCTGGAGATTATAGGGCGGGTCGGCGAAGATACAGTCCACCGAGCCCGGCGGCAGGTCGGCCATCAGGGCGACACAGTCACCCAGGTGGATTTCGTCGAGCGGCAGCCGGGCCATTTCTTGCGCGTGTTTCACGGCCGCCACCATGAGTCATGGGACGACTCAGGTCAATGCCTGATCGCCGGAAATATTGCCCCTGGCAACGATTTCCGCACAATTGTCAGCGATTGCGACTCGCTTGCAGCCGCGCCGGGCATCGGCAGCGCGGCTGCCGGGCTGCCGGGCGGGCCCGCTAGACGTACACCCGCCCTTCGCGGCGGTCGGTCTCGTCGCGGCAGGCGAACAGCGCCTGGGGACAGGCATGGGCCGTCCGCCAGGCGGCGGTGCAGGCGATCAGCGCGTCGAGCGCATCGCCGCCGCGATCGTCCAGCGCCGTCTGCCCATGCGCCGCGGACAAAGCCAGGCCCGCGGCGCCCAGCCGGGCGAGAATGGCGGCCCGCTGCGCGGCCTTGGCCTCGGTCCTGCCCTTGTAACTGCCGGACAGGCCCAGCTGCTTCAGGGTCGAGGCCGGGCAGATCTCGGCAAGCGAGACGGTGGCGCCGGCGCGCACCTGCATCGGCAGCACGCTGACCCGCGGGTCGGCAGCCAGCGGCGCCAGCAGGCGGGCGATGCCCCACCAGCTCTGCCGGTACAGGCGGAGATTATAGGCGGCGAAAGGTGTCCGGGCCTCCCGGTCGCAGCGGCGCTTCAGCTCCCGGCCGCCGGTGGCGGACGTACAGGCGCGGCGGAAGCGGTCCGGATCGGGGAAGCGCGCGGCAAAGCCGGCGGCGAAGGCCGGCCAGTCCGGCTCCGGCATCAGCGCTTCGGGCAGGGTGAAGGGAAAGTCCAGCCCGGCCAGGGCATTGTCGCGGCCCAGGAGATGGGCGGCAAGCGCCGGCAGGAATGCGGCCGGGTCCGGCCCGCTGTCCGGCAGGTCGGCGGCGCGCTGCAGACAGCTCACCGCCAGGCCGCCGTCGGGCCTCGGCACGGCTTCAGCGATCCAGGTGCGCCGGCCGCCATCTTTCGCCGCGCTGAAGTCGACGCCGAGGAAGGTGGCGAAGGCCGGCGGCGGCTCAGGCGGCCCCGGCACGCTCGAGCAGCAGGTCGAGCGCCCGGTCGACCGTGGCGAGGCGTACGGCCGTGCGGTCGCCGGCGAGCTGGAAGCGATGGGCCGCCGGCGTCTCGCCGCGCCGGGCCACGGCCATGAACACCGTGCCGACCGGCTTTTCCTTGCTGCCGCCCCCGGGCCCGGACACGCCGGTCACCGACAGGGCGAGGCCGGCCGGCGAGCGCGCCAGCGCCCCGGCGACCATCGCCCCGGCGACCTCGGCACTGACCGCGCCCAGCGTGGCCAGCAGCTCCTCCGGCACGCCGAGGATCTCGGCCTTGGCCTCGTTGGAATAGGTGACGAAGCCGCGGTCGAAGACCACCGAGGAGCCGGCGATCTCGGTGACGCAGCCGGCGATCAGGCCGCCGGTGCAGCTCTCGGCGATCGCCAGCCGCGTCCTCTGCCGCTTCATCGCGTCGAGCAGCGCGGCGGCCTTGTCGAGCAGCGGATCGGGGAACATGGTACGCACTCCTGCAAGTGGTCATATCGACTTGGTGGTTTTGCCCGACATCCGCCAGAAAGATCGGGACCAAGCGGCAGAGAATGGCACAAGAGTGCCGCGGCCGCGCGTCCGATCCGGGGCTGGCGGGCGGGATGCCCTCATGTTAAAAGCTTTCACATGAGCTGGAGCAAGGACGGGCGCCGCAGCTATCACCATGGCAATCTGCGCGAGGCGCTGGTCGCCGCGGCGGTGCGGCTGATCGGGGAGAAAGGGCCGGGCGGCTTCACCTTTGCCGAGGCCGCCCGCGCCGCCGGGGTCAGCCCCGCCGCCCCCTACCGGCATTTCCGCGATCGCGACGCCCTGCTGGCCGATGTTGCGGCCCAGGGCTTCGACCGTTTCACCGCAGCGCTGGAGGCGGCGTGGAACGACGGCGCGCCCGACCCGCTCGCCGCGCTGGAGCGCCTCGGCCGCGCCTAT
The DNA here is from genome assembly GCA_009909005.1 of Alphaproteobacteria bacterium. Lineage (GTDB taxonomy): Bacteria > Pseudomonadota > Alphaproteobacteria > DSM-16000 > Inquilinaceae > JAAAOG01. The sequence goes on along the minus strand of JAAAOG010000198.1, from coordinate 4,313 downwards.
CTCGATTTCGCCCGCCGCGAGCCGGCCTATTACGCCGCCATGTTCGAGGCGAACCTGCCGGCCGACCTGCACCAGGAGGTGACGCGGGCCGGCGATGCGGCCTTCGCCGTGCTGCGCCGCGCCGCCGACGCCGTCTGCGACCGGCTGCCGACCGACCGCCGGCCTCCGGCGCTGATGGTCGCGCTGCATGTCTGGTCGCTGGCGCACGGCATCGCCGCACTCTTCGGCCGCGACGGAACCCGCCGGAAACTGCCGATGACGCCGGAAGAGCTGCTGGAGGCGGGCGTGCTGGTCTATCTGGAGGGGCTCGGCCTCCGGCCCGAGTGACCGGATTTTCGCGCGGTTCGGGTCTTGACAGGGGCCACGGGCAGGACCAGCTTTGTGAATGTTATTTACATTAACATCGCGGCAGTCTCGCTCGAGACGCCTTGAGGGAGGTCCTGATGGACATCACGGCGAAACTGGACGATCTCGGCAAGCCGGCCTGGATCGGCCTTTTGGTGATCGCGTTCATCCTCTTCTGGCCGGCCGGCCTCGCCCTTCTGGGCTATCTTGTGTGGAGCGGACGCATGGGACAATGGTCACGCGAGATGCAGGGCACGCCGCGCGGCTGGGGCCGCTGGCAGTGCGGCGGGGCGCGGCGCCGCCATGCCCGGCCGAGCGGCAACAGTGCCTTTGACGAGTATCGCGAGGAGACGCTGCGGCGGCTCGAGGAGGAGCAGAAGGGATTCCAGGACTTCCTCGACCAGCTCCGTCGCGCCCGCGACAAGGCCGAGTTCGACCAGTTCATGGCCGAACGCCGCCGCCGGCCCGCTCAGCCGACCGACGCTCCCGACGCGCCGGAGCCGCAGCCGCAGAGCTGAACGACAATCCCGCCGGGGGTGGAGCCCGTCTCGGCCCCCGGCCCGATCCCGTCATCTATTGTGTGAGGACGACGACGGCCAGAAAGACCAGGGCGAAAGCGAAGAGAACGGCAAAGGTGCGGCCGACCGCATCGACCACCTTCTGCCGCACACGCGGAAACAGCGCCAAAATGACTGCCACCGTCACCAGTATCTGTACGAAGGACAACATCCGATCAGGCTATCCTTTCAACGAAGCGAGTGCCGCCGGTCTGAACCGGCCAGAAGTCCAAGCTATCCTTTCCCGTCATCCTGCGGAGCGTCCAGAAAGGATATCTGAGCGTCACCGTTCGTTGGCGGATATGGCGGCAGGCAGATTTTCAGCTTCTGTCGGTCGAATCGATCCAACTGGCCGTTCAGGGCAATCAGGTTGTCGTGATCGAATGTGTGGAGTTCATCGATGTTTTCCCAAAGGCACGTTGCGACATGGATGGCATCCTGCGGCTTTCCGATCTTTGGAAATCGACGCAGCAACCTGCGCGCAATCTTGCCAATATCCACGTCGACAGATACCTTTTTTATGAAATCCTGCTCAATGAAATCTTCGAAAATCTCGTCACTTTTCTCGGGGATTCCAACTCTGGAGTCGCCGCACTTTCTCTTATACACCTCGGCCAGTGTGAAAGATGAGGTCCATACTTCACATTTCCCAGCCCTTGCCAACCCGATAACATAGCTGCAACAGGCAAACCGTATCGAATCCTGATTCTGGATCAATTCAATCCACAGGCAGGAATCCCAATAGTACTTTGGAACCCTAGCCAAAATCGCCTTCCCGTAGCCGGTCGAGATATTCCCTTGTCGTAAAGTTTTCCGTGAAAGTCGGATCCTTCAAAGTTTCCTCAGCAACGCGTTTTTCATCAATATGACTGATGTGTCCGTTGAACACCCTGATGATGCGCCCGCGATCATCGTAATTCAGAACGCCGCGGATTCGTACCCTGCGACGGTCCCAGACATCGCCCGCCTTCAGGGCATGTGCCAGTTCGTCCCGCTGCTGCGGGTCGACCCGACAGGAGAGGATCCGGCCGGATTTCTGCTCCTGAAGCTGAACAGCCGGTTCGTCATAATCAGACCCCAACTCCACAATGCGTCCTTCCACAGACCCGTATTCCTTTCGCGACGTTGTTGAAAAAAGATAGCTGTGGAGGGAAATTTCTTTCTCTTCTATTTCCGCCATATATCGCTCGGCAATATTCCGGGAAATCTCAATTGGCTGCTTTTCATGCCTGAATTGGAAAAGAGTAGAGCCAAGATTGTTTGTTGTCCTCTTGATAATTCTCCTGGCCGTCTCTAATTTTTCGCGTGGTAGACATTCCCCGAAATCTTGACCGGCAAGGATTCTCTCGAACCCCATTTCGACAGCGGCGATATTGTGTTCCACCAACCGAAAAGCGCTTGCGCCAGTCCGCAAGTCGATGGGCTCCCCCTCAACCGTGAAAGGCGAATTCGTTGCCGCGTTCGTCAGGTTCCAAACCACATGCTTTTCGTTACTGACGGAAAGAAGGTCGAAGAAGTCGAGCACCTGCCGCATCGCATCCTGGATATTCAGGATCTCTCGATGCTCTTCGGTCCCTTTGACTGTGATCTTGATCGGACTGGCCATCTCGCACGCTTTCCTGCCTCCGGCAAGCGGTCGCCATTCCGGCGTTCCGCCGCCCCGACGCATGATCAACTCACATTATATGTAGTGCTTGGATCAGTGAAAGACCGAAATGCTGGCGGAAAAACAGCTTTCATACCCGACAGCCCGGGCGATCAGCCAGACGGCGAGTCCGGCATAGAGCCCGGCGAAGACGTCGTCCAGCATGACGCCGACCGGGCCCCGCACCGGCCCACGCAGGCGGTCGGCCCGGTTCGCCGGCCAGGGCTTCAGAATATCGGCCGCCCGGAACAGCAGAAAGGCCAGGGCGTAGTATTTGAGGTCGAGGGCGACCGGCACCAGGGCCAGCCATTGCCCGGCCACTTCGTCGATGACGATGGCCGGTGAGTCCTCTTCGCCGCTGCGCCGCGCCACGACCGCCGACGCCCAGATGCCGGCGACGAAGGCAAGCCCGGCCGCCGTCAGCAGCCCGAGCTCCCCGAACGCCCAGACGATCAGCACGGCAAAAGGCAGCGCGGCCAGCGAGCCCCAGGTGCCCGGCGCGCCGCGCAGCAGGCCGGCGCCGAACCAGGTGGCGAGCAGCCCGGCCGGGTGGCGGAAGGGCAGGCCGGCCGGCATCGGGCGTATCAGCCGTGGCCGCCGCATCAGCCGGGCAGCCTGATCGTGGCGGAGGCGAGGGCGGCAATGCCTTCGCCGCGGCCGGTGAAGCCCAGCTGCTCGGTGGTCGTCGCCTTGACGCTCACCCGATCGGCCTCCAGCGCCAGGATCGCCGCCAGCCGCGCCCGCATGGCCTCGCGGTGGGGGCCGATCTTCGGCGCCTGGCACACCAGGGTCACGTCGACATGGGCGATTCGCCCGCCGCGCGCCGCCACCAGCCCGGCGGCATGGCGCAGGAACAGGGCGGAGTCGGCGCCGCGCCATTGCGGGTCGCTCGGCGGGAAATGACTGCCGATATCGCCGGCCCCGAGCGCGCCGAGGAGGGCATCGGTGACGGCGTGCAGCCCGACATCGGCATCGGAATGCCCCAGCAGCCCCCGGCCGTGCGGCACCGCCACGCCGCACAGCATCACATGGTCGCCGGGGCCGAAGCGGTGGACGTCGAAGCCGTTGCCGGTGCGGATGTCGTTCAGCGCCGGACCGGCCGCCGGACCGCCGCCGCCGAGCAGCCGCGCCGCCCGCTCCAAATCCGCCTGGGTGGTCACCTTGATGTTCTCCTCATCGCCTTCGACCAGCGCCACCGGCAGGCCGGCCCGCTCGGCCACGGCGGCATCGTCGGTCAGGCCCTGCCCGGCCAGCGACCGGTGCGCCGCCAGGATCGCGGCATAGCGGAAGCCCTGCGGCGTCTGGGCCCGCCACAGCCCGCTCCGGTCGACCGTCCCGGCGCTGATGTCCTCGACGCCGCGCTTCAGGGTGTCGGTGACCGGCACCGCGGCGATCGCCGCCGGCCCGCGGTCGAGCGCCGCCCGCACCCGGGCGATGGTCGCGGCCGAGACCAGTGGCCGGGCGGCATCGTGGATGAGAACGAAGGTCGGCGGGGCGCCCGTGTCGGCCAAAGCCTCCAGCCCCAGCCGGCCGGACTCCTGGCGGGTGGCGCCGCCCGCCACCGGCTCCGGCAGGTCGAGCCCGGCCACCGCCGCGTCATAAAGATCGCAATGGGCCGGATTGATCACCACCCGCACCCCGGAGATCGCCGGGTGGCCCAGAAAGGCCTCGGCCGTCCGCCGCAGGATGGTCCGGCCGGCGAGGTCGCGGTACTGCTTGGGGATATCGCCGCCGAAGCGCGCGCCGCTCCCGGCCGCCACCAAGAG
>JAAAOG010000038.1 GCA_009909005.1 Alphaproteobacteria bacterium | reverse complement strand
AGATCAAGACGGCGATCGAAAAGCTGTTCTCGGTCAAGGTCGAGGCGGTGAACACCCTGCGCCTGAAAGGCAAGACCAAGCGCTTTCGGGGACGCCCTGGCCGGCGATCCGATCGCAAGAAGGCGATCGTGACGCTGGCCGAAGGCTCGCAGATCGACGTCACCTCGGGCATCTGACAAGAGGGACCAAGGGACATGCCCCTCAAGCAGTACAATCCGCGCACGCCTGGCACGCGCCAGCTGGTGCTGACCGACCGGTCGGCGCTGCACAAGGGCAAGCCGGTCAAGGCGCTGACCGAGGGCCTGACGAAGAAAGGCGGGCGCAACAATACCGGGCGGATCACCGCGCGGCGAATCGGCGGCGGTCATAAGCGGCGCTACCGCCTGGTTGATTTCAAGCGGCGGAAGTTCGATATGCCCGCCACGGTCGAGCGGCTGGAATACGATCCGAACCGTACCGCCTTCATCGCACTGATCCGGTATGAGGACGGGGAACTGTCCTACGTTCTGGCGCCGCAGCGGCTGGGGGTCGGCGACAAGGTGATCTCGGGCCAGCGGGCGGATATCAAGCCCGGCAACGCCATGCCGCTGCAGTCGATCCCGGTGGGCACCATTGTCCACAATATCGAGCTGAAGCCGGGCCGCGGCGGCCAGATTGCGCGATCGGCCGGCACCTATGCCCAGCTGGTCGGCCGGGCGGTCGGTTATGCCCAGCTGAAGCTCTCCTCGGGCGAGGTGCGCATGGTGCGGGCCGACTGCATGGCCAGCATCGGTGCGGTCTCCAACCCCGACCAGGCGAATATCAGTCTTGGCAAGGCGGGGCGGACGCGCTGGGACGGCAAGCGCCCGTCGGTGCGCGGCGTGGCGATGAACCCGATCGACCACCCGCATGGCGGCGGCGAGGGGCGGACCTCGGGCGGCCGTAATCCGGTGACCCCCTGGGGCAAGCCGACCAAGGGGCGCAAGACGCGCGGGAAGAAGCCGAGCGATCGGTTGATCCTGCGCCGGCGCCAGAAGCGATCCTGAGGCGGAAGAGCGATTATGGCACGTTCAGTCTGGAAAGGGCCGTTCGTCGACGGCTTCCTTCTCAAGAAGGCCGAAAACGCCCGGAATTCCGGGCGCAACGAGGTGATCAAGACGTGGTCGCGGCGCTCGACCATTCTGCCGCAATTCGTCGGCCTGACCTTCGGCGTCCATAACGGGCACAAGTTCCTGCCCGTGCTGGTGACCGAGAACATGGTCGGCCACAAATTCGGCGAGTTCGCGCCGACCCGCACCTATTACGGCCACGCCGCCGACAAGAAGGCGAAGAGGAGATAAGCCCGATGGGCAAGCCCAAGGCGGAACCGCGCCTGGCGGAAGATGAGGCCATGGCCTTCGGCCGGCTGATCCGCTCCAGCCCGCGCAAGCTCAATCTCTTGGCGCAGGCCATTCGCGGTAAGAGCGCGACCGCGGCGCTGGCGGAGCTGAGTTTCTCGCCGCGGCGGGTGGCCGGCGACGTCAAAAAGGTGCTGCAGTCGGCCATCGCCAATGCCGAGAACAACCATCAGATGGATGTCGACAGCCTGTATGTCGCCGAGGCCTTTGTCGGCAAGAGTCTGGTGATGAAGCGGTTCCGGGCGCGGGCGCGCGGCCGGGTGGGGCGTTTGCAGAAACCGTGGTCGAACCTGACGGTGATCGTGCGGGAACGGGCGGAGATGGACTGAAGCCATGGGTCACAAGATCAACCCGATCGGGTTCCGGGTCGGCATCAACCGCACCTGGGATTCCCGCTGGTTCGCCGGCAAGGACTATGCCGACCAGCTGCATGAGGATTTGCGGATCCGGGCCTTCCTGCACAAGCGGCTGGCCCAGGCCGGGATCAGCCGCATCGTCATCGAACGGCCGGCCAAGCGGGCGCGGGTCACCATACATACCGCGCGGCCGGGTGTTGTGATCGGCAAGAAGGGCGCCGATATCGAAAAGCTTCGCGCCGAACTCGCCAAGATGACCGGCGGCGAAGTCAGCCTGAATATCGTCGAGATCCGCAAGCCCGAGATCGACGCCCGGCTGGTGGCCGAGAATATCGCCAACCAGCTGGAGCGGCGGGTGGCCTTCCGGCGCGCCATGAAGCGCGCGGTGCAGAATGCCATGCGCCTCGGCGCCCAGGGCATCCGGATCAACTGCGCCGGCCGGCTCGGCGGGGCGGAGATCGCCCGGACGGAATGGTACCGCGAGGGGCGGGTGCCGCTGCACACGCTCCGCGGCGATATCGATTACGGCACGGCGGCGGCGAAGACCACCTATGGCACCTGCGGCGTCAAGGTCTGGGTGTTCAAGGGCGAGATCATGGCGCACGACCCGATGGCCCAGGACAAGCGGCTGTCGGAGCAGGGCGGCGGTGGCGGCGGCGGCGGCGGTGGGCGCGGCGGGCAGTGACAGGCGGCAGGCCGGTCGAGTGGCGGTTGGGAATGTGAGCGATGCTGAGTCCGAAACGCACGAAATTCCGCAAGCAGCATAAGGGCCGAATTCACGGTGCCGCCAAGGGCGGGACGGCGTTGAATTTCGGCGCCTATGGGCTGAAGGCGCAGGCTCCGGCGCGGGTGACGGCCCGGCAGATCGAGGCGGCGCGGCGTGCCATCACCCGCCATATCCGCCGCCAGGGCCGGGTCTGGATCCGCATCTTCCCCGATGTGCCGGTCTCGACCAAGCCGGCCGAGGTGCGCATGGGCAAGGGCAAGGGATCGCCGGAATACTGGGTATGCCGGGTGAAGCCGGGACGGATCATGTTCGAGCTGGACGGCGTGCCGCCGGACTTGGCCAAGCGGGCCTTCGAGCTCGCTGCCGCCAAGCTGCCGCTGGAGACGCGCTTCGTCACCCGGATGGCGGAGGAGGTGCAGGGATGACAGCCGAGGAATTGCGGGCCAAGAGCGAGGACGAGCTGGGCGAGGAACTGATCCGCCTGCGCAAGGAGCGCTTCAACCTCCGCTTCCAGAAGGCGAGCGGCCAGCTGGAGAACACTGCGCGGGTCCGGGAAGTCCGGCGCGATATCGCCCGCATCAAGACCGTGATGACGGAGCGGCGCCGGTCTGCGGCCGCCGCCCAGGCATAAGACGAGGGAAGGGCGAAAGTCATGCCGCGCCGGATACTGACGGGACGGGTAGTCTCGGACAAGACGGACAAGACGGTGACCGTGCTTGTCGAGCGCCAGATCATGGATCCCGTCTACAAGAAATTCATCAAGCGAACGAAGCGGTTCCTGGCGCATGACGCGGAAAACCGGTTCAAGACCGGCGACCTCGTGCAGATCATCGAATCGCGGCCCTATTCGAAGCGCAAACGCTGGGAAGTGCTGAAGGAGCAGGTCCCGGGCGGCGACGCGATGGCCGGTTTCGCGACCGGCGGCGGCAGCGGCGAGGGCGAGGCCACCGCCCAGGCAGGAGAGTCGGCATGATCCAAATGCAGACCAATCTGGACGTGGCCGACAATTCCGGGGCGCGGCGCGTGCAGTGCATCAAGGTGCTCGGCGGCTCGGGGCGCAAGGTGGCCGGGGTCGGCGACGTGATCGTCGTCTCGGTCAAGGACGCCATCCCGCGCGGCCGCGTCAAAAAGGGCGATGTGCTGCGGGCGGTGATCGTGCGGACCGCGAAGGAGATCCGCCGGCTCGACGGCACCGCCATCCGCTTCGACAAGAACGCGGCGGTGCTCATCAACAAGCAGGGCGAGCCGATCGGCACTCGGATTTTCGGGCCGGTGACCCGCGAACTGCGGGCCAAGCGGTACATGAAGATCATCAGCCTGGCGCCGGAGGTGCTGTGATGGCGACCAAGACCCCGGAAAAGCGGGTCCGGCCGAAGCTCCGGATCAAGAAGGGCGATCGGGTCGAGGTGCTGACCGGGCGCGACCGCGGCAAGCGCGGCGACGTGCTGAAGGTCATGCCCATGGAAAGCCGGGTCATCGTGCAGGGCGTCAACATCGTCAAGCGCCATACCCGGCCCTCGCAGGCCGGCAGCGGCGGTATCGTCGAGAAAGAGGCGCCGATCCACGTCTCGAACGTGGCCCATATCGACCCGGCCAGCGACCGGCCGACCCGGGTCGGCTACAAGACGCTGGAGGATGGCCGCAAAGTGCGCGTGGCCAAGCGCTCCGGCGAGATCATCGATCGGTGAGGGCGGCAATGCCAAGGCTGAAGACGCAATTCGAGGACAAGATCCGCCCGGCGCTGATGGAACAGTTCGGCTACCGCAATGCCTTGCAGGTGCCGCGGCTGGACAAGATCGTGCTCAATATGGGCGTGGGTGAAGGGGTGGCCGACTCCAAGAAGGTGAGCACGGCGGCGCAGGAAATGGCGGTGATCGCCGGCCAGAAACCGATCATCACCCGGGCGAAGCGGGCGATCGCGACCTACAAGCTGCGCCAGGGCATGCCGATCGGCGTCAAGGTGACGCTGAGGCGGGAGCGGATGTACGAGTTTCTCGATCGGCTGGTCACCATTGCGCTTCCCCGAATCCGCGATTTTCGCGGCGTTTCGAGCAAGAGCTTCGATGGTCGGGGCAATTTTTCGATGGGCGTGAAAGAGCAGATCATCTTTCCGGAAATCGAATACGACAAGATCGACGAAATCCGGGGCTTGGACATCATCCTGGTGACCACCGCGAAAACCGATGCGGAAGCAAAGGCGCTCCTGCGCGGCTTCGATATCCCGTTCGTCACCTAGACTGCCGGGAGGAGATGCGATTATGGCCAAGAAAGGCACGATCGAGAACAATGACCGGCGGGCGCGCATGGTGGCGCGCAAGGCGGCGAAACGCAACCGGCTGAAGGCGATGGCGGAGGACCGGCATTTGCCGGCCGAAGAGCGCTTTGCGGCCCGGTTGAAGCTGGCGGAAATGCCGAGAAACTCATCCAAGACGCGCCTGCGCAACCGGTGCGAACTGAGCGGACGGCCGCGCGGCTTCTACCGCCGCTTCAAGCTCAGTCGCGTGGCGTTGCGTGAACTGGGCTCGCGAGGCCAGATTCCCGGCCTGACAAAATCGAGCTGGTAAAGGAGACGGGAAACGATGTCCCTGAGCGACCCGTTGGGGGATTTGCTGTCGCGGATCCGGAATGGACAGCGTGCCGGGAAGGTGTCGGTCGTCAGCCCCGCCTCGAAGCTGCGCTCGAATGTCCTTGAAGTCCTGAAGCGCGAGGGTTTCATTCGTGGCTATGAGACGTTCGAGGAGCGGCCGGGCGTGCGCGGCCTGCGGGTGGAGTTGAAATACCATGACGGCCAGCCGGTCATCCGGCGCATCGACCGGGTCTCGACCCCGGGCCGGCGGGTCTACTCGAAGATCAAGGACCTGCCGCGCTATTACAACGGGCTGGGCATCAAGATCCTGTCGACGCCGCGCGGCGTCATGTCGGATGCGGAGGCGCGGGCCGCCAATGTCGGCGGCGAGATCCTCTGTGAGGTTTTCTAGGAAAGCGGCGCCGCCCGGGCGGGCGGCTGCGGCGAGAACGAGAGCGGGGCGGCGTCCATGTCGCGGATTGGCAAGCATCCGATCGAGATTCCGAAAGACGTCCAGGTGAACCTGGAGGGGCGGGATATTTCGGTCAAAGGCAAGCTCGGCGAGCTGGCGATGACGGTGGTCGACCAGGTCGACGTGTCGATGGAAGACAGTCGCATCACCGTCAAGCCGCGTTACGACAACAAGTTCTCGCGGAATATGTGGGCGACCACGCGCACCCGGATCAACAATATGGTTCTGGGCGTCAGCAAGGGGTTCACCCGGGTGCTGGAGGTCAACGGCGTCGGCTATCGGGCGGCGGTGGAGGGGCAGGAGCTGGTGCTGCAGCTGGGCTACAGCCACCCGATCCGCTATCCCATTCCGCCGGGTGTGACGATGAAATGCGAAAGGCCGACGCTGATCGCCATCAGCGGTTACGACAAGCAGGAAGTCGGACAGATCGCTGCCAAGATCCGCGGTCTGCGGCCGCCCGAGCCTTACAAGGGCAAGGGCATCAAGTACGAAGGCGAAACCATCCTGCGCAAAGAAGGCAAGAAGAAGTAGGCCATGCTGAAACGAGATGCATTGCGCCAGCGCCGGCAGATGCGTAACCGCAGCAAGCTGCGCCGGCTGGCTGCCGGGCGCTCGAGGCTGTCGGTGTTTCGCTCGAACAAGCAGATCTATGCCCAGGTCATCGATGATGCGCACGGCCATACGCTTGCCGCGGCCTCGACCCTGGACAAGGATTTGCGGGAGACGCTGAAGAACGGGTCGACGACCGAGGGGGCCAAGGCCGTCGGCAAGCTGTTGGCCGAACGGGCGCTGGCGGCCGGCGTCAAGCAGGTTGTGTTCGATCGTGGCCAGTATCTGTATCACGGCCGCATCAAGGCCCTGGCCGATGCGGCCCGGGAAAGCGGACTGGACTTTTAGACGGTAGAGGTCGAAGAGCATGGCACGGGGCCCGAAGGAAGAACGTGGATCGCGGGAAGAAAGCGAGCTGGTCGAAAAGCTCGTCAGCATCAACCGCGTCGCGAAGGTGGTAAAAGGCGGCCGGCGCTTCGGCTTTGCGGCTCTGGTCGTGGCCGGCGATGGCCGTGGCCGGGTCGGATTCGGCACCGGCAAGGCGCGCGAGGTGCCGGAGGCGATCCGCAAGGCGACCGATCAGGCCAAGCGCACCATGATCCGCGTGCCGCTTCGCGAAGGGCGGACCCTGCACCATGACATCGCCGGTCATTTCGGCGCCGGCCGGGTGATCCTGCGGGCCGCGCCGATCGGCACCGGCATCATCGCGGGCGGTCCGATGCGGGCGATCTTCGAGGCGCTGGGCGTGGCGGATGTGGTGGCCAAGTCCGTGGGCACCGCCAACCCGCACAATATGGTCAAGGCCGCCTTTGATGGGCTGAAACGGATCGAAGGGCCGCGCCTGGTCGCGCAGCGGCGGGGCAAGCGGGTCAGCGAGTTGATCGGGCGCCGCGACACGCCGGGCGTGGTCGAGGCCCCGCCGGAGCAGCGGGAGGCCTCGCATGGCTGAGCATGGTGGAACCGCGGCGACCGCGCATGCCGGGGATGATCCGGCCGCCGGCGCGGAAAAGCGGGTTCGGGTGACCCAGACCGGCAGCCCGATCGGCCGCAAGGCCTATCAGCGGGCGACCCTGGTCGGCCTGGGGCTCAACAAGATGCACCGCAGCCGCGTCCTGCCGGACACGCCGGCGGTTCGCGGGATGATCGATGGCGTCCGGCACCTGATCAAGGTCGAGCCGGTCGACGACTGAACCGCCGGCAGGGGCTTGGGAACCGCGACCATGAAGCTGAACGAACTCCGAGACAATCCCGGCGCGCGCAAGCGGCGCATGCGGGTGGGACGCGGCATCGGCTCCGGCAAGGGGAAGACCGCCGGCCGCGGCGTCAAGGGCCAGACCAGCCGTACCGGCGTCGCCCTGCAGGGCTTCGAAGGCGGCCAGATGCCGCTTTACCGGCGGCTGCCGAAGCGCGGCTTTAACAATGCCCTGTTCCGCAAGGACTATGGCATCGTCAATCTCGGCCGTATCCAGAAGGCGATCGATGCTGGCAAGATCGATCCCGAACAGCCGATCGATACGGCCGTCCTGGAAGGGGCGGGCCTGGTCGAAGCCGGGCGCCACGGCATCCGCCTGCTGGCCAAGGGCGCGCTGACGAGCCGGATCGCCATCAGCGTCGCCGGCGCCTCGCGCGCGGCCCTGACCCTGGTCGAACAGGCCGGCGGTCAAGTAACCGTGACCGGCCCCGGTGCAGCTGTGACTGCGGAGTCCGAGGGCGCTGCCTAAGTAAACCTTATCCCGATCCCCGCCTTCCGGGCCCGAGCCCGGTGGCGGGTGCGCCGGCAATCGAGGTCGCGATGGCATCCGCCGCCGAACAGCTCGCTGCGAACTTCAACTTCGGCTCCTTCGCCAAGGCGACGGAGCTGAAAAAACGGATTCTGTTCACCCTCGGGGCGCTGATCATCTACCGGATCGGCACCTATATCCCCGTCCCCGGAATCGATCCGGATGCCCTGGCACGGTTTTTCGAGGGCCAGGGCGGCGGCATGCTCGGCATGCTGGACCTGTTCGCCGGCGGCGCGCTCAGCCGGATGACCATCTTCGCCCTCAACATCATGCCGTATATCTCGGCCTCCATCATCATGCAGCTGATGACGGCAGTCTCGCCGACTCTGGAGCAGCTGAAGAAGGAGGGCGAGACCGGCCGGAAGAAAATCAATCAATACACGCGGTACGGCACCGTACTGCTCGCAACGGTTCAAGCGTACGGGCTGGCTGTCGGGCTTGAGGGGCTTGATGGCGCGGTTATCGAACCCGGAATGTTCTTCCGCATCTCGACGGTCATCACCATTGTCGGCGGCACCATCTTCCTGATGTGGCTGGGCGAGCAGATCACCGCCCGCGGCGTCGGCAACGGCATTTCGCTGATCATCTTCGCCGGCATCGTCGCCGAGCTGCCCAGTGCGCTGGTCCAGACCCTGGAGCTCGGGCGCACGGGCGCACTGGCCACCTTCACCATCGTGGTGATGCTGATCATGGCGGTGGCGGTGATCACCTTCATCGTCTTCATGGAGCGGGCGCAGCGCCGGTTGATCGTGCAGTACCCGAAGCGACAGGTCGGGCAGCGCATGTTCGGCGGCGAATCGTCGCACCTGCCGCTGAAGCTGAACACCGCGGGCGTCATCCCGCCGATCTTCGCCTCCTCGCTGCTGCTGCTGCCGACGACGCTGATCGGCTTTTCCGGGCAGGAGGGAACCGGCATCCTGGCCACCCTGGCGGCCTATATCGGGCATGGCCAGCCGCTCTATATGGCGCTGTACGTCGGGCTGATCGTGTTCTTTTGCTTCTTCTACACGGCGATCGTCTTCAACCCGCAGGAAACGGCCGACAACCTCAAGAAATATGGCGGGTTCATCCCCGGCATTCGGCCCGGCAAGAATACCGCCGATTATCTGGACTATGTCCTGACCAGGCTGACGGCCGTGGGTGCAGCCTATCTGGGGGCGGTTTGCCTGCTGCCGGAAATCCTGATCTCGCAATATGCCGTGCCGTTCTATTTCGGCGGCACCAGCCTGCTGATCGTCGTGACGGTCACGATGGACACCGTGGCGCAGATCCACTCGCACTTGCTCGCCCACCAATATGAGGGGCTGATCAAAAAGGCGAAGCTGCGCGGACGAAAAGGGTAGCGTACGCGTACGCCGCGCCGTCGCGCGTACGTGCCGCGCGGTCGTGTCCGGCGCGTACAGACGGGGCGGGGCAAGGTCGGGGCGCTTCGGCGGCTTGACCCGCGCTGGCGGTTCGCCTATCAATCCGGGTCTTCTTGTCAAGGCTGGGCGACCCTATATGGGGCGCGGTGCATGATCGCGGGTGTTGAGGCGCTTCCGGGAGCGGCGGAACGCGCTTCACGTGTTTTGGCACAAGGGACCCTTCAGGCCGGGTCAACAAGCAGTGGGAGACGAGCTTTGGCGCGTATTTCTGGCGTGAATATCCCGACGGGCAAGCCGGTCAGTATTGCTCTCACCTATATTCACGGCATCGGGCGGACGACGGCAAGCCAGGTCTGTGCCAAACTTGCCATTCCCCCGGAACGGCGGGTGAACCAGCTCACCGAGGACGAGATCGTCCGGATCCGTGAGGCCATCGACTCCGCCTACACGGTGGAGGGCGACCTCCGCCGCGAGACTGCGATGAACATCAAGCGGCTGATGGACATGGCCTGCTATCGCGGCCTGCGCCACCGCAAGAGTCTGCCGGTCCGCGGTCAGCGGACCCACACCAATGCGCGAACCCGCAAGGGTCCCGCAAAGCCGATCGCCGGCAAGAAGAAATAACAGCAACATCCCCGCCGGGGGCAGGACACGACAATAAGCGGGTAACAGATGGCCAAGGCTCCAGCAGCGGCTGCGCAGCGTCTCAGGCGGCGCGAGCGCAAGAACATCACCTCCGGCGTCGCGCATGTCGCCGCCAGCTTCAATAACACCATGATCACCATCACCGACGCCCAGGGGAACGCGATCTCCTGGTCAAGCGCCGGGATGATGGGCTTCAAGGGCAGCCGCAAGTCGACTCCCTATGCCGCACAGATGGCGGCCGAGGATGCCGGGCGGAAGGCGCAGGAGCACGGCATGCGGACCCTCGACATCAATGTCAAAGGCCCCGGCTCGGGCCGGGAGTCCGCTCTCAGAGCGTTGCAGGCGATCGGCTTTCAGATCAGCTCGATCCGCGACGTGACGCCCATTCCCCACAATGGCGTGCGGCCTCGCAAGAAGCGCCGGGTCTGATCCGGTGTCGTGACGGCGTGGCGGCAGCTCCGCCCCGGCCGCCCGGGCGGGAGACCAACCTTATCGACAGAAAGAGGACGGCGGCAATCAGGTGGCAGCGACTGGTTTCATCAGGCGCCCGCCTCGCACAGCCCGCCGCCGAACGGAAGGTGATCAGCCTTGATTCAAAAGAATTGGCAGGAACTGATCAAGCCCGCCTCGCTCGACATCCAGACGGGCGACGACCCGCGGCGCAAGGCGACGATCATCGCCCAGCCGTTGGAGCGGGGCTTCGGCCTGACACTCGGCAATGCCCTGCGGCGCATCCTGTTGTCGTCGCTTCAGGGTGCGGCGGTGACGTCGATCCAGATCGACGGTGTTCTGCACGAATTCTCGTCGCTGCAGGGCGTGCGAGAGGATGTGACCGACATCGTTCTCAATGTCAAGACGCTCTCCCTGCGGATGCATGCCGAAGGACCCCGGCGGATGCGCCTGCATGCCGAGGGGCCGGGACCGGTCACCGCCTCCCAGATCATCACCGGTGCCGATATCGAGGTCATGGACCCCGACCTGGTGATCTGCACGCTGGACCATGGCGCCCGGCTGAACATGGAGATGACGGTCAATACCGGGAAAGGCTATGTCCCGGCGGTTCAGAACCGGCCGGAGGACGCGCCGATCGGCCTGATCCCGGTCGATGCGCTTTACAGCCCGGTGCGCAAGGTCTCGTACAATGTCGAGAACGCCCGCGTCGGCCAGGTTACCGACTATGACAAGCTGTCGATGAGCGTCGAGACCAATGCCACGGTCTCGCCCGAGGACGCGCTGGCGCTCGCCGCCCGCATCCTCCAGGACCAGCTGCAGCTCTTTGTGAATTTCGAGGAACCGCATCTCGAGCGCCGCGACGAAATCAGCGAGGAGATGCCGTTCAACAAGAACCTGCTGCGCAAGGTCGACGAGCTGGAACTGTCGGTCCGCTCGGCCAACTGCCTGAAGAACGACAACATCGTCTATATCGGCGATCTCGTTCAGAAGACCGAGGCCGAGATGCTCCGGACGCCGAATTTCGGCCGGAAATCCCTGAACGAGATCAAGGAGGTCCTGTCGCAGATGGGCCTGCACCTCGGCATGGAGATCCCGAACTGGCCGCCGGAAAACATCGAGGACCTCGTCAAGAAGCTGGAAGAGCCGTACTGACGGCTTTCAACACCAGGCTCTCAAGCACTTTCAGACCGGGACTGACCGGTCCCCCCGCCCGTGTCGTCGCCGCAGAGGCGATAGAGCGGCGGGGTCCATCTATCCGGGCCGCGCGAATGGGGCCCATAGCCGAAGGAGGGATAGAATGCGTCACGCGGTCCGCGGGCGGAAGCTCAACCGCACCACCAGCCATCGCACCGCCATGTTCGCCAACATGGCCGCCGCGCTGATCCGGCACGAGCAGATCAAGACCACCCTTCCGAAGGCGAAGGACCTGCGCAGCGTGGTCGACCGGCTGATCACGCTCGGCAAAAAGGGCGGGCTCCACAACCGGCGCCTGGCCATTGCCCGGCTGCGCGACGAGGCGATGGTGGCCAAGCTGTTCGGCCCGCTGGCCGAGCGCTATCGCAGCCGCCCCGGCGGCTATACGCGGGTGCTGAAGGCCGGCTTCCGCTATGGCGATGCCGCGCCGATGGCGGTGATCGAGCTGGTCGATCGCGATCCCGAAGCCAAGGGCAAGGAGGATCGGGAGCGCGCGGCCGCCGAAGCCGAGCCGCAGGACGAGGAATAGCGCCGCCGCCGGGCCGGACAAAGCCGGACAAAGCCGGACAAAAGAAAATCCCCGCCTCGCGCCCGAGACGGGGATTTTTTGTCGCTGCTTGCCGAGGCCGATCTGGGGCCGCGCTCCCCCAGGCCGACCCCTACGATCACTTTGAGTTGAAAATCCGCAGCGCCCGGCGGTCGACACGGATGTCGCGGCCGCCCTCAAGCGTCTCGTTCTCGTCGCTTGGGGTGATCTCCTTGAACGGAGCGAAGCGGCCGGGGTCGCCATTGGTGACCAGCCCGCCATGCATGGTATGGGTCTGCCAGATGTCCGGGTTGATGACGCTGACCGTCGCCGCCTTGGCGTTGTGCGCGTCGGGCGCATCGAAACGGACCAGGGAGACGACCGGACCGTCATGGCCGTAGACCAGCCGCTGATGGCCTTCGACATTCAGCGTCGGCGTCTCGGCCTTCATCTTGTTGACCCCGGCGATGAACTCGGTGATGTCGATCAGGCGCCGCTCGTACTGCTCGTCCCATTCGTTCGCCTGGGTGTGCACCACGTGCAGGCGCTTGTCGAAGCCGTACTCGAAACCCATGGTGGTCATGACGCCGGCCGAAAAGATCGACGAGAACAGGTACCAGAACTTGTACTGCCGTTCGACTTCCGGCGGCTCGCGCGTGCCCAGCTCGTTGATCAGCCGGTCGGTGTCGTGGCTTTCCGGAAAGGCGATGGTCGGACCGACCTGGCGGAACATCTCGTACTGATCGAGCACCCAGTTCTGGTGGAAATCCCACCATTTCGAGCTGTTGAACAGATAGTCGAATCCGGCACCCTTCAGCGCCATGGTCTGGTCGACCCGGCAGCCCAGGGTCTCCGCGGCAAAGAAGCATTCCGGCGCCTTCTTTCGCGCCGTTTCGATCAGCGGCTTCCAGACGTCGTTCGGCACCTGATAGGCGGCATCGCAGCGGAAGCCGCGGCAGCCCATGGCGATATAGTAGTCGACCAGGTCCTGCCAGTAGTCGAGCATCTCCTTCTTCGCGCCGGAGCCATCATAGTCGATCTCGCCCAGGTCGCCCCAGACGGTGATATTGTCGGCGTTCAGCGGGTCGACGGTGCGAGGACTGCGCACCGAGCCATCCGGCTCGCGCAGGTACCATTTCGGGTGCTCATCGACCAGCAGCGCGTCCTTGGCGGTGTGATTGATCACCAGGTCGAGCATGACCATGATGTTGTACTTTTCGGCTGCATTGCAGAACCCCTCGATCAGGCTCGCCTGATCCTTCTTGGAGGTGCCCTGCAGCCGCGGGTGCAGGCGCTTGAAGTCCTTGATCGCGTACAGGCTTCCGGAGAACCCAGGGTAATGGAAGGGATTCACATAGATCCAGTTGAAGCCCATATCGGCGATGCGGGGCAGGTGGTCCTTCCATTTGGTGACCGGGCCGGCCAGCAAGGGAAACAGGTTGTAGATCCTGGGCGCCGTCTGCATCGCATTGGTTCCTTGCTTGGTTGGGAGACAGGACAGAAGACGGGGACACGCAACGGACCCTGGCGCGGCGCACCCCGACATCGGGGCCGGACCGGCGGGAGCTGCGGGGGCGCGAGGGCCGGCACCCTGTATCGGTCACCGGCCCCGGCCTGTGCAAGTGAAACGAACGCTCTCAGCCCCGGAAAGATGAGGGGCCCCGCGCCTTACAGATCGTGCTGGATGATGCTCTCGGCGCGGCGGCAGAGTTCCTGCCCGTAATCCGTCCAGATGCCCTGGCCCCAATAGCGATAGCAGCTGGTCTGCGAGGAGAGGAGATAGAACAGGGCGTTGCGATAGCGGGGGTCGTTGCTCGGCAGGTGCTTGGCAAGGATCTTTTCGTTGAACAGCGAGCTGACCTTCTCCATCGGGCCAAGGACGTTCTCATAGCCCTGGACCCAGGAGATGTCGTTGGTCCAGCTGCCGCCGTCCATATGGAAGCGGTGATCCTCGTCCTTGCACTCCTTGATCGCCTTGGCCAGCGCATCGGGCCCGTCGCCGGGCTTGATCTTCTCCCAGATCTTGTTCTGGTGCATGGGCTGCACCGGCTGCAGGTCCGACCACTTGATGCCTTTGGCGAAGAGGTGCTCGAGATACTCGGTGACGTTCATCATCGGGGTCTCGGAGCCGCTCGACTGGTGCACGGCATCCATGAACTTCGGCGGGAATTCGTTCATCATCACGCCGCCATTCTCGCCGTCGGCGATCTGGGTGACGATCGGCGGCACCGACTGGCCGGCCAGCTCCCAGCGCTGCAGGCTCATGGCCTCGTAATAGGGCTGCATCTGGGCGACCAGCTTGGTGTCGCTGCCCTGGGTCTTGATGATGGCGATGATCTCCGCCGTCTCGCCCTCGGAATTGCGGCAGACCAGCCGGTGGGGCAGGTGCTTCTGCTCGACCCCGTGGCCGTTGTCCGGCCGCTCGACCGTATGCTCCTGCACCAGCACCCATTGGAAGCCGAGATCGCGCAGGGTCTTGACGAAGGTGTAGGCGACGTCCGGATGGTTGGGCAGGGCCATTTCCGATGGCGAGAAGCCGCGCACCCGGCCGAGCGCCTCCAGTCCGAAAATGGCGCCGAAATGATGCAGCCAGGCCTCGACATGCAGCTTGAAGTCCTGGACCGGGGTCGAGGGCGCGACGGCATGGCCCCAGGGGCAGCCCAGCCATTCCACGGCATGCTGGAAGCTGGGATTGCAGGTGACGCCCTTCAGCGTGTCGATGACGTCGTTCTGGCCCATCTGGCGCAGGCCGTGGAAAAGCGTGCCGGAATATTCCAGCATGACGCGGGGCTGCTTGCCCTCATTGATCAGCTGCGGCACGAATTCGCCGATGCGCTTGTAGCACCAGGCCATGGTCCCGGCGTTGTGATTGTCGCCGATATCCGGGTGCTCCATCATGTAACGAAGATTGCTGATGATCTCGGCCGTGTGCAGGTCGTGGCCGCCGGCCGGGATCAGCGGCTGGTGCATATGCAGCGCGATCGCGCAGGCGCTCTTGATGCGGTCGAAGTCGATATTGGTCCGGTCGAGATAGAGGGTCTTGTCGGCCGCCTTTTTCATCGTTTCCTCGATCAGGGGCTCGGCGCCGCTGATATTGGGAAGGCCGTCGACATATTCCGGAAGTTCGCTCATGGGGGGTCGATCCTGTCCGCTCTGTTTGCGTGGCAAGGGCCGCCCGCGTGCGGACGGCCGTCTCCATCCTCTCCGTCAGGGGGGTATGATCGAGACACCGCAAGCCGGGCGCATGCGGGCGGGCCGTGGTCGTGCATCCGCTCTTCGGCAGGGGCTGAACCGGCGCAGGAGGCGCCGGTCTGCAAGCCCTATTTGTGCCGGATGTACTCGAAAATGTTGGAATAGTGGTGCCCGGGGATGTTCCAGGAGAAGTCCATCCGCATTCCGTTGATCATCAGATTGCGGAAGTCATCCGGGAAACAGTACCAGAGCCCGACGGCGCGTTCCAGAGCCGATTCGACCCCCGGATGGTCGGCATTGTGGAAGACGAAGCCGTTGCGCCGTTCCAGCGGTCCCGAATCGAAATTGCGGTCGAAAACCGTGTCGCTGAGGCCGCCGACGGAGCGGACGATCGGCACGGTGCCGTAGCGCAGGCCGATCATCTGGGTCAGGCCGCAGGGTTCGTACATGCTTGGCACCAGGATCATGTCGGCGCCGGCATAGATCAGGTGCGCCAGCTGTTCGCTGAAGCCGAGCTCAAGGTGGCAGTCCTCATTGTTGTTGAGCATATGCTTCAGGTGCCAGAAATGGTCGTTGGTCGAGCGGTCGGGGCTCGATCCCAAAAGAACGAATTGGGCGCCGTTGTTCAGCGCCCAGAAAAGCGCATGGCGGATCAGGTGAACGCCCTTTTGCGAGTCAAGCCGGCCGACATAGGCAATGACCGGCGTCCAGGTCTTGCGCATCAGCAGCCGGTCGCGCAGGGCATCCTTGTTGGCATACTTCGTGTCCAGCGTTTCGATGTTGTAATGATGCGGGATCATCGGGTCTTTTTCGGTGTTCCACACATCGTAATCGACGCCGTTCAGCACGCCGCCATATTTGTAGCCATGCCGGTGCAAAGTGTCCTGGAGGCCGAACCCCTGATCGGTCGTCTGCGCCTCGTGGGCGTGGTGCGGCGAAACGGTAGTGACGAAATTGGAATAGACGATACCGGCCTTCATGAAATTGATTGCCGTCTTGTTGAAATTGTCCTGCAGGCGGTCGTGGTGGAAATAATATTCCGGCCGGCCGAGCATGGTGGTCCAAAGGATGTTTTCGCCGGCCAGGCCCTGGTGACGGAAATTGTGAATGGTGTAACAGACGCGGCTGTTGCTCATGCCGAAGTTCTGGTAGACTTCATAGAGAAGAACCGGGATGAGACCGGTCTGCCAGTCATGGCAATGAATGATGTCCGGTCGCTTGCCGGACTTCAGCAGGAACTCCATCGCCGCCTTGCAGAAAAAAGCGAAACGCATATTGTCATCGTTGGACCCGTAAAAATGTCCGCGATGAAAGAAATTGTCGGGACTATGGGATTCGATGAAGAAGGTCTTGCGGCCGTGCACGAAGCCGAAATAGACATGGCAGTGGACGGCGCCGTTGCCCCAGGGCACCCAGAGGTCGGGGAAGACATTGTGGAGTCCCCAGATCTGGTCATACCAGAGATTGTCGTATTTCGGCAGAATGAGTTCCACCGCATGGCCCCGCACTTCCAGTTCGCGGCTGAGCCCGTAGACGACGTCGGCAAGGCCGCCGACTTTGGCGACTGGGGCGAGTTCGGAAGAGACCTGCACGATATACATGGGGAGACCCGATATGCGTCTGGCCGGAGCGGCGGTGGGCGGGAGGCTTCGGACGCCGGGAGGGTGACCGGCCCCGACAGGACCGGAGGCGTCGGCCGGCAGGGCAGGGCGGCGCAAGGCAAAGCCCTAGGTGCACCGCACAATGAGAGAAAGCCGCTTCGGGGTCAAGCCGGTCGGTACGGATAGCCGCAACATGTTTCGGGTGATGCCCCGGCAGCACAGGGCCGGACCGCGGCCGGCCTCCAGCGCCGACCGGGACGCGCCGGCCTGCGGTGCGTCCCGTTCCCGTTGGTTGAGGATTTGATCGGGTGGCGATGCTCAGGCGACGTGGCGCGACAGGCGGCCCGTGCGTCGAACCGGTCTTGTCACGCGGCGGAGGGGGCCGCGGCCCGCACCGCGCGCGCCCGAGACCGCGCGGCGCGGCGGAAGTGCGGCCGGTTGCGGCAGCGGCGGGATGCTGCGGGCCGGGGCGGTGTGACCCGGAGCGGCATGAGCCGGAACGCTGCGGGCTTGGCCGGGACGCCCCGACGCGGCGCGTGCGGGCAGCAATGGCCCGGCGATCGGGTGAGGGATCGGGGTCGGGGCCGCCGTCTCGATGTCGCCGGACTTGACGAGGGCAAGGCGCGGGCTGCGGTGCGGTTCCTCCTCGGCCCGGCGGATGTCGGCCCGGTATTCGGCGATCGTCTGCGATGTCGCCGCATAACCCAGCTCTATACCGCGATCGAGATTCTCATGGGTCCAATGATACTCGATGTCTGATGCGACGGGAATTTCGATTAACTTGACGTTCCTGCCGCTTCGCTCCAACTCGTGTTTGAAAAGCGTCACGTTGTCCTGACTTTTGCTGGCTGCTAAAATTGTGACAAGATTGTTAAGAGCCTCGTAAAGGTTTTCCGGTTCACGAATTTGGCTGCGATCAAGGATGCGGCTGACCCAGATTTCGTCAAGGTCGGGGTGGTTTTCCAAGAGACCGCGGAAATTGACTGGTTCGACTGTCGCGCCTTCGCAGAAGACTTGACCATCGATTTCCACCTTATCCGCCAGGAACGGCAGCGCAGATCCACCGCACAGGGACTGCCCGGAAATCGGCGGCAAACCAAGCTCAGGCTTGTTGCAGAACAGATCCATGCGATTATGCGTCAGGTTAAATGCGTTATGATAGATGATGGGTGTGTCTGGGCCGCTCAGGGCATTGAAGTCGATCTGGTCTAAAAGCGGGCTGTCCGGATAGAAAATCTGGGCTAAACCGGTGTGTTTTGTCAGAAACGCCATGCTGGTGAAGAACCGGGTCAGAGGGTTCGCTGCCAGGACGCTGTTGAGCATAAGGGTATTGGCATTGGCCTCTGTCCATTGCCGCGGATCGCTGGCAAAGCGCAGCAAGTCTTCGGTTGCGTCCCGGATGATTTCCGGCACGACGAGGTTCCGGTAGGTGTCCGGGTTTAGCGCGAAGGCCGCGGTGTTATGAATCATCTTCGAGATGTTTGGTGCGAAGCACGCCGCAATGGGAAAGCGGGAGTAAACGGTCTCTGGGCGAAAGACCTTACGGAAAAAGCGCTCCGTCGTGGCCAGTCTCTCGCTCTTAGGGGCTTGGTAATAGGTGGCGGCCAGCCAGGCGCCGATGCATGCTGTTGAGGCAATATCGAAGGTGATGTCGGATTCTTCTTCAAGGCGCTTTAGGGCGCCGATGCTCAGACCAATTGCGGGACCTCCGCCTGCCAGGACAATCGCTCTTTTCATCGTGCTGCGCTCCGTTTCGCGTGTGGGTGAATTCGGTGTCGTGAGTGATCTTGTCTTCAGGCAGTTTCAAAACAATTAACTTGCGTATAAAATTTGAGACATACCCGAGAAACCATCAGTAATAAAGTATTTTTTATTAATGCTAATGGGTGCTTAAGGTTAATTCTTGTTTTCAGAGGTGGTGAAAGGATTGTCCAAGTATCTGATTCTGCTGTGCCTCCATTGGCAAAAACGATCCGCGAGAGCGACATGTTCTGCATGCACACATGGCTTTCAGGGTGACTGCAAAATGATAGTCTGAGACCCGGGTCAGATCCGGGCAGGGTTGAAGAGGGGGCGGAGATGCTGACGGCAGGCCAGCTGGGGATCAGGGTGCGGGAGGCCATGCGCCCGCCGCCGCCGGCCGTGCCGGCGACGGCCGCCTGGCGGGACCTGGCGGCCGTCCTGGTCCGCGCCCCGGCGGCCGAGGTGGTGCTGGTCGACGCTTCGGGCATCCTGGCCGGCCTGATCGCCGGCGCGGATTTGACCCGCCGGCTGGCCGGCGGCACCGCGCCCGACACCCCGCTCTCGTCCCTCGCGGCAAAGCCGGCGGCACTCGCCCGCCCGGACGAGCCGCTGGCCCAGGCGGTCGGGCGGCTGCACCGCACCGGTGCGCGCCGGCTCCTGGTGGTCGACCGCGATGTCCGGCCGGCCGGGCTGCTCGACCTCGCCGACGCCCTGGCGCTGCTCTCGCACCCGCTGCCCGATCTGGTCGGCCGCTTCGTCCAGGACGGCTCGCCGACCAGCCTGCAGGCGGTCAAGGCGGCCCAGCGCGACCTCGTCGACATGCTGATGGCGGAGGGCGGGTCGGCGCCGGCCATCCAGGCGGTGCTGACCGAGATCAACAACGACCTGCATCGCCGCATCGTCGAGGCCGAGCTGGAGGAGATGGCGATCGCCGGCTGGGGCGCGCCGCCGGTGGGCCTGACCATGATCATCATGGGCTCGGGCGGACGGGGGGAGAACTATCTCGGCCCCGACCAGGACAACGGCTTCATTCTCGACGATTATGACGATGCCCGCCACAACGCCATCGACCCGTTCTTCATCGAACTGGCCGAGCGGGTGACGCAGACGCTCGACCGGGTCGGCTTTCCGCTCTGCCGCGGCAATGTCATGGCGACCAACCCGGTGTGGCGCAAGACGCTGACGCAATGGCAGCGCCAGGTGAATGCCTGGCTGCGCACCCGCAACGCCATCACCGTGCGGCTGTGCGACATCTTTTTCGACTTCCGCCCGGTACAGGGCGACCCGGCGCGGGCCGACGCGCTGCGCGATTTCGTGACCGAGCGGCTGAAGGACAATCACCCCTTCCTGGCCGCCATGTACGAGAACACCGCCGGCCATGCCGTCGCGGTCGACCGGCTGGGCCGCTTCGTCACCGAAAAGGAAGACCTCAGCCATCGCGGCCACATCAACCTGAAATACATGGGCACGGTGCCGCTGGTCGAGACGGTGCGGCTGGCAGCGCTGAAGGCCGGGGTCGCCGCTACCTCCACGCTCGACCGCCTGGCCGGCCTCTACGACAAGGGGGAGATCGACTTCGACGAGTTCGATGCCCTGCAAGCCGCCTTCGGGCAGATCACGCTGGTGCTGCTGCAGCGCCAGCTGGCCGACGCCAAGGCGGGGGAGGCGGTGAGCAATTTCGTCGATCCCAATACGCTGACCCGCCGGCAGCGCGGCGAGCTGACCGACGCGCTCGCCGCCATCCGCCGCTACCGCGACCGCGTCCGCGGCGACTTCACCGCGCCGCTGTGAATTCCGGCGCGATGGAGGCCGGGCGGCCCGGCAAGGAGAGCGCGGTCTGGCGCGGCGGGGTGCGGGCGATGACCCGGCCGGCGCGCAGCACGAATAGCCGGGTGGCCTTCAGGCGGATGGCCTCGATCGGGTCGGCCGCCTGCAGCACCACCAGATCGGCGCGGCAGCCGGGCGCCAGGCCATAGCCCTCCAGCCCGAGGATCGCGGCGGCATTGACGGTGACGGCGTCGAAGCAGCGGGCCATGCCCTCCAGCCCGGTCATCTGGGCGACATGCACCGCCATATGGGCGACGTCGAGCATGTCGGCGCTGCCCAGCGAATACCAGGGGTCCATGACGCAGTCATGGCCGAGGCCGACCGTCACCCCGGCCGCCATCAGCTCCGGCACCCGGGTCAGGCCGCGGCGCTTCGGATAGGTATCGTGCCGGCCCTGGATGGCGATGTTGATCAAGGGGTTGGCGATGGCGGCGACACCGGCTTCGGCAATCAGCGGGATCAGCTTCGAGACATAGTAATTGTCCATGGAGTGCATGGAGGTGAGGTGCGACCCCGCCACCCGGCCGCCCAGGCCCAGCCGGTGGGTCTCGGCCGCCAGCGTCTCGATATGGCGGGAGAGCGGGTCGTCGGTCTCGTCGCAATGCAGATCCACGGGCAGGCCGCGCGCGGCCGCGATCTCGCAGAGCCGCCGCACCGAGGCCGCACCGTCCGCCATGGTCCGCTCGAAATGCGGGATGCCGCCGACCACGTCGACGCCCATGTCCAGGGCTCGCAGCAGGTTCGCTTCGGCATTGGGCGCGCGATACAGGCCGTCCTGCGGAAAGGCGACCAGCTGCAGGGTCAGATAGGGCGCGACGCGGCGGCGGACCTCCAGCAGCGCCTCGACCGCCAGCAGCCGGTCATCGCAGACATCGACATGGCTGCGGATGGCGCCGATGCCCTGGGCCACCGCCAGGTCGCAATAACGCAGCGCCCGCTCGATCACCGCCTCCTGCGTCAGGTGCGGCTTCAGCTCCCCCCACAGCGCGATGCCCTCGAGCAGCGTGCCGGAGATGTTGAGCCGCGGCTGGCCGAGGCTGAGCGTCGCGTCCATGTGGAAATGCGCGTCGACGAAGGGCGGCGAGACCAGCGCCCCGGCGCAGTCGACCACCTGCCCGGCCCCCTCGGCCGGCAGGCCGGGCTCGACGGCGGCGATGCTCCCGCCCTTGATGCCGATATCAACGCCCGTCCGCCCGTCCGGCAGGCGCGTATCGCGCAGCATCAGATCGAAAGGCATGGGCTCGTCTCCTGGAGCGGCGGCATCCTGCCGCCGATGTCGGCGGGACGCCGACACTCCCTGCGCCGATTCAAGCCGGCCATCTCACCGCTCTCCCTTCCGGTAGGGGACCATCAGCGCCTTGGGATAGGCGGCGCGGCGGCTCATGACGATCAGCGCCAGGATGCTCAAGACGAAGGGTAGCATGAGGAACAGCTGGTAGGGCAGGTCGCCGCCGATCGTCTGTTGCAGGCGCACCTGCAGGGCGTCGAAGGCGCCGAACAGCAGGGCGCCGAGCAGCGCCTTGCCCGGCCGCCAGGAAGCGAAGACCACCAGGGCGATGCAGATCCAGCCGCGGCCGTTGATCATCTCGAAGAAGAAGGCGTTGAAGGCCGACATGGTCAGGAACGCACCGCCCACCGCCATCAGCCCGCTGCCGACCGCGACCGCGCCCATCCGCACCGCGGTGACGTCGATGCCCTGGGCCTCGGCGGCGGCCGGGTTCTCGCCGCAGGCGCGCACCGCCAGGCCGACCGGCGTGCGGTAGAGCACCCAGGCGGTCAGGGCGACCAGCGCCAGGGCCAGCCAGGTCATCGCCGTCTGGCCGGCGAACAGCGACGGGCCGATCAGCGGGATCTCCGACAAGATCGGCCAGACGATCGGCTGGAAGGGCTCGATGCGCGGCGGGCTCGGCACGTCGGGAAGAATGATCCGGTAGGCGTAATAGCTGAGGCTGGTGGCCAGCAGCGTGATGCCGATGCCGCTGACATGCTGCGACAGGGCCAGCGGCACGGTCAGCGCCCCGTGCAGCAGGCCGAAGGCAACGCCGGTCAGAAAGGCGAGCGCGACGCCGGTCACCAGGTCCGCGCCCATATAGACCGACAGCCAGCCGATCAGGGCGCCGGCGACCATGATGCCCTCGATCCCCAGGTTCAGCACCCCGGCCCGCTCGCAGATCAGCTCGCCCAGCGTCCCGAAGATCAGCGGCGTGGCGATGCGCAGGGTGGCGGCCCAAAAGCTCGCGGTCAGCAGAATGTCCAGCGTTTCGAGCATGGAATCCGACACCGTCTCGTAGGTTGGGTTGAGCACAGCGAAACCCAACATGGCGCTCGACAAACTCGATGTTGGGCTTCGTAGGCTCAGCCCAACCTACATATGCTAACCGAACCGCACGCGGTAGCGGATGACCAGGCTGGCGACCAGCATGGTCAGCAGCGCGATGGCGACGATCAGGTCGGCGATGGTGTTCGAGACGCCGATCGCCCGGCTCATGGAATCGGCGCCGACGAACACCCCGGCGACGAACAGCGCCGCCAGCACGACGCCGAGCGGGTTCAACTGCGCCAGCATGGCGACGACGATGCCGCTATAGCCATAGCCCGGCGACAGGTCCTGGGTGAGGAAGCCCTTCAGCCCGGCGACCTCGCCCACCCCGGCCAGCCCGGCCAGCGCGCCGGAGAGCAGGCCGACCCGCACCATCACGCCGGTCGTCGACATGCCGGCGAAGCGCGCGGCGTGCGGATTGGCGCCGACCGCCCGCACCTCGAAGCCGAAGGTGGTGCGCTGCACGGTCAGCCAGATGGCCAGGGCAGCGACCAGGGCAACGATCAGGCCGATATGCAGGCGGGTGCGCTCGACCAGACGCGGCAGGGCGGCCTCGTCGATGATCGGCATGGATTGCGGCCAGCCCAGGCTCATCGGGTCCTGCAAGGGGCCTTCGACCATCATCTGCACGAACAGCAGCATGATGAAGTTGAGCAGCAGGGTGGTCACCACCTCGTCGACGCCCAGCCGCACCTTGAGCAGCGTCGGCCCGAGCATCAGCAGCGCGCCGGCCAGGGCGCCGGCCACCAGCACCAGCGGCACCATCAGCCAGGGCGACAGCACGACGGTGCCCGAGCCGATCATCACCGCCGCCAGGGCGCCGGCATAGAGCTGGCCCTCCGCCCCGATGTTCCACAGCCGGGCGCGGAAGGCGATGGCGGCGGCCAGGCCGGTGAGGATCAGGGGGGCGGCCTTGGTCAGCGTCTCGGTCAGCGCGAAGCCGGAGCCGAGCGCCCCCTGCGCCAGCATGGCGTAGGCGGTGAGCACCGGCGCCTCGGCCCAGGAGAGCGGCACGGCGGTGATGACCAGGGCGGCCAGGGCGGCGCCGACCGGCGCGGCCAGCTGCAGCCAGAGCGGCGCATGGGCGCGCGGTTCAAGCCGCATCGGTCCGCCGCTCCGCGGTTTCGGCCAGGGCTTCGTCGGCGGCATGGCCCGCCATCATCAGGCCGAGTGCCCGGGCGCTCAGCCCCTCTGTCGGCAGGAGCGGCGTCAGCCGGCCGCGATAGAAGACCGCGATCCGGTCGGTCAGCTGCAGCAATTCGTCGAGGTCCTCGGAAATCAGCACGATGGCCGCGCCCCGGCCCCGCGCCTCCAGCAGCCGCGCCTGGACCGCCGTGGCGGCGCCGATGTCCAGCCCGCGCGTCGGCTGGTGGGCGAGGATCAGGCCGGGCTCGCGGTCGAGCACCCGGCCGAGGATCAGCTTCTGCATATTGCCGCCGGAGAGCAGCCGCGCCGGGGTGCCGAGGCCGCCGCCGCGCACATCGTGCTCGGCCATCAACCGGGCGGTGTGGGCCCGGGCGGCCGCCCGGTCGAGCAGCCCGGCGCGGCGGAAGGGGTGACGGCGATAATCCTCCAGCACCGCGTTCTCCCAGAGCGTCATGTCGCCGACCACGCCGTCGCGGTGCCGGTCCTCCGGAATGCGGCCGACCCCGGCATCGATCAGCGTGACGGCATCGGGCCGGAAGGGGCCGCCGAACAGCGTCACCCGGCCGGCCGCCGGCGGGGCGAGGCCGGAGAGCAGCGCCGCCAGCGCGCCCTGGCCATTGCCGGCGACGCCGGCTATGCCGACCATCTCCCGCGCCTTCACCGTCAGGTCGACGCCGTGCATGGTGCCGCGATGATCGGTGCCGGCGACATCGACCCCGTCGAGGACCAGCGCCGGGTCGCCGGGTTTCAGGGGCTCGCGGCTCATGGCTGGGATCGGCCGGCCGACCATCGCCTCGGCCAGGGCGGCGCGGTCGGTGGCGGCGGTCGCGACGTCCTCGACCACCCGCCCGGCCCGCAGCACCATGACCCGCTCGCTGATCGCCATGACCTCGGCCAGCTTGTGAGAGATGAAGACGATGGCCAGTCCGTCCGCCGCCAGCCGCCGCAGCACCGCGAACAGCCCGTCGGTCTCCTGCGGGGTCAGCACGGCGGTCGGCTCGTCGAGGATCAGGATCCGCGCCTCGCGATAGAGGGCTTTCAGGATTTCGACCCGCTGGCGCTCGCCGACCGACAGGCTGCCGGCCGGCACGTCGAGATCGACGGCAAGGCCGGCGCGTTCGATCAAACCGGCCAGAAGCTGCCGGGCCCGGCCCATGCGCCGGAAGGGCTGCCACCAGCGCTCGGTCCCCAGCACGATATTGTCCAGCACCGACAGATTGTCGGCCAGGGTAAAGTGCTGGTGGACCATGCCGATGCCGGCGGCCAGCGCCGCCTGCGGCGAGCCGGGCGGCAGCGGGGCGAGCCGGCCGTCCGGCCCGGCCACCTCGATGCTCCCCTCATCGGCGACGTAATGGCCGAACAGGATGTTCATCAAGGTGGTCTTGCCGGCGCCGTTCTCGCCCAGCAGCGCCAGGATCTCGCCGCGGCCGAGGCTCAGGTCGATCGCGTCATTGGCGACCAGATCGCCGAAGCTCTTGCCGATGCCGGCGAGGCAGAGGACCGGCGGCCTTGCGGTCATCGGGGCTTACCGGGTCGAGCGGGGCTCGGTGTCGTTGACATTGACCCGGAACAGGCCGTCGAGGATCTCCTGGCGCTTGGCCTCGACCATGTCCAGGACGTCGCCGGGAATGATGTCGGCGCTCATCGGCGCCAGCGAGCCGCCGCCATGCGCCATGTAGCTGTAGGGGCCGTAATCCTCGGCGGTGAAGCTGCCATCCCGGACGGCGGCGATGGCGCGGTCGATGGTCGGCTCCATGTGCCAGAGGGCGCTGGCGATCACGGTGCCGGGATATTCCTCCTGGGTGTCGATGACATTGCCGATGGCGTAGACGCCGCGCTCCTCGGCCGCGTCGGAGACCCCGTAACGCTCGGCATACATGATGTCGGCGCCGCTATCGATCATGGCGAAGGCGGCCTCCTGGGCGGCCGGGGGGTCGTACCAGCTGCCGATGAAGCTGACCAGGAATTGGACCTCCGGGTTGACCTCGCGCGCCCCGTCCATGAAGGCATGCATCAGCCGGTTGACCTCCGGGATGGGATAGCCGCCGACCATGCCGATGAGGTTGCTCTCGGTCATCGAGCCGGCGACCATGCCGGTCAGGTAGGACGGCTCGTGGATCCAATTGTCGAAGACCGAGAAGTTCTCGCCGGCGGGGCCGAAGCTGGAGCCCATCAGGAAGGCGGTGTCGGGATAGTCGGCGGCGACCTCGCGGGCGGCGCGCTCGACCCCGAAGACCTCGCCGACGATCAGGTCGATGCCCTGGTCGGCATATTCGCGCATCACGCGCTCATAATCGGTGTTGGCGACGTTCTCGGAAAAGGTATAGGTGACGTCGCCGCGCTCCTCGGCCGCCTGCAGGGCCAGGTGGATGCGGCTGACCCATTGCTGCTCGACCGGCACGGTGTAGATCGCCGCGACGTCGATTGGCTCCGCCTCCTGGGCGAGCGCCGGGCCGCCCGCGCCCATCGCCGCCGCCAGCCCGAGGGCCGCCCCGAGCCCGGCCTGCACAAATCCTCGCCTCGTCGCCATGTTTTTGCTCTCCCTTGTGTTTGGGCCGGCGGCCTTGTGTCCGCCCACCCGTTTTCAAGCGAGAAGCGTGCCATGGAATGCCCCGGCCCGCACCGCAAAAAGGCGCCGGCTGCGCGGCCTTGATCGGAGGCACATTGGTCAAACCTTAGGCACCTAATTAACCATTCGCTTCACGCATCAAAATTTCAATTAGCTCTGACCGGGGGAGGTCGATGAGCAAAACTTCACATCTCTCGCGGTTACGAAAAAACGGGCAAAACGGGATGATCGGCTTGTGCCAATCATGGTTCCCCGATGGGCCCCGTTCTGCTACCATCACGGTCACACTTCGGTGTCATCCGGGGAATGTCGGTTTAGGGCCAGATCTCGGCACCATCCCATCATCGGCATGCGGTCATAAGCGGACAGCGACGAAGGGTCGCAATCAATAGCTCCCCCGCTTTGTTGTCCTGTTCCTGCAAATTGCGGTAGAAAGTAACTTAATGAGGGCTTCCCAACAAAATTATTAATTCGGTCCGACGTTTTACTTAGCAGAGCTATTTGCGCTGTCTATGTGGTATTGTTGTGATCTGGTGGATTCGCTCAAATATCGATGCTATCTCCCAGTGCGGGTACAGGAGCTCTTCCATGAGCGAGCGCTACAAAAAAGAGCAAGTGTGCTCGGCTAGTCATTCCTTTGTGCGTATAAAGCACTTATTGAAAAAATTATCAAATGATGATCTAATACACGTAATGGCAATTGTTCTAATACTAGCTATATTTACGCCGTTTTGCCTAGTCTTACTAAGAATGATTCTGTCGTTATTTTTCAGCTCTGCGAATCTCGGGGCGTTTGGAGATTTTATAGGTGGTATTGTTAATCCAATATTTGGTTTTCTCTCATTGATTGCTATATTGGTAACCCTAATACTTCAGAATCAAGAATTGCAGGCGACCAGGAAAGAAATAACAGCCTCCGCTCGCGCTCAGAAAGAGCAAGTGGAGAGTTGGAAAAAACAGCTAGAGATGGCAACTAATAAAGAAAAGCGTGACACAACGTTTCAAGTACTTCAGCGGTGGACGAGCCCTCATATGAGGGAATGCAGAACGAATGCTTGGGATCATTTACATTCTAATGTTAAAGATTTTCGAATCGGAAAAGGAAAGAAAATTTACTTAAGCTATTATTCTGACGAAGGAGCCACCTTTTCAACAAGACAGGAAAATAAAATTGCTGATGGCTTTTTAGAAGTGTGTCAATTTATTTCAGATTTACACAAAATGACGAAATCTGATGTTTTGGATGATAAGCTCATGTTTGTATTGTTTTATAATTCCTTGTATCCATGGTTTCAAATTACTAATAAACGTCGTTTTGAGCAGGGGATCAGAAGTGATTATGATAATAATGTTGAGGAATGGTACCGTATTTGGGTAATGGGTTTTAAATCATGGTGGGACGAAAATTATGACCGACTAAAAGTAAAAGTGGGTGATGATGCACATGACCTCCCGAATTCTTAAGCATATTTTGAAATGATTGGCTTGTCGACAAAAGGAAAGCCCCGCCGGCTGGAGCGGGCAGGGCGATGGTGGTCGGGGTCGGTCAATGATTGATCGCGCGGCGGCTGCTGATGTTGGGGAAGGAGCAGACAAACCCTGAGGCGGCCATGATCGTAGCTACTGTTGGCTTGTTGCCCGGGCCGATGATCTAGAATCGTGATTTTAGGAAAGCAGCGTCAAAAGAGAAGAGGTCGCATGATCGCCGTGCCAGTCTTGACATTTTTCAATCACAAGAGCGGCGTCGGCAAAACGTCATTAGTCTATCATCTTGCCTGGATGCTGTCTCAGATGAAGGATGTGGATGGCAACCCTTATCGCGTTCTTGCCTGCGATCTCGATCCTCAGGCGAATCTGACGGCGGCATTTCTTGACGAAGAGCAGCTGGAGGCGCTGTGGGAAGATGGTTCCCGTGGATCGACGATTTCCAAATGCGTTGAGCCTCTTCAGAAAGTTGGAGATCTATTGTCGCCTGCGGTCCAGAAGATCTCTCCATCGCTTGGCCTGATACCCGGCGATCTGGCGCTGTCATGGTTTGAGGACAGGCTTTCTTCCGAATGGCCGGAAGCGCGCGGCTCGGCTGATCTGTATCGGCCTTTTCGCATCCTGACAGCGTTTTGGACCGTGATGCAGGCCGGTGCCGCCCAGATGGATGCCTCGATTATTCTGGCGGACGTCGGACCCAACCTCGGGGCAATCAACAGATCGGCGCTCATCGCAACCAATCATGTCGTTGTTCCTCTCGGGGCGGACCTGTTTTCCCTGCAAGGTCTTCGAAATCTGGGGCCAACTTTAAGAAGATGGCGGCAGGACTGGAAGAAATCGCTCGATAATTGGAGTGAACCGGAATTTCCTCTCCCATATGGCCAAATGCAACCGATCGGCTATGTCGTGCAGCAGCATAGCGTTCGGTTAAGCCGGCCGGTCCGTGCCTATGACAAATGGGTCAATCGCATGCCGGAGGCCTATGCGAAAAACCTTCTCGGAAAATCGGAAGGCCCCTTCCCGGAGACCCCACAACAAGATCCGCACTGTCTGGCGACCATCAAGCATTTTCGGAGCCTGGTGCCGATGGCGCAGGAAGCCCGCAAGCCGATTTTCGATTTGACGGTTGCTGACGGCGCCATCGGGAGTCATGCGGCAGCCGTCCGGGATGCCCGCAAGGATTTCCGCGAACTGGCCGCGCTGCTCATGGAACGCATCGGCTTGGCAGCCGGGATGAGCGGGCCGCGGCTTTCGCCGGCGGACATGCCCCAGGACCCTTGAACGGTGATCGCGCGAGGTATCGCAGGGATTCTGCGCCCGGCGAGGCCGGAGGAGGGCCCGGCGCTGAGTGCGCTGGCGTTCCGATCCAAAGCCTCGAATGGCTATGACCCAGCGTTCATGGAAGCCTGCCGGGCCGAACTCACCTACCGCGTCGACGATGATCCGGGAACCGGGACCTGGCTGGAGGAGGGGGCGGAGGGCTCGGTCCAGGGATTCTTTCAGCTGCGCCTGGACGGCACGATTGCCGAGATCCGGGCCCTCTTCGTCGAGCCGGACGCCAAGAGAAGCGGGATCGGTCGGCGATTGTGGGCGAAGCTGGAGGCCGAGGCGGCCAGCCTGGGTGCCACGGCCATCGCGGCGGACGCCGACCCGGTCGCGGTGCCGTTCTACCTGGCCATGGGGATGGCCGTGGTCGGACAGGTGCCCTCCGGCTCGATCCCGGGGCGCGTCCTGCCCCGGCTGCTCAAACGGCCGGTCCTGCTTGACTTGCCCGCGACATCCGGTTCCCAATCAAGCTTCGCATGACCATCGCTCGCATGGCCGCGGGCGGGCTGTCGGCGGCGGAACGAGAATTGCTTGCAAAAGAGACAGGGCCGGGGACCCGGCCGGGTTGCACAGACGGGAGGCAGAATGACGACGGTACGGGCGGGCCTGATCCAGATGGGCCTGAAGGGCAGCACCGACATGGCGCCCGCGGACATCCGCACGGCGATGCTGGAGGCTCATCTCCCCTTCATCGAGGAGGCCGGAGCGAAGGGCGTGCAGGTGCTCTGTTTCCAGGAGGTGTTCACCCAACCCTATTTCTGCCCGAGCCAGGACAGGAAATGGTACGCGGCCGTCGAAAAGATCCCGGAAGGCCCGACCACCAAGCTGATGCAGGACTATGCCAAAAAGCACGGCATGGTCATCGTCGTGCCGATCTATGAGGAGGACTATACCGGCGTCTATTACAATTGCGCTGCTGTGATCGACGCCGACGGCACCTATCTCGGCAAATACCGCAAGACCCACATCCCGCAGGTCGCCGGCTTCTGGGAGAAGTTCTTCTTCAAGCCGGGCAATTCCGGCTGGCCGGTCTTCGACACCGCCTTTTGCCGGCTCGGTGTCTATATCTGCTATGACCGCCATTTCCCGGAGGGCTGGCGCGCGCTTGCGCTCAACGGTGCCGAATATGTGGTCAATCCGTCGGCCACGGTGGCGGGCTTGAGCCAGTATCTCTGGCAGCTGGAGCAGCCAGCCTCGGCCGTCGCCAACGGCTATTATGTCGGGGCCATCAACCGCGTCGGCACCGAGGCGCCCTGGAATATCGGCAAGTTCTACGGCAGCTCCTATGTCGTCGACCCGCGCGGCCAGATCATCGCCCAGGCCAGCGAGGACAAGGACGAGCTGGTGGTCGCCGATATCGACCTGGAGATGGTGCGGGAGGTGCGGAACACCTGGCAGTTCTTCCGCGACCGCCGGCCCGAGACCTATGGCCCCCTGACCGAAGCCCGCTGAGCCGCGCCCCCATGTCGACAGAGACCGGACCCGATATCGCCGCCGGCCGGCTGAGCGCCGAACAGCTGGCGACGAACTTCGCCGATGCCCACCCGCCGCTCGACCGCGCGACGGCGGTGATCGAGGCGAGCCGCTGCTATTTCTGCTATGACGCGCCCTGCGTCGAGGCCTGCCCGACCGGCATCGACATCCCCGCCTTCATCCGCTCGATCGGCAGCGGCAATGTCAAAGGGGCGGCCACCACCATCCTCGACGCCAATATCATGGGCGGCATGTGCGCCCGGGTCTGCCCGGTCGAGGAGCTGTGCGAAGAGGCCTGCGTGCGCAACACGCATGAGGACAAGCCGGTGGTCATCGGCGCCCTGCAGCGCTACGCCACCGACCATCTCTTCGCTCTCGGCCATCAGCCCTTCACCCGCGGCCCGGCCACCGGCAGGCGCATTGCCGTGGTCGGTGCCGGGCCGGCCGGCCTCGCCTGCGCCCACCGCCTGGCGGTGCTCGGCCATGACGTCGCGATCTTCGAGGCGCGGGACAAGGCCGGCGGCCTCAACGAATACGGCATTGCCGCCTACAAGACGGTCGACGATTTCGCCCAAAAGGAGCTGGCCTTCATCCTCGAGGTCGGCGGCATCGGCCTGCGGCTCGGGGAGGCGCTGGGGCGGGACGTCACCCTGGCCGGCCTGCGCCGCGACTATGACGCCGTGTTCCTCGGCATGGGCCAGGCCGGCGTGCGGGCGCTGGGGCTGGAGGGCGAAAGCATGGCCGGGGTGGTCGACGCGGTCGACGCCATCGCCGCGCTGCGCCAGGCCGCCGACAAGGCCGCGCTGCCGGTCGGCCGGCGCGTGGTGGTGATCGGCGGCGGCAACACCGCCATCGACATCGCCACGCAGACGCGGCTGCTGGGGGCGGAGGACGTCACCCTCGTCTACCGCCGCGGGCCGGACCAGATGTCGGCGACCTGGAAGGAGCAGCACTGGACCCAGACCCATGGCGTGCGCATCAAGCACTGGGCCCAGCCGCGCCGGCTGATCGGCTGGCCGGCGGCGGACGGCACGACCGCGCTCAAGGAGATCGAATTCGAATACACCCAGCTCGACGGGGCGGGCCGGCTGGTCGGCACCGGCGATACCTTCACGCTGCTCGCCGACCAGGTGTTCAAGGCGGTCGGCCAGGTCTTCGTCCCGGCGCCGCTGGGCCGGGAGACGGCGGATATGCTGGAGATGGCCGGCGACCGCATCGCCGTGAACGACGACCGCCAGACCAGCCTGCCGGATGTCTTCGCCGGCGGCGACTGCGTCCCCGGCCTCGACCTCACGGTGCAGGCGGTGGAGGACGGCAAGCGCGCCGCCGAGGCGATCGACCGGCGGTTACGGAACCAGGGAGCGTAAGGCATAACGATAACGGTGACCTCGATCCACGCCTTTTCCGGGAAGGTTGCGGATCACCCTCCGCGCAAGGCATGCCATGAGCGACTTCGACGATCCGCCGGAAAGCCTGAAGCAGGTGGTGTGGGGCAACGCCATGCCGCTGCCCGGCAATGATCCGGCCGATATGCGGCGCGATGCCTTCAACACGCCGATCCGCTATGGCGATTTCGGGCGGGCGGATTCGGCCTATGGCTGGGCGATCGACCGGATCGTTCCCAAGGCCCAGGGTGGCGGCGACGGCATCACGAATCTCCGCCCGCTCAACTATCAGAACCTCGACAGTCTCGGCGGCATGATCGGCGGGATTTCCACGCGCCGTTAACCGGCCTGCCGCTCTTGTTGGCGGTGCGCCGTGAGAAAGGCGACCAGCCGGCGGTCCCAGCCCACCAGATGATCGGTCAGCCAGCACCGTACGAAAGCGAGGATGTCCCCCGGCACGCCGGGCGAACCGATCTCATAGGCGGTAACGAGCTCGCCGAGCGAGGCGAGAAAGCGGTCATGTTCGGCCCGATGTGCGTCCGCCTCCGGAAAGCGGATGCGGCGCATCAACGCCTCTTCGCGTTCGAAATGTCCGGCGGCATAAGTCGCGAGGTCGCAGAGAACCTGGCCGGCGACGGCATTGCCCTGCTCCGTCTCGATCGCTTTTTCGTAATCATCGACTAGATGATAGAGATATCTGTGGTCGTTGTCGATGCCCGCATGCCCCGTGACCAGGCTCTCATCCCAGTGCAGGCGTGAGTCGGGCGGGTCCGAACACAGGGATGGAGCCTGCTCGCTTCCACTCTGGGACGAACAAAAGTCGATGGCCAAGCGTGGCGATTCATCCATCTTCAAAAGCAACCCTTTCCGCGACGGGTCGGAAGCGCGCATGGCAGAGACCGGTACGTTCCGGAAACCCGATCGTCGCCGCCCCTCTATGCCGAAAACCTCATGATATACTATGCTGTCGACGCATTAAATGAAGCTTAAGCCGCTCAGAGCCTATACCTTCGCATATTACCAATGCAGAGCGACTGCTGCGCCGCCAAATACCTCATCCAGGCGGCGGCGAGTGGGCGGAGACACGTCGGACGGTATCCTGTCGGATTCAAAGAACTGGGCTTCCGATACTTCTAATGATTCGGCGGGCTCCGCCTGCCAATCGCTGGC
Source organism: Alphaproteobacteria bacterium (assembly GCA_009909005.1). Lineage (GTDB taxonomy): Bacteria > Pseudomonadota > Alphaproteobacteria > DSM-16000 > Inquilinaceae > JAAAOG01. The sequence goes on along the minus strand of JAAAOG010000038.1, from coordinate 7,112 downwards.
GGTGAACAGCGCGACATGGTCGCAATAGCCGATGGCGAAATTGGCGTAGACGCCGACCAGCCGGTCGAGCCGGCGAATGCGCACCCCGGCCTCTTCCGCCGTCTCGCGGATCGCGGCGTCGGCCAGCGTCTCCCATCTCTTCACGCCGCCGCCGGGAAAGTGCCAGCCGGGCCGGTAGCTGTGCCGCACCAGCAGCACACGCCCCGCCTCGTCGGTGACCAGGATGCGGACGCCGAGCCGGAAGGGCCGGGCCAGCCCGAGCCAGCCCTGGCGGGCCCGCCAGACCAGGCCGGGGAGCGGGGTCGCCCGAAAAGCGCGGATCAGCCTGTCCATGGATGACACTGGCCTGCCGCTGCCGGGTTCTGTCAAGCGCGGCAGACAGGATGCCCCGGCACTCACCCGCCCGGCGCCGTGTTAGGCTCGGGCCATCGTCGCACTCATAGCCTGAGGGAGGCCCCATGCCGACAATCCTGATCACCGGCGCCGGCCGCGGGATCGGTTTCGAATTCGCCCGCCAATATAGCGAGGCCGGCTGGACGGTGATCGCCACCGTCCGCTCGCCCGACAGCATCCCCATGGTCGAGAGCCTTGGCGGCGGGGTGCAGGTGGCGCTGCTCAACGTTGCCGACCCGGCCTCGGTCGCCATTCTCTGCGAGCGCATGCGCGGGACGGCGCTCGACATGCTGATCAACAATGCCGGGCTCTACGGCCCGCGCTCGCCGCAGATCGGCGCCGTCCCTTACGCCGCCTGGCAGGAGGTGCTGGACACCAATGTCATGGGCGCCATGCGGGTGACGGAAGCCTTCCTGCCGCATCTGCGAGCCGGCGAACGCAAGACCATCGTCGCCATGACCAGCAAGATGGGCAGCATGGCGGACAATACGAGCGGCGGGCAGTATATCTACCGATCGTCGAAGGCCGCGCTGAACGCGGTGTTCCGCAGCCTCGCCCTCGACCTGGCGCCGGAGGGGTTCCTGGTGTCGATCCTGCACCCGGGCTGGGTGCGCACCGACATGGGCGGCCCGCGCGCCCTGATCGACGTGCATGAAAGCGTCACCGGCCTGCGCCGGGTGATCGAAGGCCTCACCCCGGACGAGTCCGGCCGCTGGTTTGACTATGCCGGCCGGGAGATCCCCTGGTAGCGGCAGTGGCGATCGTGTCTGGTGCAAGGGTGGGGGTCGGGCGTACACTTGCCGGCAAATGGCCTTCTGCTGTGGAAAGGCCCGCAAGAACCCCGCAGTGAGGATGTCCCTATGGCGCTGAAGAACCTGCTGGTCGTCGTCGACAACAGCAAGGCGGTCGAAAAGCGCATCGGCTATGCCGCGGCGCTGGCCGACAAGCATGACGCCCATCTGACCGGCCTATATGTCAAGGTGCCGCCGCAGATCCCGGCCTATGTCCAGGCCGCCTTCCCGCCGGAGGTGCGCCGTCTGCAGACCCGGATGCTGGAAGAACTGGCGCAGAAGGCCCACAAGATTTTCGAGGAGACGGTGCGGCGCTATGGCCGCTTCGACCGCTCGGAATGGCGGGTGGCGCATGGCGATGCCGAAACCGCCGCCGAGATCCTGGTGCGCTATGCCGATATGGTGATCGCCGGCCAGCGCGATACCGAGGACCAGGAGCGCATGGGCGCCATCGACCCCGAGGACCTGGTGATGGGCTGCGGCCGGCCGGTGCTGATGGTGCCCTATGCCTTCAAGCCCGACCGCATCGACGAGCGGGTGCTGGTCGCCTGGAATGGCAGCCGCGAGAGCGCCCGGGCGATCGCCGACGCCATGCCGCTGCTGGAGGCCGCCAGCCATGTCACCGTGCTGGCGATCAATCCGGGACCGGAACTGGGCGACGAGCCCTGCGCCGATATCTCCCTGCATCTCGCCCGCCACAATGTCGAGGTCGAGGCGGCGCACATTCAGGTGTCGGACATGGAGCCGGGCGACGCGCTGCTCAGCCGCGCCACCGATCTGGGCGTCGACCTGATCGTCATGGGCGCCTATGGCCGGCCGCGCCTGCGGGAGCTGGTGATGGGCGGCGCCACCCGGCACATCCTGCGGCACATGACCGTGCCGGTCTTGATGTCCCACTGAGCCGCCGAGGCGGGGCTGCCATGATCCTGGTGTTCGGGTCGCTCAACATGGACCTGGTCGTGCGGGTGCCGGTGCTGCCCAAGCCCGGCGAGACCGTGCTGTGCACCGACTATGTCACCAAGACCGGCGGCAAGGGCGGCAACCAGGCGATCGCCGCCGCCCGGGCCGGGGCGGAGGTGGTGATGGTCGGCTGCGTCGGCGACGATCCCTTCGGCAGGCAGCTGACCGAGGTGTTGCGGGTCGAGGGCATCCGCACCGAAGGCGTGCGGGTGACCGACCGGCCGAGCGGCATGGCCTATATCTGCGTCGACGATCGCGGCGAGAACTTCATCGTCGTCGCCGGCGGCGCCAACCGCGGGCTGACGGCCGCGCAGGTGCCGGAATCGTGCCTCGGCTTCGGGGCGGCGACGGTCCTGCTGCAGATGGAGGTGCCGGCCGAGGAGAGCTGGGCGCTGGTCCGCCACGCCCACGAAGTGGGGGCGCGCATCATGCTGAATGTCGCCCCGGCGCACGACGTGCCGCCGCCGGTCTTCGACCTTGTCGACGTGCTCGTGGTGAATGCCGTCGAGGCACGGCCGATGGCCCGCGATCTCGGCTATGCGGGCGACGACCCGCCGAACCTGGCGCGGCATCTCGCCGGGCCGCATGGCCGCACCGCCGTGGTGACGCTCGGCCGCGAAGGGGCGATCGCCGCGCATCGCGACACACTGTGGCGGGTCGGCAGCCTGCCGGTCGAGCCGGTCGACACCACCGGCGCCGGCGATTCCTTTACCGGGGTGCTGGCTGCGTCCCTCGATGCCGACTACACGCTGCCGCAGGCGCTGCACCGGGCCAGTGTCGCCGCCGGCCTCGCCTGCCAGTCCCTGGGAGCGCAGGAAAGCATTCCCGACGCCTCGGCGATCGACGCGCACATGGGCGATCTCGCGCCGCCCGAGCGGCTCCCGCTCTGACGGGCCGACGGTGGTTTGACCGCCCGGTGCCCCGCCCCCATGTCTCCTCGACTTGAAATGATTTTGCTCTTCGCACGGAGTGCGCGATGCCGGTGATCAATTCCCTTGCTGCCCTGGCCGACGAGATGACTGCCTGGCGCCGCGACTTCCATGCCCATCCGGAAATCGCCTTCCAGGAGGAGCGCACCGCCGGCATCGTCGCGCAGAAGCTGGCGGAGTGGGGGGTCGAGGTGCACACCGGCATCGCCAGGACCGGCGTCGTCGGGGTGCTGCGCGGGGCGCGCGGGGAAAGCGCACGGACCATCGGCCTGCGTGCCGACATGGACGCGCTGCCCATGGACGAGGCCAACGACCTGCCCTGGGCCTCACGCAATCCCGGCGCCTTCCATGGCTGCGGGCATGACGGCCACACCACCATGCTGCTCGGCGCCGCCCGCTATCTGGCCGAGACCCGCAATTTCGACGGCACCGTGCACTTCATCTTCCAGCCGGCCGAGGAGGGCGCGGCCGGGGCCCGGCACATGATCGAGGCCGGGCTGTTCGACCGGTTTCCCTGCGACGAGGTCTATGCCCTGCACAACTGGCCGGACCTGCCGGTAGGCACCATCGGCCTGCGCGCCGGGCCGATCATGGCGGCGGCCGACGTCTTCGAGATCGCCGTGACCGGCACCGGCGGGCATGCCGCCATGCCGCACAAGACCATCGACCCGGTGCTGGTCGCCGCCCACATCATCACCGCCCTGCAGAGCCTGGTGTCGCGGCGGGCCGACCCTTTCGATCCGGCGGTGGTCAGCGTCACCCAGGTGCATGCCGGCACCGCCTACAACGTCATCCCGGAGACGGCGCTGCTGCGCGGCACGGTGCGCACCGTCGAGGCAGCGACCCGCGATTTTCTCGAAAATGAGGTGGGGCGCGTGGCCTCGGGGATCGCCGCCGCGCTGGGAGCGGAGGCCCGGGCCAGCTATCGCCGCGGCTATCCGGTCACCGCCAACCATCCGGACCAGACCGCCCTGGCGGCGGATATTGCCGAGGAGATCGTCGGGGCCGACAAGGTCGACCGCGAGGTGACGCCGGTGATGGGGGCGGAAGACTTCTCCTACATGCTGCTGGAAAAGCCGGGCGCCTATCTCTGGGTCGGGCAGGCCGGCGGCCCCTCGGCCTGCTCGGTGCACAGCCCGCATTACGATTTCAACGACGCCATTCTGCCGATCGGCGCCAGCTTCTTCGCCCGCCTGGTGGAACGGAGGCTGGCTGCCGGCTAGAATTGCAATGATACGCATGCCGGCGTATTCTCTCCAAGCGGGTGTTCAGCCGGAGGAACGGCCATGTCGGTGAATGCGGTCCTCGACCGACCGATGACGGTCGCCGAATTTCTCGACTGGCAGCCGCCCGACGGCCGCCGCTATCAGCTGGTTGACGGCCGGCCGGTCGCCATGGCGCCGGGAAGCGATGCGCATGGGACGCTGGTCTCCGCATTGACGCGGGAGATCGGCAATCATCTGAAGGGCCAGGGACGGTGTCGCGTCGTCAACGAGGCGGGGATCGTCCCGCCGAACCAGGATCGCAGTTACTTTGTTGCCGACATCGCCGTCACCTGTGTGCCGCATAAGCGGGGGCGGCTCCACACCGCGCTTCCAATCCTGATCATCGAGGTGCTTTCGCCCGGAACCGAGGCCGAGGATCGCCAGCTCAAGGTGCCCGCTTATCGCAGCATGCCAAGCGTGCGGGAGATCGTACTGGTCGCACAGGACCGTCCGGCTGCGACAATCCTGCGCCAAATTGACGATACGATATGGCTGGCCGAAGAGGTGAGCGGGCTGGACGGCCTCTTGCGGCTTGAAAGCCTCGACTGCGATCTGCCCTTTGCCGAGATCTATGCGGGTCTCGACATCGACGACGTCCGTGAGACATAGGTGATTGCGGGGAGGGCGGAACAGCCATGGCGGTGAACGCCGTTCTCGATCGGCCGATGACGGTCGCCGAGTTCCTTGAATGGGAGCCGGGCGACGACCGCCGCTATCAGCTGATCGATGGCCGACCGGTCGCCATGGCGCCGGGGAGCCGGGCGCACGGATCGCTGATTATCGCGCTTGGCGGCGAAATCCGTGCGCATCTGCGATCAAATCCCCGTTGCATCGTTGAGACCGACGCAGGGATCATTCCGCCCGATCGGGACCGTAACTACTTCGTTGCCGACATTGCCGTATCCTGCGCACCCCACACTCAGGGTCAGATCGCAACGCCCGAGCCGATCCTGATCGTCGAAGTTTTATCGCCGGGGACCGAGGTCGAGGACCGCCGGGTCAAGGTCCCCGCCTATCGGGCGATCCCGAGCGTGCGGGAAATCGCCCTGATTGCGCAGGATCGTCCGGCTGTGACGATCGAGCGCCGCGGTTCCGGCTCGGCCTGGTTCGTCGACGCGGTATCCGGCCTCGATGGCGTGCTGCGCCTGGACAGCCTGGACTTCGCGGTGCCCCTGGCGGAGCTTTACCGGGGCCTCGACATTGACGAAAGCGATCGGATATAGGCCGTTACCGGCTGGGAGGGACAGCCATGGCTGTGAATGCGATTCTGGATCGACCGATGACGGTCGCCGAATTTCTCGACTGGCAGCAGCCGGACGGTCGCCGCTATCAGCTGATCGACGGCCATCCCGTCGCCATGGCGCCCGGGAGCGATGCGCATGGCACGCTTGTCCAAGCCATCGGCGGGGAAATTCGTCAACACCTCAAGCGCCGCGGCCGGTGTCGTGTCGTCAACGAGGCCGGGGTCATTCCGCCGAACCAGGATCGCAGTTACTTTGTTGCGGACATCGCCGTCACCTGCGTGCCGCACAAGCGGGGGCGTTCTCCCACGCCGTCGCCGATCCTGATCGTAGAAGTGCTGTCGCCGGGGACCGAAGCGGAGGATCGCCGGGTCAAACTGCCCGCCTATCAGACCGTGCCGAGCGTACGCGAGATCGTTCTGGTCGCGCATCGTCCAGCCGCCTCGGTCCTGCGCCGGATCGAGGAAACGAGGTGGCTTGCTGAAGAGGTGAGCGGGATCACCGGAGTCCTGCGGCTCGACAGCCTCGATTTCGATCTGCCTTTCGCCGAGATTTATGCCGAACTCGACATCGATGAGACCGGTCAGGACTGAGGGATGACCCGCGGGAGGGGCAGCCATGGCTGTGAATGCGGTTCTCGATCGGCCGATGACGGTCGCCGAGTTCCTTGAGTGGGAGCCGGGCGATGGGAGCCGCTATCAGCTGATCGATGGCCGGCCGGTCGCGATGGCGCCCGGCAAGGCCTTTCACAGCGCCATGATCGCGAGGCTCACACGCCGGATCGGCAATCATCTCGATGGGGCGCGCCGCTGCGAAGTGCTGAACGAGGCGGGGATCGTTCCGCTGAACCAGGACCGGAACTACTTCGTTGCGGATATTGCGGTCTCATGCACCCCATTGAGGCTGGATCATGCGGCTGCGCCCGAGCCGATCCTGATTGTCGAAGTGCTCTCGCCGGGGACGGAGGCGGAGGACCGCAGGGTCAAGGTCCCTGCCTATCGGACGATCCCCAGCGTGCAGGAGATCGCCCTGGTCGCGCAGGACAGCGCCGCCGTCACGGTCGAGCGGCGCGGAGGCGGCGGGACGTGGGTCGTTGACCAGGTGGCCGGCCTCGATGGCGTGCTGCGCCTGGACAGCCTGGATTTCGTCCTGCCGCTGGCCGAGCTTTACCGGGGCCTCGACATCGACGAAACCGGCCCGGCCTGACCGGCTTATTCCGCCGCGGCGGCCTCTTCGTCGGGTGGGGTGAGCAGGCCGCCTTCGCCGCGGGCGATGGCTACCACGCCGGTGCGGCTGACATCCACCATGCCGAGCGGCCGCATCAGCCCGATAAAGGCGTTCAGCTTGTCGGACTTGCCGGTCACCTCGAAGGTGAAGCTGACCGGCGTCGAGTCGACGACGCGGGCCCGGAAAATGTCGGCGATGCGCAGGGACTCTATACGCTTCTCGCCGGTGCCGCGCACCTTGATCAGCGCCAGTTCCCGCTCGACCGAGGGCCCCTCGTCGGTCAGGTCGTTGACCCGGGCGACCGGC
>JAAAOG010000127.1 GCA_009909005.1 Alphaproteobacteria bacterium | reverse complement strand
AAAGCCGGCCAGCGTCTTGCCGCCCCCGGTCGGCGCGATCAGCAGCGCGCTCTCGCCGGCCTGTGCGGCGGCGACCATGGCCAGCTGGTGGTCATGCGGCTGCCAGCCCCGCTGGCCAAACCAGCCGGCGACGAGTGGCGGCAAGGGGGGCGGATACGGGCTGACGCCGTCCACGTTCATATTGCGCGAAAGGATGGTTTCCGTGCCGCCCGAACCCAAAGTCGGAAAGAAGAGGAGCCCTGAGCGCTTGTCCGGCCAGAAGCACCGTAGAGCCTTCCAACGCTCGGCTGCAGCCCGGCGCCCCCAGTACTACCAGGATTGCGCACGGGGTTTACTGACAAGCCTCTCGAATTTGTTAGTGTTCAAGCGCCTCTTTCTGACTATTGTGCCGATCAATCGGCTGAAAGCGGCGATTCCGATATTGGTCCCGTCGGTTTTTTTCAAGAATCGCTTCACCCCGGGCCTTCGCATCCAGCAACCAGTTGGGCACCTTCCGTTCCGTCGTGCTCTTCTGAGTCTTCGCTGTCATGTTCACCCTCCTGGTCAAGCCTGGTAATGATAGCCGGTTCCTGCTCAACATAAACTGCCCGGCGAAGGAGCCTCACCAACGCGGCGACAGAATCTGGCGGTTCACGGACCCGGATAAAGAGGCTTTCCGCCTCTTCTCTGTCAATAATGAAATCGTGAGACGGATAGCTGGAAACAAGGCGTAAGACGCAATCGGGAACCGTGTTTCCGCCCAAGCCGGCCAACCGGTCGCCATAAGCCTTGGCAATATTCAAATCCCGCAAGTCGTTTCCCAGGCTGTCAGGGCTGATCTGGGCATAGATCGGGGCCATCACGGCAGAGGTGATATTGGCTGCAATGCGGGATGCCGTTTCGAAACTGATAGTCCCAAAACTCTTGGCCTTTATAGCCAGCATTATCTTTTCGAAGGTATGGAAAGCCTCATCCGACAGCCCGTCGAACGCTGCACGACCGACAAGACCCGAACGCCTTTGCCCAATTTCGTCGCGTTGAATAAGCTGCACGTCTAGCGGTCCAATCTCGGCAATGCCTTGCATCCAAAGCTCAGTTGCCCCGAGAGCGATAAGTGTGCCGGCGCTTTTGCAGATTGCCGGAACGCAGACAATAAAATCTTGTGAAGTCTTCTGCAGAAGGCGGGCAATCTTGTACGCGGCGTTCGGATCGCCGCCATGCGTCGTTAATATGAGGATAGAGTTAGCCCTGAGCGGATTTGAAAAGGAAGGCTGCATAAATGTAAGTAGTTGCGCAAATCCATTATCATCGATCGAGCCGCTATAAAGAAATATGCTTGCGTCGAATTCATTCGCAACCTCTCTTGCAGCTGTCTTGTATTGTTCGGTCATCAGCGCGCTCCGAATGACACACAAACATCAGGATAATGCAACATATTGACCAGAGCAATAGTTTTGCTTTGGATACGGAGCATCAAAGCCATCGCTTCTGGCAAAGGACTGGTCGGTTATCTCCATCAAAATTAGGTGTTTGGCGGCGCTACCGTCGCCTCGGGCCAGCGGCGTGGCGGAGCGGAACTCAGGGTCTGCCGATCTGTTGGCGGCAGGACGCTGTGACTCACGCGCAGATCCTCGATGGCAGACCAAGCGACCCCGACAGGTCCCGGGCCGGTTCCCGGCGGCACAGAGGGACTGAGCCGGGCGGCGGCGCAGGCGGCCGGGCGGACGGAGGCCGGGGCGCCGCCGGACACCTGGCTGAAGCCGCATGACGACGGCGCCTGGCCGCCGATCGGCGACTATGCGCTGATCGGCGATTGCCGCACCGCCGCCCTGGTCTCGCGCGCCGGGGCGGTGGACTGGCTCTGCCTGCCGCATTTCTCCGGCCCGTCCGTCTTCGCGGCTCTGCTCGACCGGCGGCGCGGCGGTGCCTTCGCCATCCGGCCGGCCGAGCCCTTCCGTACCGAACGGCGCTATGTCGGCGCCAGCGCGGTCCTGGAGACGACCTTCATCACCGCGCATGGCCGGGTGCGGCTGACCGACTTCATGCCGATCATCGCCGCCTCGGAAATGGACCGGCATATCGAGCCGGAGCGCGCCCTGATGCGGGTCGTCGAGGGGATGGAAGGCCAGGTCGACCTGGAGGTGGTGGCCTGGCCCCGGCCGGATTACGGCCGCGCTCCGGTCCGGCTGGAGAAGCGGGGCGCGCTCGGCTGGTTCTGCAGCACCGGCAGCCATGCCCTGATCCTGCAGAGCGCCGTGCCGCTTGAGCCGGATGCCGAGGCCAGGACCCTGACCGGCCGGTTCCGCGTCGCCGCCGGGGAGAAGCGGCATTTCTGCCTGAGCTTTGCCAGCAAGGACATGGCCGCCCTGCTGCCGCTCGGCCGCGAGACCGAGGAGCGCCTGGCGACGACGCTCGGCTGGTGGGACAGCTGGAGCTTCGCCTGCCCCTATCAGGGCGCCCATCGCGAGCCGGTGCTGCGCAGCCTGGTGACCCTCAAGCTGCTGACCTACAGCCTGTCGGGCGCGGTGGTGGCGGCCCCGACCGCCGGCCTGCCGGAAGCCGTCGGCGGTGCCCGCAATTGGGACTACCGCTATTGCTGGCTGCGCGACGCCGTCCTGACCCTGGTCTCCTTCACCGACCTCGGGCATTTCGCCGAGGGCAGCGCCTTCATGGCCTGGCTGCTCAATGCCACGCGCCTCACCCGGCCCGAGCTGAATGTCTTGTACGACGTCTATGGCCGGGTCGAGGCAGAGGAAATCCGGCTCGACCATCTGGAGGGCTATCGCGGCTCGAAGCCGGTGCTGATCGGCAATGCCGCCATCGACCAGCTGCAGCTCGACGTCTATGGGGCCGTCATCGTCGTCGCCTTCGACTATCTCTGCCGCGGCGGCGCGCTCGACAGGTTCGAGCGCGGCCTGCTGGTCGATTTCGGCAAGCGGGTGTGCAAGCTTTGGCGGGAACCGGACAACGGCATCTGGGAGATCCGCGGCGAGCGCCGGCACTATGTGCATTCCAAGGTGCTTTGCTGGGCAGCGCTCGACCGGCTGATCCGCCTGCATGAAGGCGGGTTCGTCACGGTGCCGCTGGATGCCTTCCGCGCCGAGCGGGAGGCCATCGTCGCGGCGATCGAAAGCCGCGGGTTCAGCCGGCAGCGCGGCGGCTATGTCGCCGATTTCGACGGCACCGCCGCCGATGCCAGCCTGCTGCTGATGGCCCGCTATGGCTATCTGCCGGCCGACGACCCGCGCATGGTCGGGACCGCCCGGATGATCCATGACGAACTCGGCCACGGCGCGCTGCTGGAGCGCTACAGCCGTGGCCATGACGGCATGGCCTCGCTGGAGGGCGCCTTCGGCATCTGCAGCTTCTGGCAGGTCGATTATCTCGCCCGGGCCGGCCGGGTCGACGAAGCCGAGCGCCACTTCAACGAACTGCTCGGCTATGCCAACGATCTCGGGCTCTATGCCGAGGAGATCGAGCCGCAGAGCGGCGCGGCGCTCGGCAATTTTCCCCAGGCCTTCACCCATGTCGGGCTGATCGCTGCCGCCATCAGCCTGGACAGGGCCGGGCGCGGCGAAGCGCCGGCGACCGAATGAAATGACGGACCGGGACAACGGACAGGCAAGACGGAGACCCGCATCATGATGGCAGGGATGGGCCAGTCGATGCCCGAGATTCTGTTCTGGGGGCTGGTGGCGACGGCACTGATGACAACCATCCTGCAGGCCGGCCAGGGTCTCGGCCTGTCGCGCATGAGCCTGCCTTACATGTTCGGCACCGTCTTCACGCCGAACCGGCACTGGGCCTATATCGTCGGCTTTCTCGCCTATGTCGCCGGCGGCTGGCTGTTCGCCATGCTGTACTTCGCCCTGTTCGTCTATGTGGGGCAGAGCGGCTGGTGGCTGGGCGCCATCGTCGGTCTGCTGCACGGCCTGTTCCTGCTCACGGTGATGCTGCCGCTGATGCCGCATATCCATCCGCGCATGGCCTCGGAATATGACGGCCCGACCTCCCGCCGCCGGCTGGAGCCGCCCGGATTTCTGGGCCTGAATTTCGGCACCCGCACCCCGGCCATCACCCTGCTCGGCCAGCTGGTCTACGGCATCGTCCTCGGCGCGTTTCTGCCGGCGTGAAACCGGCGCCGCGGCCCGGCCGGCTTCAACACGGTTTCTGAACAGGCGAGTGCGCAACGGCGATCCTGTGCCGTGCGCCGCATTCCGGGCCGAGCCTGTCCAAGCCGAAAGGCGCGGCCGGGGGCGGCGCAACCCTCCTTGCCCGACATGTCCTTTTCATCAAGGCCGCGGTTCGGTAAAGCTTCCCTGAATGAGGCCCAACGAACCGGGGGACGCTGACAAGCCATGACCGACCAGCCCATGCGTATGGAAACCGACAGTATCGGCGAGATGCCGGTGCCGGCCGATCGTTATTGGGGTGCCCAGACCCAGCGCTCGCTGCAGAACTTCAAGATCGGCGGCGAGCGCATGCCGCCGCCGCTGGTCCGCGCCCTCGGCATCCAGAAGAAGGCCGCCGCGCAGACCAATGTGGCGCTCGGTGCCATGGACCCGAAGATCGGCAATGCGATCGTCGCCGCGGCGGAGGAAGTGATCGACGGCACGCTGGCCGACCATTTCCCGCTGGTGGTCTGGCAGACCGGCTCCGGCACCCAGACCAACATGAACGCCAATGAGGTGATCTCGAACCGCGCGATCGAAATGCTCGGCGGCGAGATGGGCTCGAAAAAGCCGGTGCACCCGAACGACCACTGCAATATGGGGCAGTCGTCGAACGATACTTTTCCGGCGGTCATGCACATCGCCGCGGTCGAGCAGGTCAATCACGAGCTGATTCCGTCGCTGGAGCACCTGCACGCCGCGCTCGACGAAAAGGCCAAGGCCTTTGCCGACATCGTCAAGATCGGCCGCACCCATCTGCAGGACGCGACGCCGCTCACCCTCGGCCAGGAGTTCTCCGGCTATGCCAGGCAGGTGGAACTCGGCATTGCGCGGGTGAAGGATACGCTGCCGCGGCTCTACCCGCTGGCCCAGGGCGGCACGGCGGTCGGCACCGGGCTCAACTGCAAGGCCGGCTTTGCCGAGGGCTTTGCCGAGAAGGTCTCGGAGATCACCGGCTTCCCCTTCACGTCCGCCGACAACAAGTTCGAGGGGCTGGCGGCCCACGACGCCATGGTCGAAATCTCGGGCGTGCTGAATACGCTCGCCTGCAGCCTGATGAAGATCGCCCATGACGTCCGCGTGCTGGGCTCCGGCCCGCGTTGCGGCATCGGCGAGCTGATCCTGCCGGCCAACGAGCCCGGCTCCTCGATCATGCCGGGCAAGGTCAACCCGACCCAGTCGGAGGCGATGACCATGGTCTGCGCCCAGGTGATGGGCAACCATGTCGCCGTCACCGTCGGCGGCTCGAACGGCCATTTCGAGCTGAACGTCTTCAAGCCGGTGATCATCTACAACGTGCTGCAGTCGATCCGGCTGATCGCCGATGCGGCGCGCAGCTTCACCGACAATTGCGTCGTCGGGATCGAGGCCAACAAGACCCGCATCGACCAGCTGCTGCACGAATCGCTGATGCTGGTGACCGCCCTCAACCCGCATATCGGCTACGACAACGCCGCCAAGGTGGCCAAAAAGGCCTATGCGGAGGGCACGACGCTGAAGGAGTCGGCCGTGGCCCTGAACCTGCTGACCGCCGAGCAGTTCGACGACTGGGTCAAGCCGGAGGACATGGTCGGCCCGCGCTAAAGGAGCGAAGGGCCGGGAAGCCCTGGCTCCCGGCCCGTTTCCCGGAGGAGCCGAGATGCCGGCTGCGGACGCGCACGAAGGGCAGGCTCGTCGCCGGATCGATCCCGATCCGCTTGCGGTCCTTTCGGCAGCACTCGGGGCGCTCGGATCCTTTGCGTCGCTTGCCGCCTATCGGGACTTTCGCCGCCAGAAGGAGCGGGAGCGGCAGCGGGCCCGCCGCACCGTCATGCGCGCCATCGCGGCATCGCGTGAAGCCCTGGAGGATATCGACAGCGCCCTGGCCAGGCTCGAGCGCCTGCTCGAGCGCAATGCGACGGACGCAAGCCGGTCCCATCTCGACGCCCCGGTTGAATTCGGCTCGATCAACGCCTTTTTCGATTTTTTCGAGTTCTCAGCCTACCAGATGCTGGCCCAGCGCGTCACCCGCGCCTTCGATACGACCATTCGGGCGACGGCGGAGATCATGGATGCCATCGAGGATGGCGCCATCGAGGCGCCGCGCGCGCTTTTTCAGGAGCTTTGCGAGATGCAGGCCCGCCTGGAAGACCTGCGCAAGACCACACGGACTTTCGGCGACACCATCGCCGCGACACGCAGCGTCACCCAGCGGATGATCATCCTGGCCGACGAGTTGGAAACGCACATCGCCTTCGACCGGGTGGGGTAAGCGGGGCAGCGCATGCGGCCGGTCCAAAGTCGACAGCTGTCAGGCGAGACTTGATATTGAACACCTACACAGCGTCCGGCGACATCAGCCCCTGGCATATGGGACGCCGGATGACGTCTCCCGGCGAGGCCTAACAAGGTCGGAGGCGGCCCCGCTTCGATGGCGGTTGCGCCCCTTGACGCCGGAATACAAATCATTACGTAATACGTAACGAAAATCAGAGGGCTCGTTGGATATCGCCTTCCGGACGCGCAAGCTGGGAAAAACTTTTAACTCTGGCGGCGAGCTCCAGAAGGCATACGGAGCGCGGATGGCCAAGGCGATGATGATCCGACTTGCCGTCCTGAAGGCGGCTCGGAACTTGGCCCTGGTGCCCACGACGCCGCCCGATCGACGGCATCAGCTGCAAGGAAACCGAGACGAGCAGTTTGCGGTCGATCTCGTCCACCCGCACCGACTCATTTTCGAAGCCAATCATGACCCGCTCCCCCGCACCGATGATGGAGGGATCGACGTAGAACAGGTGACCGCGATCACGATCATCGAGGTGATCGACTATCACTGACGGTGGAGACAGACATGGCGATAGCAAGCAGTCAGTTTCGGCCGGACTACGCGGTCCCGCCGGGGTGGGTCGTTGAGGAGCGCCTGGAAGTGCAAGGGCTGTCTCACGCTGAGTTCGCTCGGCGATGCGGTCGCTCTCCGAAGCTGATCAGTGAGATCATTGCCGGAAAGGCGCCCCTTGAGCCGGAGACCGCGCTTCAGTTCGAGAAGGTGCTTGGCGTAGATGCAAGCATCTGGCTGGGCATCGAGGCGGATTACCAGCTTCACCGTGCGAGGCAGACCGAAGCGGCGAGCGCTGCGGGCTCCGGCGCCTGGTTGAGAAGGTTCCCGATTCGGGAACTCGTGAAGCGCGGCATCATTCCTCAAACGGAATCCGACGCGGATGCCGTCTCCAAGCTCCTATCGTTCTTTCGTGTCGGCTCGGTTGAGGCGTGGCGTGTTAAATATGCCTCGGCGAACGTGGCCTATCGGCATTCGCCCAGTTTCAAGAGTGATGAGGCCGCTTTGGCGACCTGGCTTCGCCTCGGCGAGCTCGAGGCGGAGAGGCAGGCGTGCGCCGCGTATAATGAGACCCGCTTCAGGCAGGCGCTGAGAGAAATCCGTGCCTTGACCCGCGCGCCAATCGAAGAGGCTCTTTCCCGCGCGCGCCAGCTCTGCAATCAGTCAGGCGTTGGGCTGGCCCTGATCAAGCCGTTGCCCAAGACGGCGCTCAGTGGTGCGGCATGGTGGATTACACCAAAAAAAGCGGTAATCCAGCTTAGTGCTCGGCATAAGTCGGACGACCACCTGTGGTTCAGTTTTTTCCACGAGGCGGCGCACATTCTGCTTCATAGCAAAAAGAATGTTTTCATCGATGACATGAGCGATGGTAATTCCGATCTTGAAGTTGAGGCGAATGAATGGGCATCGAACATGCTCGTGCAGCGGAGCCAGTGGAAGCGATTTGCTGAAAGCTTTCCGCGTAGCGAGCAGGCAGTCTGCGCCTTTGCTGATGAGCAAGGACTTGCCCCCGGCATTATTGTCGGGATGCTTCAGCACGAAGGCCATCTCCCCTGGACACACCTGAATGGCCTCAAGGCTCGCTACCGCTGGCCGGATAACTGAATGTCCTCGCATGCAACTATGGCCGACGGCCTGCCATCAAGCGGCGTTAGGGATGTCAATCTTGCTTGCCCACATCGCAAGATGCGGAACCGATGTACAGGTCTTTGAGAAATGAAAGAGCGGAACCCGCTGTTCTTTGAAGAAGATTTGGATGCGCAATTGCGTATCCGTCAGCAACATATGTCTGATGTTGTGAAGCCGGTGAGTGGCGGGTACAAATGCGCAGCGCAGAAGATGCAGGCCGGCGCGTCACGGTGCACGGCTTCGCCTTCAATCTCTATCAGGACTGAAGGCCGCGGATAAGAATCCTATAGAGCATGTCTGCAC
Organism: Alphaproteobacteria bacterium; assembly: GCA_009909005.1. Taxonomy (GTDB): domain Bacteria; phylum Pseudomonadota; class Alphaproteobacteria; order DSM-16000; family Inquilinaceae; genus JAAAOG01. Next base: position 88,290 of record JAAAOG010000127.1, on the reverse strand, counting down.
AGTCTTTCCGCAGAAAACATGTCCGGAAGGCGATGCGGTCAAGGTCAACAACAGGACAACCATATCCGGTGGCTCGGATCGTCTATGAAGTGGTCAAGACGTCGCCGGCAGGCGGATGGTCACCTCGGTGCCGCGGCCGGGGGCGCTGGCGATTTCCAGCGTGCCGTCGTGCAGGTCGACGAGGCCCTTGACCAGGGCGAGGCCGAGGCCGGAGCCGCCGGGGGCATGGGCGTAGCGGTTGTCGGCCTGCTCGAAGGGCTGGAGAATGCGCTCGATCTGGTCGAACGGGATGCCGACGCCGGTATCGGCGACGCTGATCTCCACCTGTCGGCGGCCGGCGGCCCCGGGCACCGCGGCAGCCTGCACCGTCACCCGGCCGTCCGCCGGCGTGAAACGCACGGCATTCGACAGCAGGTTGACGATGATCTGCTTGATGGCGCGTTCGTCGGCGGTCAGGGCGGGTGCGGGCTCGGGCAGGTCCAGCCGCACGGCGACATGCGCCGCCTCGGCCTGGGGGGCGACGAGGCGCAGGCCGTCGGCCAGCAGGGCCGGCAGGTCGAGCGGACGGGGGTCGAGTTCCAGCTTGCCGGCCTCGATCTTCGAGATGTCGAGGATATCGTTGATCAGCGCCAGCAGGTGCTCGCCGCTTTCCCGGATATAGCCGCCATAGGCGGCATAGCGCTCCGACCGGTCGCCGAAGAGCCGCGTGGCGATGATGTCCGAAAAGCCGATGATGGAGTTGAGCGGCGTGCGCAGCTCGTGGCTCATCGAGGCCAGGAAGCGCGTCTTGGCACGGCTGTCCTCCTCGGCCTTCAGCCGCGCCATGTCGCGTTCCTTCTCGTCGGTGATGTCGGCAAAGATGACGACGAAGCCGGTGGTGCGGCCGTCCAGGCGGACGGCGCTCACCGTCGTACGGGTGGGAAACGGCCGGCCGTCGCGCCTTGGCCGCCAGACCTCGCCGGTCCAGCTGCCCTCGCTCTCGACCCTCTGCCAGATGACGTCGAGGACCGGCCGGTCCGCCGGGGCGACGAAGCTGGCACAAGGCCGGCCGACGACCTCCGCCGCGGGCCAGCCCAGCGCCCGGGTGAAGGCGGGATTGACCGACAGAATGCGGCGTCCGGCATCGAGGATGATGACGCCGTCGCCGGTCACGTCCATCACCGTGGCGGCGCGGTCCACGGCCCGGCGCATTTCGTGCTCGTGCCAGCGGGCATAGGCGAGCACCAGGGACAGCGCCAGGATGACGGACGGAAGGACTACGAAGAGCGCACCGTAATGCGTCCGGCGGGCCGCGAACCGGGTTGCCAGAACGTCTGCGGGCACGAGGGTCGCCAGCGTCCAGCGCTCGGCGGCGCCGGCGGAGCGGGTGCCGAAGGCCGTGCTCTGCCGGGAGGCGTCGGCCGCCAGCATCCGGGTCAGGGCGACCGGGTCGACGGTGGTCCAGGTCAGCAGGCCGCCATCGCCGCGCACCTGGCCGTGCGGCGCCCGGCCGATTTCCGTCCAGAGGTCGGGATGGGCGTCGCCGAAGGTGCGGTCGCGATCGAACATGAATCCCCAGCGCTCGCGGGCGTCCGGCCCCTCCAGCCAGAAGCCGGCGCGGTTGAGCAGCAGGGCATGGCCGGGCGTGCCGGCCAGCGACTCGCGCACGGTGTCGAGGAGAAAGGCGCCATAATAGTTCATGACCAGGAGCGCCGCGGTGCGTCCGTTTTGATCTGCCAGCGGCATGGCAAACCGGATCATCGGCTTGAGAGGCCGTTCCACCTCGCCATGCTCGACGTTCAGATCGAAGCGCGACAGGTAGATCGATCCCGGCGGCAGCTCCAGCGCATCGCGCACGTAATAGCGTTGAGCCTTGTTTTGCAGGTCCTCCTGCGGCACCAGCCGGGCGGCGCCGCGGGCATGGTCGACGCGGACGAGTTCCTCGCCGCCGCTATCGATCAGGCGGATCTGGTCGTACAGCCCCCGCTGGGCGGAAAACAGGGTGAAGAAGGCCTCGACCGGTGTCCGCCGGGCGGCTGTCGGCTCTGCCAGATACGCGGTCACGGCCGGGGACCGCGCCAGCACGTTGATATCCGAGACGATGGCATGGAAGTCGCGGGTCAGGCGCTGGCTGGTGGCACCGACGCGCAGCGATTCGCCTTCGGCAATGTCGGCCAGCGTATCCTGGCGCAGGGCCAGCTCCAGAGAGACGAAAACCGTCAGCAGCCCGAGCAGCAGCGGCACGGCCAGGCGGACAAAGCGCCCCCAAAAGGCGCGCGCCGCCAGGGCGCGCGGCCAGTCTCCGACCCAGGCCTGCACGCGAGGCCGCCAATGGCCGGCCGGGGCGGCTGTCTCTGTCACTGCGCGGTCTCGGGGACGCGCCGCTTGCTCGGCAACGCTCATGGCCTTCAATTCCGATACGCTCTTTGCATCGAGCATGCGACCGCGAAGGTGGAAGACGGGTTAACCGGAAAGACCGGCTCCGGCCTCGCGAAAAGGTTGCTTTCGGAATAAATTTACGGCGTTCGCGCTTTGAGTTCGGTGGCGTGTGTTTGTCGGGAACGCCGGGGCAGGCCCGATTTTTCAGGAAATATGGCCCTGAGCCGCGACGGGTTTTGCCGGCCCGGCCGTGAGAGGAGTCAGGCGGCCATCCAAGGCTGCTGCCGATTTCAAGAACCTTGATGGAAAGGGTATTGCGATGAAGACGACCGGAGTCATGATGACCGCTGCGATCGCCCTGCTGGCCGGATCGACGCTGGCATTGGCGGCCGGACCGTGGTCGACGGGCCCCGCCGGGTCCGGGGGTGGCTATGCCCAGATGGCGCCGTGCCAGGGCGGCGGCCCGGCGATGGGCCCGGGCGGCGGGCCCGGCATGCGCGGGCGCGGGCCGTGGCAGTTCGACGAAGACGGCGATGGCCGGCTGACCCGTGAAGAAGTGGAGAGCGTCCGTGGCGATCGTTTTGCCGCCATGGATGGCGATGGCGATGACGTGCTGACGCCGGAAGAGTTCGAGGAGGGCGCGCGGGCCATGATGGAGACGCGCATGCGCCAGCGCTTCCAGGCGCTCGACCGCGACGGCGACGGCGTCGTGACCGAGGACGAGTTCCTGGAGCGGCTCGATGCGCGGGCGACGACCATGATGGACCGGCATTTCATCCGGCTCGACGCCGACGAGGACGGCCGCGTCAGCCAGGCGGAGTTCGCCGCGCTTGGCGATATGATGTTCGCCCGGTGGGACTTTGACGATGACGGCGTCATCGATCTGGACGATATGGGCCGCGGTCCCGGCGGTATGAGAGGGCGGATGCGCGGCGGCATGCCGGGCGGCGGTCCCGGCATGGGTCCGGGCATGGGTCCGGGCATGGGTCCCGGCGGCGGTCCGGGCATGGGTCCCGGCGGCGGCTGGATGGAGCCGTTCGACGAGTGACGCCCCGGGCCGGTGCGATGAGCGGCGAGGTTGGAGCAGGCGGTGCAGGATCCGTCCGACGAAGCGTTGATGCTGCGCGTCGGGGATGGCGACGGTGCCGCCTGCCGGCTGCTGGTCGACCGCCATCTCGCCCCCGTCCTCGCCTTCTCGCAGCGCCTCCTCGGCAACCGCGCGGATGCCGAGGAGGTGGCGCAGGAGGTGTTCCTGCGGGTCTGGACGAAGGCGCGCGACTGGACGCCCGGCGCTGCGAAGCTGTCGACCTGGCTCCACCAGGTGGCGCTCAACCTGTGCCGCGACCGCCTGCGGCGGCGGCGCCCCGCCACCCCGCTCGACGAGGCCCCGGACCCTGCCGACCCCGCCCCGGGCGCGGCCGAGCGCATCCACAGCGCCCAGGTCGGGCAGCGGGTCAACCGGGCGCTCGACGGCTTGCCGGTCCGCCAGCGCGAGGCCATCGTCCTCTGCCATTATCAGGGCCTCAGCAATATCGAGGCGGCCGGATTGCTGGGGGTCAGCGTCGAGGCGCTGGAGTCGCTGCTGTCGCGCGGGCGCCGCGCGCTGCGCAAGGCGCTGGCGCCGGAGGCCGGTGACCTCTTGGGCGGATCGGGATCGGGAGGCGCGGAATGACCGGTCATGAGACAAGGACGCCGTCGGGCGAATTCCCGGCGGACATGAGCCTGGATCGCTTCGCCGCCCTGGTCGACGCCTACGGCGCCCGGCCGGAGCGCTGGCCGGCGACGGAACGGCCGGCGGCTCTGGCTTTGCTGGAGGTCTCGGCAGAGGCGCGCGCCCGGCGCGACGAGGCGGCGGCGCTCGACGCCCTGCTCGCCGAGTCCGTGGTGCCGGCGCCGGCGCCGGCCCTGGCCGACGCTATTCTGGCCCGGGCGCCGGCTCAGGCCTCGGCCCTTGCGAAGACTCGCGGCCGGCGGTCGCAGCCGGACCGCGGGCTGGCGGCACGGGCGGCGCTTTGGCTGCGCCAGCTGCTGCCGGAGGCTGCCGACTGGCGGGGCGCCGCGGCGCTCGCCGCCTCGCTGCTGGTCGGGGTCGCCGTCGGCTATCTGACGCCGCTGGCCGATGGCGGCACTGCCTGGACGCAAGCGGAACAGCAGGCGGTCGACATGTTCGCCTTCGGCGGGCTGGCCTCCGAGGACCCGAGCCTATGACGCGCCGATATCCTCAGGGCGGAATGCCGCCGGCGTCCGGCGGGGCCGGCGGCGCAGGCGGGCCGGCGAGCGCCGGAGCCGCGCCGCCGCCGCGCCGTCGCTGGCGGAGCGTTCTTCTGATCGTCTCTCTGGCGCTCAATCTCTTTCTGGTCGGCATTCTGGCCGGCGGCCGCCTAGCCGACTGGCGCGACCATGGTTCGCCGGGCGCCGCGGCGCTCGGCCCCGGTGCGGTGTCCCAGCTTCTCAGGGAACTGCCCGCCTCGACCCGCATTGAGGCGCGGCGCATGTTCATGGACCGGCGGCCGGAGATCCGCCGGCATATGCGCGAGCTGCGCAATGCCCGGGTGGAGGCCCTCCGCATCTTGCGGGCGGAGCCCTTCGACCAGGCGGCGTTCGCTGCGGCGATGGCGACGGTGCGCGACCGCACCCTGGCCCTGCAGGCGGCGGTTCAGGAGGTGCTGATCGAGCTGAGCGGCCGGGTCGATGCCGAAACCCGCGCAAGGCTGGCGGATGCCGCCGTCGACATGCACCGGCACCACCGCTGGCGGCAGCAAGAGCAGCAATAGCTGTGGGGCCTGAAAGCGGCCGCCGGGGCTTGCGCCGGCCTGCCCGGCATCGTTCTATGGCCGGTGCGACGACATGGCACCGAACGATCGAGCAAAGACTAAAGACAAAGACAAGGACGGGGAGGAAACGGATGGCCAAGGGATTTCGGGCGCTGGTCCTGCACGAGGCCGAGGGCGGCGGCGTCACCGCCGGCTTCGAGACGCTGACCGACGCCGACCTGCCGGAGGGCGACGTCACCGTCGACGTCGCCTATTCGGACCTGAATTACAAGGACGGCATGATCCTGAACGGGCTCGGCCGGCTGGTGCGCAAATACCCGCATGTCCCGGGTGTCGATTTCGCCGGCACGGTGGCCGAGTCGGCACATCCGGCCTTCAAGCCCGGCGACGCCGTCATCCTGACCGGCTGGCGGGTCGGCGAGAGCCGCTGGGGCGGCTATGCGGCGCGGGCCCGCGTGCCCGGCGACTGGCTGGTCCCGATGCCGGCCGGCCTCGACGCCAGGCGGGCGATGGCGATCGGCACCGCCGGCTTCACCGCGGCGCTGGCGCTGATGAAGCTGGAACGTTTCGGGATCGCTCCGGACCCGGAGGCGCCGCTGCTGGTCACCGGCGCGGCCGGCGGGGTGGGCAGCGTCGCGGTGGCTCTGGCATCCCGGCGCGGTTTTTCGGTGACCGCGGCAACCGGCCGGGAAGAGACGCACGCCTATCTGCGCGAGCTGGGCGCGGCGGCCCTGATCGACCGGCACGAGTTGTCGGACGGCACGATCAAGCCTCTCGACAAGGAGCGCTGGGGGGCGGCGATCGACAATGTCGGCAGCACGACGCTCGCCAAGGTGCTGAGCCAGATGCGCTATCGCGGCGCCGTCGCGGCCTGCGGGCTGGCCGCCGGCAACGACCTGCCGGCGACGGTCGTGCCGTTCCTGCTGCGCGGTGTCAGCCTGCTCGGCATCGACAGCGTTCTCTGCCCGATGGACGAGCGCAAGGCCGCCTGGCAGATGATCGTCGACCACCTGCCGGGGGACCTTATCGACCGGATTTCGACGCTGGTGCCGCTCGGCGAGCTGCCGGCGCTCGGCAAGGAAATTCTCCAGGGGCGGACGCGTGGGCGCGTCGTCGTGGACGTGAACGCCTGAGGCGGACGGGATTCGGCCGGGCATTAACCGTGTTAGAGGTTTGTTCATTCATGGCTCGGCAATGTTCCGGGCATGAAAAACGCCCTGTCTTCATATCGGCTTCCGGCGGCGCTCGCCCTGGCGCTGCTGGCGGCCGGCGGGGCGGCGGGCTGCACCCAGGAGCCGCCGCCGCCCTCCACCGTCGTCGTCGGCCCGACCGGCCTTCCGGTCGGGGAAACGCCGATCTATTGCTACCGGACTTTGGCCGGCGCCGACTGTTATGCGCAGAGGCTGGACGGCCCGCCGAACCGCCTGATCCGCGGCTATGAGCCGATCCAGAACACGCCGCAGGACCTGACCGACGCAAATGCAAATTGATTTCGAAGTGTTCTTACGTTGAATGTTCCCGCTTTCAAATAGGGGTTTGTTAAGGCCTTTCACGTAATCGGTATGTGCTCCTTCGGAAGCAGTCCTCATACCGCTGGATGCACGCACACGTCATGATGTATATGGCTCCAGCCGGGCACTACACCTCCGTTCTCAGGCGGATCCGGCTCTTCGGTATCGCTGCGGCAGTCTGCGCCATCGGCCTTCTCGCGCTGATCACGGTGATCGATTACGAGAACCGCTATCAGGAGGCCGAGACCGGAACCCTGGCCCGGTCCCGCACCCTGGCCGGCCATGCGGCCCGCAGCCTCGATGCCGTCAATGTTTCTCTCGGACAGATTGCCGACCGCCTGGAGCGCATCTGGCAGATGGGCAATGCCCCTGACGTCGTGCTCCACGAATTGCTGCGGCGGCAGGCGGAAATTCAGCCGCTGATCCATTCGCTGATGCTGGTCAGCCCGCAAGGCACTCTCCTCGTCGATTCCCTTCACCATCCGCCGCTGCGCGTCGATCTCTCGGGATCGGATATCGTCCGGCGTCTGGTTGGCGGACAGGGGATGGGCGCCGACCCGAGGCCGGTGCTGGGCCGGCCCATGGCCGTTGGGCACGGTGGGCCAAGCCTGATCCCCATCGGCAGGCCCGTGGCGGACCGCCAGGGCCGGTTGCGGGCCGCCATCATTGCCCGGATCAACCCTCAATATTTTGGAGAGTTCTACCAAAGCGTCAACGAAGCCCGGGCGATGGATACCGGCCTGATCATGGCCAGCGGTCGCGTCTTCGCCAGCACCCCGGTCTTCCTGGGCTATACCGGGGTTACGACCGGCAGCGCGGTCGGCGACCGGCTGGCCCGGGGCGGCGACGAGACCTGGATGACAGACGCGTTGATTGGCGGGCCCGACCGGCCGCTCAGCCATATCGTCAATGTCAGCCCGGTTGCCGGCTGGCCGCTTCTGTCGGTCGCCGCGATCGACCGGGGGCAGCTGGTGCAGGGCTGGTACTGGCTGGCGCTGCCGGCCCTGGTCACCGGCATCCTGATCGTCATCGGCACGATCGCGTTCGTCCGGCTGATCTCACGCAATATCGAGCGGTTGAGCGAGGCCGAAGAGGAGCTGTGCACCCGTATCGCCGATCTGGAAATCAGCCAGGCCCGGCTGGAGGACCAGGGGGCGGAAATGGTCCATCTGGCCGAGGAGCTGGACAGCGCCCGGCGCCAGGCCGAGCAGGCCCAGGCCCAGGCCGACAATGCCAACAAGGCGAAATCGGAGTTCCTCGCCCGCATGAGCCATGAGCTGCGCACGCCGCTCAACGCCATTCTCGGCTTCTCCGAGATCATGCGGGACCATCTCGGCGGTCCGGATGCCTGGCAGTCCTATAGCCAGTACGCCGCCGATATCCATGAAAGCGGCAGCCATCTGCTCTCGGTCATCAACGACATTCTCGACCTCGCCAAGGTCGAGGCCGGCCGCTTCGAACTGGCCGAAGAAGAGGTGGACCTGCGCTATGCCGCCCATGCGGTGCAGCGCCTCGTGCGGGAGACGGCGCATCGCCGCGAGCTGTCGCTGGACATGGAGATACCGCGCGACCTGCCGCGCCTGCGCAGCGATTTGCGGGTCCTGAAGCAGATGCTCCTGAATCTGCTCTCGAACGCGCTGAAGTTCACGCCGGCGGGCGGCCATGTCACCCTGTCGGCCGAACGCGACCATGGCGGCCTGACCGTGCGGGTCGCCGACACCGGCATCGGCATCGCCGAGGCCGACCTTGCCAAGGTGATGGAACCCTTCGGCCAGGCCCAGAACCAGCCGCAGGAGCATTATCACGGCACCGGGCTCGGTCTGCCGCTGGTCAAGTCCTTCATCGAGCGGCATGGCGGCGAGTTCCACCTGACCAGCGCGGTCGATGTCGGCACCACGGTCTCGCTCTGGTTCCCGCCGGAGCGGGTTCTGGAGGACGACACGGCCCGCGACGGGCCCCGCCCCTCGGCCCTGCTTGCCGCGCAATAGGCGTGCGCCCGATTGTCGCTCTCTCCGGCCGGCCGGCGCCTTCCGGGTGCGGCGCCGAAGCAATGCCGGTCACTGGCATTGATTCCCGCCATCCCGTCGGCGAAACTCAGAGTGTGCCTGCCGGCGCACCGCCGGAGACAAGGCGATGAAGGGAGAGGTCCCCATGCTCTTGAAAGTCCTTGGCCTGGTTCTGGCCGGCGGCAAAGGAACGAGGCTGGCGCCTCTCACCAATCAGCGGGCCAAGCCGGCCGTGCCCTTCGCCGGCAAATACCGTATTGTCGATTTCGTGCTGAGCAATCTCGTCAATTCCGATATTCACTCGATCTATGTTCTGGTGCAGTTCCGCAGCCAGTCGCTGCTGCAGCATATGCGCGACGGCTGGCAGTTCGACAGCCTGCTGAAGAGCCAGTTCGTCATTCCGGTGCCGGCGCAGATGGCAACGGCGGCCGAGACCTGGTATCGCGGCACCGCCGATGCGATCTACCAGAACATCAACCTGATCGAGCAGTCGCACCCGGACATCGTCGTCATTTTCGGCGCCGATCACGTCTACCGGATGAATATTCGGGAGATGATCGAATATCACATTCAGAAGCGCTCTGAAGTGACGGTCGCGGCGATCCCGTACGACAAGAAGTACGCCAGAGAATTTGGTGTGCTCGAAACGACCGAGAATGGACGCATCGTCGGTTTTCATGAGAAAAAGGCCGATGCACCGACCATTCCCGGCTATCCTGACCTTATTTATGCCTCCATGGGCAATTACGTCTTCGATCCCGACGTGCTGGTGCACATGCTGCGCGAGGACGCGGCGCGGGAGGACAGCTCCCATGATTTCGGCAAGGACATCCTGCCCCTGAAGCTGAACGATGCGCGGATGTTCGCCTATGACTTCTTCGACAACCGGATTCCCGGAGAGCCGCACGACAAGCGGCCCTATTGGCGCGATGTCGGCACCATCGATGCCTATTACGAAGCCAATATGGACCTGAATTCCAAAGATCCGGCGCTGAATCTGTATAACCGCGAATGGCCGCTGCGTACCTCCAGCTATGCCACACCGCCGGCCAAGTTCGAATATGACGAAGACGGCAATCAGGGGGCGGCGATTGAATCCACGATCGCCAATGGCTGTATTTTCCGGGGCGGCGTCGTGCAAAACTCGGTCCTTGGACGCAATGTCTTGGTCGATTCCGGAACGGAGGTCTTCGACTCCATCATATTCGACAATTGCGTGATCGGGCCGAACTGCAAGATCCGCAAGGCGATTATCGAAAAGAACGTCACCATCCCGGCCGGCACCATGATCGGCTATGACGAGGAACAGGACGCGGCCCGTTTCAGCCGCAGCGACAGCGGCATCGTCACGGTCGAAGGCAGCCGCTCCCATATTGACCTGACAAATATTTCGGTGTGAGGGATGACGGCGCCGCCGCCACGGTGCGGACCGGATTCCCTCTTGGGAAGAACAGGGGGCAAACCCCATATTGCGTTTTCTGCCGAACTCCGCTAGTAACACCGTTCGCCATCGCGGGACAGGCAGAGCCGCGCGTTCGGTTGCCGAACGCGCGGGTTCGCGTGTGTCGGGCGGCGAAGGGTCGGGACAGCGTTAGGAGTGTAGCTCAATTGGTAGAGCACCGGTCTCCAAAACCGGGGGCTGGGGGTTCGAGTCCCTCCACTCCTGCCAGCCGCACCCTGCTGACCGGGCATGAGATGCAATGTGACGCTGTAAGACCGTGACACTGGACGACCGTGACGTTGTAAGACCCTGAAGCTGTATCACCGTGAAGCCCAGTGATGCAGAGAGCCGCGCCGGCCGCAAGACCGGTGCCCCTTTCGTCGAAGATTGACTGTTCGAACAATGGCCAAGACGAATCCCGCGGTGTTCTACCGTCAGGTCCGGCAGGAAGTCAGCAAGGTCACCTGGCCGACGCGCAAGGAAACCATGATCACCACGGTGATGGTGTTCGTGTTCGTCATCATCATGGCCATTTTCTTTCTGATTGTCGACCAGCTTGCGTCCCTTGCCGTCCAGCTGATCCTGGGCATCGGAGGGTGACGCCGATGGCCATTCCGCGCTGGTACGTGATCAACGCGCATTCCGGCTTCGAGAAGAAGGTCGCGCAGTCGATTCGCGAGCAGGCCCAGCAAAAGGGCATGGACGAGAAGATCCACGACATCTCCGTCCCGACGGAGGAGGTTGTGGAGCTGCGCCGCGGCCAGAAGGTCCAGACCGAGCGCAAGTTCTTCCCGGGCTATGTGCTGATCAAGATGGAGCTGGACGACGAGACCTGGCACCTGGTGCGCAACACGCCGAAGGTCACGGGCTTTCTCGGCGCCCGCGGCAAGCCCGAACCGATCAGCGACACCGAGGCCGAACGGATCATCAAGCAGGTCCAGGAAGGCATCGAGCGGCCGCGGCCGTCCATCACCTTCGAGGTGGGGGAGCAGGTCAAGGTGCGCGAGGGACCGTTCGAGACCTTCACCGGCTATGTCGAGGAGGTCGACGAGGAACGTTCGCGCCTGAAGGTAGCCGTATCGATCTTCGGCCGGGCGACTCCGGTCGAGCTGGAATTTTCGCAGGTGGAGAAGGTCTGACCACTCCCCGGACAGATCTTGAACAGTGAGCGACCCCGCGTGGGAGGCGGCCGCAAAAGGCCATGCGGCCGGCCGGACCACGCAAATCCCCAAAGGCCCCGGATCCGTAAAGCCGGGGCGTGCGTGACGACAAGGGATGGACAATGGCAAAGAAAGTCGTCGGCCAGATCAAGCTGCAGGTTCCGGCAGGGGCGGCCAACCCGTCGCCGCCGATCGGACCGGCACTCGGTCAGCGCGGCCTCAACATCATGGAGTTCTGCAAGGCGTTCAACGCCCAGACGCAGAATCTGGAAAAGGGCATGCCGATCCCGGTGGTGATCACCGCCTATGGCGATCGCAGCTTCACCTTCGTCACCAAGACGCCGCCGGTCGGGTATTTCCTGAAAAAGGCGGCCGGCCTCGCCTCAGGCAGCAAGACGCCCGGGCGCGGCCATGTCGGCCAGGTGACGATGGACCAGATCAAGGAGATCGCCGAAACCAAGATGCCCGACCTGAATGCCGTCGACATGGACGGCGCCGTCGAGATGATCCGTGGCTCGGCCCGCTCCATGGGCCTGGAAGTGGTGGAGTGAGGCCATGAGCAAAATGCCGAAGCGGCTCGTCATGGCGCGCCAGGGGCTCGACCCGGAGCGCGCCTTCGACCTCGAAGAGGGTGTCAAGGAAATCAAGGCGCGGGCGACCGCCAAGTTCGACGAGACGGTCGAGATCGCGATGAATCTCGGGGTCGACACCCGCCACGCCGACCAGATGGTGCGTGGCATGGTGCAGCTGCCCAACGGCACCGGCAAGAGCGTCCGGGTCGCCGTCTTCGCCAAGGGCCCGAAGGCCGAGGAAGCGGAAGCCGCCGGCGCCGACATTGTCGGGGCGGAGGATTTCGCCAAGGAAATCCAGGAGGGCCGGCTCGACTTCGACCGCGCCATCGCCACGCCGGACATGATGGGCGTGGTCGGCCGGCTCGGCAAGATCCTCGGGCCGCGCGGCCTGATGCCGAACCCGAAGCTGGGCACCGTCACCCAGGATTTGGCCGGCGCCATCAAGGCGGCCAAGGCCGGCACCGTCGAGTTTCGTGCCGAGAAGGGCGGCATCGTCCATGCCGGTGTCGGCAAGGCGAGCTTCGCCGAGGACGCGCTGGCCGAAAACATCCGGGCCTTTTTCGGCGCCATCGTGCGGGCCAAGCCGAGCGGCGCCAAGGGCACCTATGTCAAGAAGGTCTGCCTGAGTTCGACGATGGGACCGTCGCTGCGGCTGGATATCTCCAAGCTGTCCAACGAGGCGCCGACGGTCTGAGCAACGCGTTTCGCCGGTGTGCGCGAGCACGCCGGCGGAGGGCCGGGGATACCCGGCCCGGCCTGTCCGAGACTGCGGGTAGCCGCTTCGCCACAGAAGCGGCGTAAACCCCCCGCATAGACGGGAGTTACGGCCAAAAGGCCGCCTGCGGCGCTGCCGCCGGCGGCTTCGGTTCTGACTTCTGGGACAGGGCAAGACGGCCCGGCTGCGGTCCGCCTCGGCGGGCGGGACGGGCCCGGAAGTAAGGGGGCCGGTTTTGGGGGCGGATGCGCCCGGGCCGGTCCAGATGACGGAGGCTATGCGTGAACCGTACCCAGAAAGAAGAGAAGGTCGCGGTCCTGCACGATGCTTTCCGGTCCGCGCCGCTGGTGGTGGTGACGAAGCAGGACGGCATGACCGTCGCCGAGTCCACCGACCTGCGCCGGCGGATGCGGGAGACGGGCGGCAGGTTCCGCGTCACCAAGAACCGGCTCGCGCGCATTGCCCTGCAGGGAACCCCCTATGAGGGGCTCCAGGACCTTTTCCACGGGCCGACCGGGGTGGCATTCGCCCAGGACCCGGTGCCCCTGGCCAAGGCCATCGTGGAGTATGCGAAGAAGAACCAGAAGCTGGCCATCATCGGCGGCGGTCTCGGCACCTACGCCTTCGACGTCAAGGGCGTCGAGGCGCTGGCGACCATGCCGCCGATCGAGGAGCTGCGGGGCAAGATCGTCGGGCTGTTGCAGGCCCCGGCGGGCCGCATCGCCGGCATCCTGCCCCGGCCGGCCCAGAATCTGGTCGGCATTCTGCCGGCCCCGGCCGGCCAGCTGGCGCGCGTCTTCCAGGCATATGCCACCCAGGACAAAGCGGCGTAGAGCCCACCCGATCCCAACGGAACTCAGAACCGATCCAGGAGTAAAGAACCCATGGCCGATTTGCAGAGACTCGTCGACGAACTGTCGAACCTGACCGTCCTCGAAGCCGCCGAACTCTCCAAGATGCTGGAAGAGAAGTGGGGCGTGTCGGCGGCCGCCCCGGTCGCGGCCGCGCCCGCGGCGGCGGCTGCGGCACCGGCCGAAGCGGCCGAGCCGGTCGAGGAGCAGACCGAATTCGACGTCGTCCTGGCCGCCGCCGGCGAAAAGAAGATCAACGTCATCAAGGAGGTCCGGGCGATCACCGGGCTCGGCCTGAAAGAGGCCAAGGACCTTGTCGAGGGCGCGCCGAAGCCCGTCAAGGAAGGCGTCAGCAAGGAGGACGCCGAGAAGTTCAAGAAACAGCTTGAAGATGTGGGTGCAAAAGTCGAAGTTAAGTGAGCTTGCGTGCGGAGAAAGCTTTTGACATATCGGCGTCTGACGGCGGTGCCCGGCAGGGTTCCGCTGGCAGGCGCTTTTTGCGTGCGTGCAGGGCCCGTCGCCGTCGCGGCGGGCCTTGGCGCGTGCCGACGGGGCGTCGAGCCGCACGCCGTGGAACGCTTGGTGCGAGGGGCATAGATGAACACGTCATTCACCGGTCGCAAGCGCGTGCGCAAGGATTTCGGGCGGATTCCCGAAGTCACGCAGATGCCCAATCTGATTGCGGTCCAGCGCAGTTCTTACGATGTCTTCCTGCAGATGGACGTGCCGCCGGAGCAGCGGCAGAATCTTGGCCTGCAGGAAGTTTTCCGTTCGGTTTTTCCGATCCGCGACTTTTCCGATCGGGCCGAGCTCGATTTCGTTCGCTACGAACTTGAGATTCCGAAATACGATGTCGAGGAGTGCCAGCAGCGCGGCATGACCTATGCGGCGCCGCTCAAGGTCACGCTGCGGCTGACGGTCTTCGATGTCGAGGAGGATACCGGTCTCAAGTCGATCCACGACATCAAGGAACAGGACGTCTATGTCGGCGACATGCCGCTGATGACGAAGAACGGCACCTTCATCATCAACGGCACCGAACGCGTCATCGTCTCGCAGATGCACCGCTCTCCCGGCGTGTTCTTCGATCACGACCGCGGCAAGACCCACAGCTCGGGCAAATACCTGTTTGCCGCCCGGGTGATTCCCTATCGCGGCTCCTGGCTGGATTTCGAGTTCGACGCCAAGGACCACGTCTATGTCCGCATCGACCGGCGCCGCAAGCTGCCGGCCACCACGCTGCTCATCGCGCTCGACAGTGCCGCGACGCAGGCCCTGCGCCGCGAACGCAGCCTGTTGCCGTATGAGGCGCAGGGCATGTCGCGCGAGGAGATCCTGCGCACCTTCTACGATACGATCGACTATTTCCGGGTCGAAGGCGGCTGGAAGACGGCCTTCGAGCCGGAGCGCATGCGCGGCGTCAAGCTGATGTCCGACCTCATCGATGCGGCGACCGGCAGTGTCGTTGCGGAGGCCGGGACCAAGCTGAACACCCGCCTGTGTCGGCGCCTCGTCGAACAGGGCATGAGCGAGATGCTCGTCGCCTCGGACGACCTGATGGGCAGGTACCTTGCCGAGGACATCATCAACGAGGAGACGGGCGAGGTCTATTACGAGGCCGGCGAGGAGGTCACCCAGGATGTCATCGACCGGCTCGACGAACGCGGCCAGGACCGCCTGGTCGTGCTGGCGATCGACCATGTCAGCGTCGGCCCCTATATCCGCAACACCCTGGCGATCGACCGCAATGCCAGCCGCGAGGACGCGCTGATCGACATCTACCGCGTCATGCGTCCGGGCGAGCCGCCGACCCTGGAGCCGGCCGAAGCGCTGTTCCACGGGTTGTTCTTCGACTCCGAGCGCTATGATCTGTCGGCGGTCGGCCGGGTCAAGATGAACACCCGGCTGGGGCAGGAAACCGACGACCAGATGCGGGTGCTGCGCAAGGAAGACATCCTGGCCATCCTCAAGATCCTGCATGAGCTGAAGGACGGCCGCGGCGAGATCGACGATATCGACAATCTCGGCAATCGCCGGGTGCGCTCGGTCGGCGAGCTGATGGAGAACCAGTACCGCATCGGCCTGCTGCGCATGGAGCGCGCCATTCGCGAGCGGATGAGCGCGGTCGACATCGACACGATGATGCCGCACGACCTGATCAACGCCAAGCCGGCGGCGGCGGCGGTGCGGGAGTTCTTCGGCTCCTCGCAGCTCAGCCAGTTCATGGACCAGACCAACCCGCTGTCGGAGATCACCCACAAGCGCCGGCTCTCGGCGCTGGGCCCGGGCGGTCTGACCCGCGAGCGGGCCGGCTTCGAGGTGCGCGACGTGCACCCCACCCATTACGGCCGCATCTGTCCGATCGAGACGCCGGAGGGGCCGAATATCGGCCTGATCAACTCGCTGGCCACCTATGCCCGGGTCAACAAATACGGCTTCATCGAGAGCCCCTACCGCCGGGTGATCGACGGGAAGGTCACCAACGAGGTGGTCTATCTCTCCGCCATGGAGGAGACGCGGCACACCATTGCCCAGGCCAATGCCGAGCTCGATGAGGAGGGCCGGTTCGCGGCCGAACTGGTGTCGTGCCGGTTCGGTGGCGACTATCTGTTGTCGAAGCCGGACTCGATCGACCTGATCGACGTCTCGCCCAAGCAGATCGTCTCGGTGGCGGCGGCGCTCATCCCGTTCCTGGAGAATGACGACGCCAACCGGGCGCTCATGGGCTCGAACATGCAGCGCCAGGCGGTGCCGCTGATCAAGGCCGAGGCGCCGCTGGTCGGCACCGGCATGGAAGCGACCGTGGCCCGCGACAGCGGCGTGACCATCGCGGCGCGGCGCACCGGCGTGGTCGACCAGGTCGACGCCACCCGCATCGTCGTTCGGGCGACCGACGACACCGACAGCTCGGCGCCGGGCGTCGACATCTACAACCTGCTGAAGTTCCAGCGCTCCAACCAGAACACCTGCGTCAACCAGCGGCCGCTGGTCCGGGTGGGCGACCAGGTGAAGGAAGGCGACATCATCGCCGACGGGCCGTCGACCGAACTCGGCGAGCTGGCGCTCGGCCGCAATGCGCTGGTCGCCTTCATGCCGTGGAACGGCTACAATTTCGAGGACTCGATCCTCATCTCCGAGCGCATCGTGCGCGACGACGTCTTCACCTCGATTCATATCGAGGAGTTCGAGGTCATGGCCCGCGACACCAAGCTGGGCCAGGAGGAGATCACCCGCGACATTCCCAATGTCGGCGAGGAGGCGCTTCGCCATCTCGACGAGGCGGGCATCGTCTATATCGGCGCCGAGGTCAAGCCGGGCGACATCCTGGTCGGCAAGGTGACGCCGAAGGGCGAGTCGCCGATGACGCCGGAGGAAAAGCTGCTGCGGGCGATCTTCGGCGAAAAGGCCTCCGACGTCCGCGACACCTCTCTGCGCCTGCCGCCGGGGGTCAGCGGCACCATCGTCGAGGTCCGCGTGTTCAGCCGCCGCGGCGTCGACAAGGACGAGCGGACCATGGCCATCAACCGCGCCGAGATCGAGCGGCTGGCCAAGGACCGCGACGACGAACGCGCCATCCTGCAGCGCAGCTTCCAGACCCGCCTGCACGACATGCTGATCGGCCAGGAATCGGTGAGCGGGCCGAAAGGGTTCCCGACCAACAAGATCATCACCGAAGCCGACCTGCAGGGCTTCAGCATGAGCGAGTGGCGGCAGATCACCATCGCCGACGAAAACCGCATGTCGGACATCGAGCAGATGAGCCGGCTGTTCGACCAGTCGGTGGCGGCGCTGCAGGACCGCTTCAACGACAAGGTCGAGAAACTGCAGCGCGGCGACGAGCTGCCGCCCGGCGTGATGAAGATGGTGAAGGTCTTCGTCGCGGTGAAGCGCAAGCTGCAGCCCGGCGACAAGATGGCCGGCCGCCACGGCAACAAGGGCGTCATCTCCAAGATCAACCCGATCGAGGACATGCCCTATCTGGAGGACGGCACGCCGGTCGACCTGGTGCTGAACCCGCTGGGCGTGCCCAGCCGCATGAATGTCGGCCAGATCCTCGAAACCCATCTCGGCTGGGCGGCCCAGGGCCTGGGCAAGCAGATCGGCGAGGTCGTCGAGCGCTATCGCTATCTTTCCGGCCGCGGCGCGGCAGCCCTCGGTGACGGCGGCGACGGCGGCGGAGGCGAGGACGAGCGGCTGGCCGCCCTGCGCGCCGACCTGAAGGAAAAGCTGCGGTCAGTCTATGGCGACCGGCAGTTCGCCGAGGAGGTCGAGGTGCTGGATGAGCAGGAGCTGCTCGAAATGGCCGGCAACCTGGCCAATGGCGTGCCGATGGCCACGCCGGTGTTCGACGGCGCCCGGGAAGACGACATCGTCTCGATGCTGGGATCGGCCGGCCTGCAGCATACCGGCCAGGTGACGCTGACCGACGGCCGCACCGGCGAGGCCTTCGCCCGGCCCGTTACCGTCGGCTATATCTACATGCTGAAACTGCACCATCTGGTGGACGACAAGATCCACGCCCGGTCGATCGGCCCCTACAGCCTGGTCACCCAGCAGCCGCTCGGCGGCAAGGCGCAGTTCGGCGGCCAGCGCTTCGGCGAGATGGAGGTCTGGGCCCTGGAGGCCTATGGCGCCTCCTTCACCCTGCAGGAGATGCTGACCGTCAAGTCGGACGACGTCTCGGGCCGGACCAAGGTCTATGAGGCGATCATTCGCGGCGACGAGAACTTCGAAGCCGGCATCCCCGAGAGCTTCAACGTGCTGGTCAAGGAGCTCCGCTCGCTCGGCCTCAACATCGAACTCGAACAGCGCAGCTATTGACGTGACGACGGGAAAGCGCGGCCCGGAGCCTGCCGGGCCGCGCCGCCCGCCTTCGGCGAGTCAGGTCCTGAAATCCCGCCCGCGGCGCCGACGGCGCCGGGGTTCATTCCGGGAGCCGCACCATGAATGAATTGATGACCGTGATGGGGCAGACCCCCACCCCGCAAAGCTTTGATCAGATTCGCATCTCCATTGCCAGCCCGGAACGCATTCGCTCCTGGTCGTTCGGCGAAATCAAGAAGCCGGAGACCATCAACTACCGCACCTTCAAGCCCGAGCGCGACGGGCTGTTCTGCGCCCGCATCTTCGGTCCGATCAAGGACTATGAGTGTCTGTGCGGCAAGTACAAGCGGATGAAATACCGGGGCATCATCTGCGAGAAGTGCGGTGTGGAGGTGACCCTGTCCAAGGTGCGGCGCGAGCGCATGGGCCATATCGAGCTCGCCTCGCCGGTCGCCCATATCTGGTTTCTGAAGTCGCTGCCCTCGCGCATCGGCCTGATGCTCGACATGACGCTGAAGGACCTGGAACGGGTTCTGTACTTTGAGAATTACGTCGTCGTCGAGCCGGGGCTGACGGCCCTGAAACTGAAGCAGCTGCTGACCGAGGATGAGTTGCTGCGGGCCCAGGACGAGTATGGCGAGGAAGCCTTTCAGGCCAAGATCGGCGCCGATGCGCTGAAGGCGATGCTGAGCGCCATCGACCTGCAGGAGGAAAAGGTCCGGGTCCGCGACGATCTTCGCGAGACCGGCTCCGAGGCCAAGCGCAAGAAGCTGGTCAAGCGCCTGAAGCTGATCGAGGCGTTCCTGGAATCCGGCGCGCGGCCGGAATGGATGATCCTGGAAGTGGTCCCGGTCATCCCGCCGGAATTGCGGCCGCTGGTGCCGCTCGATGGCGGCCGCTTCGCCACCTCCGACCTCAACGACCTCTACCGCCGCGTCATCAACCGCAACAACCGGCTGAAGCGGCTGATCGAGCTGCGGGCGCCCGACATCATCGTGCGCAACGAAAAGCGCATGCTGCAGGAATCGGTCGACGCGCTGTTCGACAATGGCCGCCGCGGCCGGGTGATCACCGGTGCCAACAAGCGGCCGCTGAAATCGCTCAGCGACATGCTGAAGGGCAAGCAGGGCCGCTTCCGCCAGAACCTGCTGGGCAAGCGCGTCGACTATTCCGGCCGTTCGGTCATCGTCGTCGGGCCGGAGCTGAAACTGCACCAGTGCGGCCTGCCCAAGAAAATGGCCCTGGAGCTGTTCAAGCCGCTAATCTACCATAAGCTGGAATTGTACGGCTATGCCTCGACCATCAAGGCGGCCAAGCGCATGGTGGAAAAGGAGCGGCCGGAGGTCTGGGACATCCTGGAAGAGGTGATCCGCGAGCATCCGGTCCTGCTCAACCGCGCGCCGACGCTGCACCGTCTCGGCATTCAGGCCTTCGAGCCGGTGCTGATCGAGGGCAAGGCCATCCAGCTGCATCCGCTGGTCTGCACCGCCTTCAACGCCGATTTCGACGGCGACCAGATGGCGGTGCACGTGCCGCTGTCGCTGGAAGCGCAGCTGGAAGCGCGCGTCCTGATGATGTCCACCAACAACATCCTGTCGCCGGCCAACGGCAAGCCGATCATCGTGCCGTCGCAGGACATCGTGCTGGGCCTCTACTATCTGACCATGGAGCGGTTCGACAAGCTGGGCCCGGAGGTGAAGATCGACCGGCTGGAGGATCTGACCCTCGGCCTGTCGAATGACGACCTTGTCCTGCGCAACCCGTCCGACCGCCGCGAGGTGGTCGACACCAGCGATCCCGAGGCGCTGCTGGCGCGCATGAAGCGCGGCGAGGTCGTCGCCCATATCGTCCCGCGCTTCGGCTCGCCCGGCGAGATGGACCAGGCGCTCGCCGCCGGCACCATCGCCATGCACAGCCGGATCAAGGCGCGCTTCCAGACGATCGACGGCGAGGGCAATCCCGCGATCGAACGGGTGACGGCGACGCCGGGGCGCATGCTGCTGGCGGAAATCCTGCCGCGGCGCCGGAATGTGCCGTTCAGCCTCGTCAACCGGCTGCTGACCAAGAAGGAGATCTCCAACCTCATCGATGTCGTCTACCGGCATTGCGGGCAAAAGGAGACGGTGATCTTCTGCGACCGGCTGATGAAGCTGGGCTTCGGCTATGCCTGCAAGGCCGGCATCTCCTTCGGCAAGGACGATCTGGTCATCCCGCCGGCGAAGCACGACCTGGTCGAGCAGGCCAAGAACCTGGTGACCGAGTACGAGAACCAGTATCTCGACGGCTTCATTACGCGCGGCGAGAAGTACAACAAGGTCGTCGACGTCTGGTCGAACACGACCGACAAGGTGGCCGAGGAGATGATGAAGGGACTGTCGGCGACGCTGACCGACCCCGACCAGATCGTCAACTCGGTCTACATGATGGCCCATTCCGGTGCGCGCGGCAGCCCCGCGCAGATCCGGCAGCTGGCCGGCATGCGCGGGCTGATGGCCAAGCCGTCGGGCGAGATCATCGAGACGCCGATCATCTCCAACTTCAAGGAAGGCCTGACCGTGCTGGAGTACTTCAACTCCACCCACGGGGCGCGGAAAGGCTTGGCCGATACGGCTCTGAAGACCGCCAATTCCGGCTATCTCACCCGCCGGCTGGTCGACGTCGCGCAGGACTGCGTCGTGGTCGAGATCGATTGCGGCACCGATCGCGGCATTACCTTCAGCGCCGTGGTCGATGGCGGCCAGGTGCTGGTGCCGCTCGGCGACCGCATTCTCGGCCGCACCGCGGTCAACGACATGAAGCACCCGCTGACCGGCGAGCTTGTGGTGCAGTCGGGCGAGCTGATCACCGAACCGCTCGTCGATGCGGTGGAGGCGGCGGGCATCGACCGCCTCAAGGTCCGCTCGGCGCTGACCTGCGAGAGCCGGGGCGGCATCTGCGCCAAGTGCTATGGCCGTGACCTGGCCCGCGGCACCTCGGTGAATATCGGCGAGGCGGTGGGGGTCATCGCCGCCCAGTCGATCGGCGAGCCCGGCACCCAGCTGACCATGCGCACCTTCCATATCGGCGGTGCAGCCCAGCGCGGCGCCGAGCAGTCGCTGGTCGAGGCGTCCTTCGACGGTCTTGTCAAGATCAAGAACCGCAATGTCGTGATGAACAGCCAGGGCATTCCGGTGGTCATGGGCCGCAACACGGACATCCTGCTGCTCGACGACCAGGGTGCCGAAAAGGCCCGCCATCGCATCCCCTATGGCGCCAAGCTGCTGGCCGACGAAGGCACGAAAGTCGAACGCGGGCAGAAGATGGCGGAATGGGACCCCTATACCATTCCGATCATTACCGAGCGCGAGGGTATCGCGCACTATGTCGACCTCGTCGACGGCGTGTCGATGCGCGAAGTGGTCGACGAGACCACCGGCATTTCCTCCCGCGTGGTGGTCGACTGGCGCCAGCAGCCGAAGGGCGACCAGCTCCGTCCGCGCGTCACGCTGCGGGACGAGAACGGCGAGGTGGTGCGGCTGCCCAACGGCCTGGAGGCCCGCTACTTCATGTCGGTGGATGCCATCCTCTCGGTGGAGAACGGCGCGCATGTGAGAGCCGGCGACGTGCTGGCCCGCATCCCGCGGGAAAGCACCAAGACCCGCGACATCACCGGCGGTCTGCCGCGGGTGGCCGAGCTGTTCGAGGCCCGCAAGCCGAAGGACTACGCCATCATCTCGGAGATCGACGGCCGGGTCGAGTTCGGCAAGGACTACAAGACCAAGCGGCGGATCGTCGTCCGCAACGAGGAGACCGAGGAGGAGCGGGAATACCTGATCCCCAAGGGCAAGCACCTGTCGGTGCAGGAGGGCGACTTCGTTCTCAAGGGCGACCCGCTGATGGACGGCAACCCGGTGCCGCACGACATTCTGGCGGTGCTCGGGGTCGAGGCTCTCGCCGACTACCTCGTCAATGAAATCCAGGACGTCTACCGGCTGCAGGGTGTCAAGATCAACGACAAGCATATCGAGGTCATCGTCCGGCAGATGCTGCAGAAGGTCGAGATCACCGACCCCGGCGAGACGACCATGCTGCTGGGCGAGCAGATCGACCGCGAGGACTTCGATCTGGAGAACGAAAAGGCGGTGAAGGAGGACCTGAAGCCGGCCGCCGGCGTGCCGGTGCTGCAGGGCATCACGAAGGCCAGCCTGCAGACGAAGTCGTTCATCTCGGCCGCCTCCTTCCAGGAGACGACCCGGGTGCTGACCGAGGCCGCCGTCTCCGGCAAGATCGACGCGCTGGAGGGGCTGAAGGAGAACGTCATCGTCGGCCGTCTCATCCCGGCCGGCACCGGCGATATCGTCAACCGTCTGAAGCGGGTGGCGGCCGACCGCGACAAGGCCTCGCAGACGCCGCTGGCCAGCGAGGTCGAGGCCGAGCCGGCGGAACTGACCGAAGAGCGCCGCACCGACAAGCCGACGGCGGCGTAAGAGGAGGTCGGGTGCCAGGGGTGCCAGGTGGGGGGCCGCGCTGAGCGGTACCCCATCGCCTCACCGGCGGGATGCGCCTTGCCTGCATGTCCCGCCGGCTATGGGGCCGGCCAAAGGCGTTGCGCGTCCGCGTACAAGGCCGCATCGACGGCGAAATGCCGGAGGATCCGCCGGCGCTCTGTCGTCGTCAGGGCCGCCGGATCGGCCGGCCGGCGGCCGGTATTGACCCGCCTGATTGCCAGCCGTGGCACCCCGAGCCAGTCGGCCAGGACCGGCAGCCAATGCGGCAGGCGCTCGACCGTGCCGACGACATCGAAATGTGCGTGCAGGTTGGCGAGCGCCCGCTCGTAGAGCGCCGTCTCCGACAGGCTTTCGCTCTCGCTCCAGACATGGTCCTGGTGCAGCGTGCCGGCCAGCATCTTGGCGGCGGTGTTTTCCATCTCCGGCGAGACCCGGGCATCGTAGAAATCGGCGATCGACAGCCGCCGGGCCGTGTCCCTGTGAAGCTGGTTATCCTCGTCCCGCTCGTACCAATATTGGGAGACGGCCCGGGCCAGCGGGTCGCGCAGGAGGGTGGCATAGCGTCCGGGCTTGCCGAGGTCCTGGTCCAGGCCCACGGCGAAATGCCCGAAAATGACCCGCCAGCCGGCGATGATCGCCGGGTCGAGCCGCATGAGCGCGGCACGGTGCGAGCCCTCAGGCAGGCGGTAGATGCCCCACCAGCTGTTGTGCGGCAGAGCCTGCTGGACGGCGCGGGCCAGCGCCATGCCGGCCGTCTTGGGAACATGGATCAAATACCGCATAGCGATTGCCAAAAACGGGCGCTTCCGGTTCGTCCAGCAGCACGGCGAGCAGGGCGGAGGTATCGACGATCACCCGGGTAGCCCGTCTTCGCCATAGAGGTCGGCATGATCAGATGAGCGCTCACCGGGCTTGAAATGCGCGGCGATCTCACGGGCGAAGGCCAGCACGGCCTCGGGCGATTTCGCGGGAGCGGTGGCGGCGCCCTCCTGCTCGACGCGCCGCAGCGTCTCGGCAATGGCGTCGCGCACCGCTGCGGTCAGGGTCTGACCGGTCAGCGCCGCCAGCCGGCGCGCCTGGCGGTCGACGTCTTCGTCCTTGATGTTGATCGGCATGAAAAAATCCTCCTTTCTTGATCATAGGCAAACAAGGAAGAAATGCGATCGGAAAGGGTGGCGAGCCCGGCGGGGATCGGGGGGTTTTTACATTAAGTATATTATGTAAATATTTTTCCGAACGCGAGGGAGCAGGCATCGATCAAAGCGCCCAGGGGGAAATTCTGCCCTTGAGAATGAAGGAGTCCGACACAACATAGCGGACTCAATGCGGACTCAACCGCGAAATCTCGTTGATAGGGCTACAGATATGCGAAAAGCAGATCCAAGCGGCATCCGGTTGACCGAAGCTGACGCCGCAATCGCCAAGGGAATGCTGGAACGTGGGGACCGGCAGCACGACGTCGCCGCATGGTTTGGCATCAACGGCGGCCGAATCGCCGAGCTGGCCACCGGGGCGAAATTCGACTGGGTGCCAGCAGCACCGCCGGAGGACCTGCCGCCGCCGGGTCCCTATCTCTCCGGTCGACAGTCAGCGGCGATCCTGGCCGCACTCGGCCTTCCCGAAAAAGCCTATGGGCGACAGGGCAAGGAGGCCTACTGACATGGCACTGATCCGCGAAAGCGAGGCTTACGCCGCAGCGCAGCGTGCTAAGGCAAGACAGCCTCAGCTTAGGACGGCTGAGCGCATCCTGAAGGCACAGCCAGATCCACAGAAGCGGCATTACGACATCTTCCTATCCCACTCGATCCGGGACGCCGATTTAGTGCTCGGAGCCAAAACTATCTTGGAGGAACTCGGCCATAGCGTTTATGTCGACTGGATTGACGATCCGCAGCTTGACCGCGGCAAGGTCAATCGGGAAACGGCCGCGTTGCTGCGCGCCCGCATGACGTGTTGTGCTAGCCTGATGTACCTGCACACACGGAATTCCCCGTCCTCGAAATGGATGCCCTGGGAGCTAGGGTATTTCGACGGCCATAACGGTAATGTCGCTATCCTGCCGATTATCGGGAATGCCGACAGCGACACCTTTCAAGGCCAGGAATACCTCGGATTATATCCCTATGTGGATATCACGGGGATCCGTGGTGCTACAGGACAGGCAGCATGGGTGAACAAATCTGTTAGCCAATACATTGCTCTGAGAAGCTGGAAGACCGGGGATCGCGACTGGCGGCTTGCTGGCTGAAGGCGAGTCGTCACACTGCGACAGCTCGATTTGATCAGCGGTCAGACCCAACTTTCGCAGTTTCCATCAGAAAGTCTTTTTTGGTTCAAGGCGTTGTGGGCGCGTCGTGGGTTTAGGCACCACAGGTTTCAGGCTTCGGCGACGGTCTGTGAGCGGGCGGCAGCTCCTGGAAGACGGGCGGGAGGGTGAGTCCGAGGGCTCGACAGACCGGGTCGATGCGGGGCCCCGGTGCGGTGCGCAGGAGGCCGCCGCGGTCGGTATGGGGGCGCATCCGAAAGGCGAATAGCCCGGCAGACCGTGGTCTACCGTGTCGAGAGGTCGGAGACGCGGGCGCGGACGCGGTCGACGAAGTCCTGGTGGGTGAAGGTGGCCTTCTTGTCTTCCCACAGCTTGCCGCCGAGGTCGATGGCGGCCTGGTCCTTGGGGTCGTCGAAGGCGGCGAGGAAATCGGCATCGCCCCATTTCTTGGCGCGCCGCTGCCAATAGCCGGACGGGTTGGTGCCGGCCTTGTACTGGGCGTAGCCGGCGCCGGACTTCAGCGTCCACATCGAAAAGCCGACCGAGCGGCCGACATAGCCGTAATGGATGTTCGACCAGATATCGAAGAAATAGTCCTTGCCGGTAACGCCGTCATGGCTCCAGTCGCCGAACTTCTTTTTCAGCATCGGCTTGTGATCCCAGGGCTTGCCGTAATTGACCATCGATTTCCAGATCTGCATCGCCTGACCGATGTCGTAGATTTGCGTTGCCGGCGAAACGACGTTCATGAAATCGATGCCCAGCAGATCCCGGATCTTCTTCGCCGGCTGCGTGTTGATGTTCTTGCGCATCTCCTTTTCAATGAAGCTCAGCACCGTGGTCATCGCCACCATCGCCCCGTCCTCCCGATTGTCCGGCGGTCATGCCGTGACGAAACACCGCACAATCACGGCGACGATATGGCCGGGCGGCGGCAATGATCCGGAGCACTGCCGCAATGCACCGCGGAATATGCAGCGGCCGGTAGGACGGCGTTAAGGCTCCTGCTTCTAGGATGCTTGGATTTCCCGGGAAAGGCCGAGGGACAGGGGATGGGAGTGATCGACGATTTGGAACTGACGCGGCTGAGCCAGGTGGATGTCGACCGCCTTTACGAGGTCCACCGGCGCATTGCCCGCGGCATCCGCGGCGGCCGCAAATTCCGTCTGTTCTTCAAGGATGTCTCCGGACTGGATCTCTCCGGCTGGGAGCTGTCGGATTGCGATTTCGTCGGCTCGAAGCTCGACGGCACCAATCTGGAAAAGGCAAAGCTCCGCCGCTGCAACTTCTTCGGCGCCAGTCTGGTCAATGCCAGGCTCTCCCACGCCGACCTCGCGATGACCGACCTGCGCGGCGCCTGCCTGAAGGGTGCCGTCATGGCCAATGCCGACCTGTCGGACGCCGATATCCGCGAGGGGTATCTGCTGCGCCGCGACGACAAGGGCAATTTCGTCGCGGTGCGCGACGATGCCGGCGTCATTGATCACGCGAATTTCAACGACGCCAACCTGCAGGGCGTGCGGCTCGGCCGAATCATCGGCAAGGGCACCACCATGGCCAATGCCAAGCTCGGCAATGCCCAGCTGCGCGATGCCGATTTCTCCGGCTCGGACCTGCGCGGCGCGGTGTTCACCGGCGCCAACCTCTCCGGCGCCAACCTCACCGGCTGCATCCTGCATGGCGCCAATCTCGCCGGCGCGCATCTCGACGGGACGATTCTCGAAGGTGCCGACCTGACCGCCGTGCACTTTTCGGAGGCCCAGCTGGCCAAGAGCGCGACGACCGGCACCATCCTGCCGCGCAAGCTGGAGCAGCTGGAGCGCGGTCTGCGCCAGATCATCTCCGAGCACCTCCTGTGGGTCGATACGCTGGGGGCGGAGGGCTTTCAGGCCGATCTCAGCCGCGCCAATCTGGCCGGCGTCGATCTCGCCCAGACCGACCTGTCGGCGGCGAATTTCGATCTGGCGACGCTCAGCAAGGCGGATTTCTCCTCGGCCAGACTGACCATGGCCAATCTCCACGGCGTCATGGCGATCGCCGCCAACCTGACCGACGCCGATCTGCGCGGCATCAATCTCGACGAGGCCAGCATGACCGGCAGCAAGCTGTCGCGGGCGCGGCTCGGGCCGATGCAGCTGGTGGCCGGCTCGGTGCAGGCCTGGCCGGCCAGCCTGGTCGGCGCCCGGCTCGATCATTGCGATTTCGCCTATGCCGACCTCAGCGAGGCGAATCTCGCCGGGGCCTCGCTGCGCAATGCCGACCTGCGTCACGCCAATCTGCGGCAATCCAGCCTGCTCGACGTCGATTTCACCGGCGCCGACCTGCGTGACGCCAACCTGACCGACGCCGACACCCGCGGCGTCATCGGCATGCGGCAGTGAAGCGGCCGCATCATCGGCGACAATGCGCCTCTACAACCGTCGTATCGCGGCGGGAGAGCATCAGCCGCACCCCGGCGCCGGCTCGCCGGGGTCGAGAGTGCGGTCGCGCGCATCGGGACGGCCAAGCGCGGCCAATCGAAGCCGCAGGCTGGCCACCGGCGTCACCCCCGGCGGCGGGCGGTGCGGCGGGTTTTGGCGGTGCCGGGTTGGCGGTGGCCGCTCTGGCGGCGGCGGGTGGGGCCGGGAAGACGGGAATCGCCCGGCGCGGCCCCGCCGGATGCGTCCTCGTCGGACTCCTCGATCAGGTGCAGCAGGGTGCTGCCGGTCAGCGCGTCGGCCTCCATCAGCCGCACCGTGACCGGCTCGCCGAGCGTATAGACACGGCCCCAGCGTTCTCCGACCAGCCGGTGGCTCTTTTCGTCGTGGCGGTACCAGTCGTCGGGCAGGGAGGCGATCGGCACCAGCCCGTCGGCGCCGCTGTCCTTCAGGGTGACGAACAGGCCGAAGCGGGTGACGCCGCTGACCGTCCCGGCGAAAATCCCGCCCACCTGGTCCTCAAGAAAACCGGCGACAAAGCGGTCGAGGGCGTCGCGCTCGGCCGCCGCGGCACGGCGTTCGGTAAAGGAGATGTGCTCGCCGATCTCCTCCAGCCGCTCCAGCTCGGACTCGTCGGCGCCGCCGGCCCCCAGACCCAGCGCCCGGATCAGCCCGCGATGCACGGTGAGATCGGCATAGCGGCGGATGGGCGAGGTGAAATGGGCGTATTGCGGCAAAGCGAGGCCGAAATGGCCGATATTGCCGGGGCTGTAGATCGCCTGCGCCTGGCTGCGCAGGATCATCTGGTTGATGGTCTCGGCTTCCGGCCGCCCTTCCGCCTGGCTCAGGATCTGGGTGAAGGCGCGCGGCTGCGGCACCTGGCCCTTGGCCAGCCGGTAGCCGAGCGGCTCCAGGAACTGGCGTAGCGCCTCCAGCTTGGCCGGGCTCGGCTGGTCGTGCACCCGGTAGAGGCAGGGCTGGTTGCGCTTGCCGAGCGTCTGGGCTGCCGCGACATTGGCGGCGATCATGTATTCCTCGATCAGCCGGTGGCTGTCATAGCGCGGCCGCACGCCGATCGCCTCGACATGGCCGTCCGCGTCGAGATGGACGGTGCGCTCCGGAATGTCGAGGTCGAGGGTGCCCCGCTTGTCCCGCGACCGGCTCAGCGCCTCGAAGGCGCCGTAAAGCGGCGCGATGACGCTGTCCAGAAGCGGTTCGGTGGTGGCGTCGGGGTCGCCATTGCGGGCCGCCTGCACCTGCTCATAGGTCAGCCGGGCGGCGGAGCGCATCAGCCCGCGGACGAAGCGGTGGCGCAGCAGCTTGCCCTCGGCGTCGATCCAGAGATGCGCGGCGATGCAGGCGCGCGGCTCCTCCGGCTTCAGCGAGCAGACGCCGTTCGACAGCGCCTCGGGCAGCATCGGCACGACGCGGTCGGGGAAATAGCAGCTATTGCCGCGGCGATAGGCTTCGCGGTCGAGCGGCGAGTCCGGCCCGACATAGTGCGCGACATCGGCGATGGCGACGATCAGGTGCCAGCCGCCGGGGTTCTGCGGGTCGGTGTCGGGTTCGGCCCGGACGGCGTCGTCGAAATCGCGGGCATCGGGGCCGTCGATGGTGACCAGCGGCACGGCGCGCAAATCCTCGCGCCCCTCGACCGGCGGCACCTGCGCTGTAGCGGCCTGGGCGACCGCCGCTTCGGGGAAGTCGGTGGGGATGCCGGCGGTGTGGATGGCGATCAGGCTGATCGATTTCGGGTGGTCGGCCTCGCCCAGCCTCTCGACGACCACGGCGCGGCGCTCGCCGGCGGCGCGCGGGCC
Organism: Alphaproteobacteria bacterium; assembly: GCA_009909005.1. Lineage (GTDB taxonomy): Bacteria > Pseudomonadota > Alphaproteobacteria > DSM-16000 > Inquilinaceae > JAAAOG01. The sequence goes on along the minus strand of JAAAOG010000127.1, from coordinate 59,091 downwards.
GGGGGTCAGCTCGATGGCCACCAGCTCGCCGTCGCGGGCCCCGCCGCGGTCGCTCTCGGCGACACTGTAAAAGGTGCGGCTGCGCTTGTCGGTCGGGCGGACCTCGCCGCCGCTGTCGCCGAGGCGGCGGAAGACGCCGACGACGCGGGTGGGGCTGCCGGCCTCCCCCAGCCGACGCATGGTGCGGCCCTCATAGGTGCCGTCGGGCAGCTTGCGGATGCGGGCCAGCACCCGGTCGCCTTCGCCCAGGGCGGGATGGCCGCGGCGCTCCGGCATCATGAAGACGCGCGGCATCGGCGCGTCCTCGTCCCAGCGCAGCGGCCGGGCGATCACCTCGCCGTCGGGATCGAGCTCATGGACGATCAGCACGGCCACCGGCGGCAGCTCGCCGGCGGCCTGCATGCGCCGGCCGCGGCCGCGCGCCACCAGCCCTTCGGACTCGATCTCCTTGAGCATGGTCTTGAGGGGAATGCGGTCGGCGCCGGAGATCTGGAAGGCGCGGGCGATCTCCTTCTTGCCGACGGGGCCGGGGCTCTCGCGGATGAAATCCACGACATCCTGCTTGCTGGGAAAGGGCTTCTGCCTGCCGTCGCTCACGCGCATCTCCGCCGCTGGGGGCCGCCGCTCGGAAGGCCCCATCGGGACTTGACATGACGCCCGTGGCCGTCCGTCTCAACGCCTGCCCTTCAGCCCGCAAACCCGGACGGCCGGGCCCCGGTTCGCCGGGCCCCGGTTCGCCGGACTCCGGCGTTTCAGGAGGCGTCCGACGGTTCCTCGGCCTCTTCCGCCTCCTCGTCCGCCGAGGGTGCCGCGGGGGCGGCGGGGGCGGCCGGTTCGGCCGGCGGCTCCGGTTCGGCGGTGGCGCCGAGCCCGGCGCCGGCGGGGCGCGGCACGGTCGGCCGGATGTCGCCGGTATAGGTCTCGTCGCTGGACCAGCCGCCGCCGCAGGCCGCCAGCAGCAGCACCGGCAGGGCGAAAAGCGCGGCCAGCCGGGCCGCTTGGCCGGTTGGGCGGCGACCGCGGGAGCGGGCGTCGGCAGGGGATTTGCGCACCGTCAAAAGTTCCGACATGGACTAGGCAAATGCGTGGCGGATCGTGTATGACATCGGATAAATGATCGATACGCGCTTGTCGATGCCTTCCCTGGCCCTAATAGGGGCGCCCGGTGCCGATTGTGGGCCCTGTGCGCCCGGCGGGCCGGCCGGAACACCGGCAGCGACTCTCAGCCGACACTGGTGAAGGATAAGGTGGCATGGCCAAGGAAACCGGAAGCTCCGCGGGCTCGAACCCGTTCGGTGGTGACGTCAAGATGCCCGATCCCGTCAAGATGAGCCAGGCGATGTCCGACGTCGCCCGTCGCTCGCAGAAGCTGGTGGCAGACTTCCTGCAGCGCCAGGCGACGGAAGGCGGCGGGTCGATCGATCCGCTCAATCTCGGCAACGCCTTCTTCGAGATGACCGCGAAGATGATGGCGGATCCGGCCAAGCTGATGCAGGCCCAGATGAGCCTGTGGAACGATTACCTGACGCTCTGGCAGCGGACGACCGAAAAGCTGATGGGCAAGGAGACCGACCCCGTCGCCAAGCCGGAGAAGGACGACAAGCGGTTCAAGGACGCCGCTTGGGACGAGAACATGATGTTCGACTTCATCAAGCAGTCCTATCTGCTGACTGCGCGATGGGTCCAGTCGACGGTCGCGAATGTCGAAGGCCTTGACGACAAGACCGCCAAGAAGGTCGATTTTTACACAAGGCAGTTCGTCGATGCGCTGGCGCCGACCAATTTCGTCATGACCAACCCGGAAGTGCTGCGGGAGACCATGGCGACCGGCGGCGAAAACCTGGTCAAGGGACTGGAAAACCTGCTGCACGATCTGGAGCGCGGCAAGGGCCAGCTGCGGCTCACCCAGACCGACTATGACGCCTTCGAGGTCGGCAAGAACATCGCCGTCACCCCGGGCAAGGTCGTCTACCAGAACGACCTGATGCAGCTGCTGCAATACACTCCGACCACGGAAGAAGTGTTCAAGCGGCCGCTGCTGATCGTCATGCCGTGGATCAACAAATTCTATATCCTCGACCTGCGCGAGAAGAACAGCTTCATCAAATGGGCGGTCGACCAGGGTCACACCGTCTTCGTGACCTCCTGGGTCAACCCGGACGAAAAGCTGGCCCAGAAGGGCTTTGCCGACTACCTCCTCGAGGGGCCGATAACGGCGCTCGACAAGGTGCAGGAGGCGACGGGCGAAAAGGACGTCAACGCCATCGGCTATTGCCTGGGCGGCACGCTGCTGGCCACGACGCTCGCCTATATGGCCAAGAAGGGCGACGACCGGATCAAGAGCGCCACCTATTTCACGACGATGAGCGATTTCTCCGAGCCCGGCGAGCTCGGCGTCTTCATCGACGAGGCGCAGATTTCCGGCCTCGAGTCGAAGATGTTCGAAAAGGGCTATCTCGACGGCTCGCAGATGGGCATGACCTTCAACATCCTGCGCGCCAACGACCTGCTCTGGTCCTTCGTCGTCAACAACTACCTGCTCGGCAAGGATCCGTTCCCGTTCGACCTGCTGTACTGGAACAGCGATTCGACCCGCATGCCGGCGGTGATGCACAGCTATTATCTCCGCAAGTTCTATCAGGAGAACAAGCTGATCGAGCCCGGCGGCATCGTGCTGGACGGCGTGCCGATCGACCTGACGCAGATCAAGACGCCGGGCTTCATGGTCTCGGCCAAGGAGGACCATATCGCCCCGTGGAAGGCGACTTATGCACTGACCCAGCATGCCAAGGGCGACATGACCTTCTGCCTGGCGGCCTCGGGCCATATCGCCGGCATCGTCAATCCGGCCGCCTCCGGCAAGTACTGCTACTGGATGAACAACAAGCTGCCGAAGGATCCGGATGAGTGGTTCGCCGGCACCAAGCAGCATGCCGGCTCCTGGTGGCCGGAATGGCAGAAATGGGTGAGCAAGTTCGGCGAGGGCAAGGTGCCGGCCCGCCAGCCCGGCGGCGGCAAGCTGAAGCCGATCGAAGATGCCCCCGGCAGCTATGTGAAGGTCCGGGTCTGAGCCTTTTGCACCGGTCGCAGGCGCCGCCTGCGACCGGACCGTTCCCTGCTGCGGCAGGGCTGGAACGTCGCGGGTCGGGTGGCAACACCCGGCCCGTTTGACGTTGGGCGGTCAGCCGCAACGCCGGTGGGCGGCGGCCGCCGGGGCGTGCCGGTACCATGTCACGCGCTGCTGCGGCGCAGCGCGGGAGTGGCGGCGCGGGATCGCGCCGCGGGCAAAGGCCGGCGGCAGCGCCGGCATCCGGGGTGCCGGGGCGATGTCGCCATCGGCAGCGGCGGTCTGGGTGTCGGGCGTCGGGGCGTCGGTCAGCAGTTCCAACATGTGCGTGACTTTCCGGGTTTCGTGTCAAGGTTGCTGTTCGATAGGGCCGGGTTGACGGGGTCCGCGCGCCTGGCGCCTGCCGGCTCTTGCATTCGGGCCCCGCCGGCTTCTGTCTGGTGAGAGGGACAATAGCGGCAAGACGCTTCGCTTGCAATAGATATCAAAATTAAAATTGAATAAAAATTCAGATCGCTCTTCATTTCCTGTTAATTGTCTGCCTTCCGGTCAGGATTTTACTTATCGTTTATTCAGGTTTCTCATTGGTGGGCAGAAACGGTTACCGCTCTGTTGACCGTGTTCCGGTCGATACGGAAACGGCGCGCCCGGACGGGGGCGCGCCGCGCGCGATGGAGACGGCCGAAGGGCTCAGATTTGCAGGGCAATATAGTCCCGGGCGAGGCCGACATAGCGGTCGACCGACACGGGGAAGAAGGCTTTCTCCTCTTCGGTCAGGTCGCGGCGGTATTTCGCCGGGCTGCCGGCCCAGAGCTGGCCCGCGGGAATGCGCTTGTCGGGGGTGACCAGGGCGCCGGCGGCGACCATCGCGCCCGACTCGACCACCACGCCATCCATCAGGCAGGCCTTCATGCCGATAAAGGCGTTGCTCTCGATGGTGCAGGCATGCAGCAGCGCCATATGGCCGACGGTGACCTCGTCGCCGATATAGGTGCCGTGGCCGTGGGTGGTGACATGGATCACCGTGCCGTCCTGGATATTGCTGCGGGCGCCGATGCGGATTTCGTTGACGTCGCCGCGCACCGTGCAGCCGAACCAGATGCCGCTATCCGGCCCGATGACGGTGTCGCCGATGATCGTGGCGGTCGGCGCGATGAAGGCGGCCGGGTCGATGGTCGGCGAAATGCCGTGATGCGGCAGGATCAGTCCCGTCATCCTTGTCCTCTTCTCGGTTTCCCGCTTCCGCGTGCGCCGGACGTTTCTCCCGGGGCTTTAAGGGAACAAAGCCAGCTGTCCGAGCCCCATCGTCTCGTCCAGGCCGCACATCAGGTTCATGTTCTGGATCGCCGCCCCCGACGAGCCCTTGACCAGATTGTCGATCGCCGCGATGACGATGGCGCATCCCGGCCTGCGATCGGCAAACACGCCGATATGGCAGAAGTTCGAGCCCCGGACATGCCGGGTGGCCGGCGAGACGCCCGCCGGCACGACGCGGACGAAGGGTTCGGCGGCATAGCGATCGGCCAGGGCGGCGCGCAGATCGTCCGGCCCGGCACCGCCGGCCAGGCGCACATAGGCGGTGATCAGCTCGCCGCGATTCATCGGCAGGAGGTGAGGGGTGAAGGACACGGCGACCGGACGACCGGCCACCGCCGCCACCTCCTGCTCGATTTCCGGCATATGGCGGTGGGTGCCGATGCCATAGGCGTGGGTGCCCTCACCGACCTCGCAGAAGAGATTGGCCTCCTTGACGCTGCGCCCGGCGCCGCTCACCCCCGATTTGGCGTCGATGATCAACGCGTCCGGGTCGACCAGCCCACCGGCGACCAGCGGCAGCAGCGCCAGCAGCACGGCGGTGGGATAACAGCCGGGATTGGCCACCAGCCGGGCCTCGCGAATCGCCGGGCGGTACCATTCGGTCAGGCCGTAGACCGCCTCCGCCTGCAGCGACAGGGCCTGATGCCCATGGCCGTACCATTGGGCATAGACGGCCGGGTCGCGCAGGCGGAAATCGGCCGACAGGTCGACCACCTTGACCGAGTCCGGCAGCCCGGCGACCAGCGGCTGGGTGGTGCCGTGCGGCAGCCCGCAGAAGACGACGTCGAGCCCCGACCAGTCGGCCTCCGCCACCGACACCAGCGGCGGCAGGCCGTGGCCGGCGAGATGCGGGAAGACCGTCTCGTAAGCCTTGCCGGCCTGGCGGTCGGCGGTGAGCAGCGCGATCTCGGCGTGCGGATGACAGAGCAGCAGGCGAACCAGATCGGCCCCGGTATAGCCGCTCGCCCCCATCACCCCGATCTTCAGCCTGTCCGTCCCCATAAAGCCGCGCCCGTCGCTTGCGAAAGCCCATGCCCGGGGCCGCGCCGCCCCGGCTGATCGGCCATATTGCGCTGCGAAGACCGCCCAAGTCCATGCCCCGAATCAACGCGCCGGCCAGGCCCGCGCTGTAAGGTCCGCCCGATGCCGACGTGCCGCTCTGTCCTCCAGGGTCTTGCCGCGCTCATCCCCGGCCTTGCCGTATCAGGCCTTGCCGCCCCACCGGCCAGCGCCTTTCCGCCCGGCCAGCGCTTTATCTGTACCGAGCCGGGCTGCCTGTCCTACATTGACGACCCGGTCGAGGGCGACCCCCGGACCGGCATCCCTCCCGGCACCCCCTTCGCCGACATCCCCGAAGACTGGCGCTGCCCGATCTGCGGTGTTAGCAAGAGTGGTTTTATTCCGTTCGGTTGACCATGGCCAATTGCCCGGACTTCGACAGTGCCTTTCGCGAGCAGTTCGGCGAACTCCTGCGGTGGCGGCGGGACGTGCGACGCTTTCTGCCCGACAGCGTCCCATCCGCGCTTCTGGAGACGGTTCTTGCGTCTGTCGCGCACGCGCCTTCGGTCGGCAATAGTCAGCCCTGGCGTTTCGTCAGGGTCGACTCGTCCTCGCGCCGGCAAGGCCTGCTGAACAGCTTCCGCCGCGCCAATGACGAAGCGCTGGCCGGATACCGGGGCGAGCGCGCCGCACACTATGCCCGGCTGAAGCTCTCCGGTCTCGCCGAGGCACCGATCGTCCTCGCAGTCTTTACCGACGAGGCGACGAACCAGGGTCACGGCCTTGGCCGCCGGACCATGCCGGAGACCCTCCGGTATTCCACCGTCGGTGCAGTCCATACGCTCTGGCTGGTTGCTCGCTGCCACGGTTTGGGGGTCGGCTGGGTGTCGATTATCGAGCCCGACAGCGTGCGGACTCTGCTTGAGGTCCCGTCAGCATGGTCGCTGACCGCCCTTTTGTGCCTGGGCTGGCCTGTGGAAGACCATGTCGACCCGGAACTCGAACGCGCCGGGTGGCAGGAACGCTCACGCTCGCTGCCCGTCCTGATCCATCGCTGACCCGGAGGCCCGGCTCCGTGGCTATTGCGGCGGGTCTTCCAGCGCGGCCATGGCTTCGCGGAGCTCGGGGCGTGCGAGAATCAGCGCGCGGCCGTACTGGATGAGGAAGTCGATCGCCTCGTCGCGCAGGGTCAGGCCGGTCGGGATGCGCTGCAGATAGTCCCGCACGCCGGAATCCGGGATCTGTTGCAGGTTGATGTGCAGCAAATGCGCGTCGACGTCGTCGCAGGGATGCCCGTAAATCATCGGCCCTCGTGCACAGCGATAGGTGCGAACGGCGTCGGTCAAGACCTCCAGCTGGCGGCGGGCGAGGTGCAGCGTTTCGAAATTGTACTGGTCGATCTGGGTGCCGGACACCAGGCCGAGGATCTGGCCGATGCCGCTGACGCTTCGCTGCTGCGCCCATTGCTCGTCGAGGCCGGTTTGCCCGTCGACGGCGATGACGATGATCCGGCGGAGCCTGTCGAAGTTCATCGCCTCGATCAGCCGGTCGCCGAGGCCCACAAGGAAGAGAGTATTGAGGGCGCCGCGCATCGCCAGGTTGTCGGCGATCCCGCCGTCCAGCAGATGGACGTACTGCACCCGCTCCGTATCGAAATAGCGCGCGGCCAAAGCGGCGAGGCGGGCCGGGCGCGAAAAGGGGTCGCTGCCTTCCATCGCTGCCTGGACCCAGCGCGGCCGTCCCGCGGCACAGTCGTCGGCATGATTCTCCAGCGTGATCGGAGTGAACAGGATTGGAAAGCCATTGGACGCAGCCACCGCCCGGGCCAGCGGGAATTCGCTCAGGTCCGAGCAGAGTAGGTCGAAGGTCAGCTGGCTGAAGCTGAAGACGGAGCCGTTGGTGACGTCGGTGGCATTGATGCTGACCATCGGCCGGCCATTGGCCTGCAGGTCGGCATAGGTGGCGCCGTCGAACATCCAGGCATCATAGCGTTCGGCCATGGCGTCATTCGTGCCGTAGTACGGGTTGACGAGCCACTGCCATTCCCAGGGGGCCAGGAGGACCTCGACAATCTCGCCGTCGACGTCACGGCGCAGGAAGTCGGTCTCGTAATCGGTGAAGATGCGGTCCCGGTTGAGACCGTAATAGGCAGCGGTAAAGCTGCCGCCGGACACGGAATTGATGGTGTCGATCTCGTCAAGCAGGCGTCGCGTCACCCCGTCCACCGTAAAGGTGAGATCGCGCAGGCCTTGCAGGGCGCCATAGGAAAAGGAGGAGGACCGTTTGCCGCCGCCGGAAAAGGCCAGCGCCAGCAGCAACTCGTCCGAGGCGCCATGTGTGTCCAGCGCCGTCGGATAATAGCCGTCGCGGCCAAAGGGGCCCAGCGGCACGGCCGCCCGCTCGCCTTGCGGGATCGGCTCGTTGAGTTCCGGCTCCAGCGCCGCACAGCCGGCCAGCAGCATCGCCAGCATCAGACACGGCAAGGCCCGTCGGATCGTCATTCACGCCTCCTCCTTCTCCCGCCGCCGGCTTCGGCGCATCGGCGCCATCCGCGATCAGGTTCGCGTCCGCTGCGCCGCGAGCTCGTTCCTCACGACGATATAGGCCCGCCAATAGTTGAACACGCCGCCCAGGAAGAAGAGGACGCTGCCGACGAGATATTGCAAGGCCAGAAAACCGTAGAGGATTTGCCGGTCGGCCTCTGTTTCGACCGGCCAGAGATACGGCACCGAGGCGACGGTGAACAGCACCGAACCAACGACGAACGACACCGCCGTCAGGTTCATCAGCTGCAGCGTGATCATCGAGCGGGCCTGGACGATCTGCAGCACATTGATGCAGGCACCGAGCACGAACAAGAGGCTGCCGACGACGAAGCACCAGGCGCCGGCGATCAGCCAGCCGACCGTCGACAGAAAGAAAAGACTGCCGACGGTGAAGAGCACGGTGCCGGCCAGATAGGCCGCCGCGGCCGTCGATTCGAGCCTGTCGCGAAGACGCGGCCTTTCGGACTGCTTTCGATATCGCAGGGCTTCGGCCATGTCGTGTCCGGTTACGACAAGGTAAAGCAGCGAGCCGAAGAAAAAGGTCCAGGCCCCAAGATCCGCGTAAGCTTCGAAGCGGGGAAAGAACAGCACGCTGCCAGCGATAAACACCAGCCCGCCGATCTTGTAGAGGACCGCATTGGCGGTTTCCCAGAAAAAATGCGCCCGGAGTTCGTGAGACTCACGGGTCAGGGCGAGCAGCCTGGGCCGGTTCACGAAGAGGTGTGGCATAAGGCGGCGGATCCTTCAGATTGCCCGGCGCCTGCCCGCTACCATGCGACGTTCGCCGTCAGCGCCTGCACCGATCGCGCTCCGACAAACGCCGCAGAGCGCCGTGACGTCCTGCGGCGTTCGTTCGGGCTGTCCCAGGACCGCGCGCCGCGCTACTCGGCGGACTGGCCGGCGGCATAACCCTGGCTGTAGGCCCGTTGCTCGGCCTGCCGGTGCTGGTCGAACAGATAGCCGCCGGCCAGGCCGGTCGCCGCACCAATGCCGGCACCCAGGGCGGCATTGCCGGCCATGGCCCCGATGGCGGCGCCGCCCGCCGTCCCGATGGCCGTCCCGGTCAGCATCCGTTGTTCCGAGTCGCTCAATCCGGCGCAGCCCGCGAGCACCATCACGCCAAACAAAGCGGCAGCAATCGATCGTTTCATCTCGTCAGTCTCCAGAAGGCATCAGCGGCCCGGACGCTCAGGGGCACGGATAGGTTCGACCGAGATAGGTAAACAGCGCATCGAGCGCTTCCACGGTCAGGTAATCGGGATTGGTCTCAATCCAGCTGAGAAACCCGCGGCGCACTTCGGCCCGCGTCGGGGCCGGATCCGGCACGCAGAACACCCGGAGCTCCGGCATCGCGGCGGCCTGGATCAGATGATACTGGACGGCCCCGTGCCCGTAGCCGTGACAGAAATTGATCGCAGCGACATAGGTCTCGTCGCCGGGCTCGACGCTGCACAGAGCGACCAGATCGGCGGCCGTATCGACGGAATAGTGCTGCTCCAGCTGCGCCGAGGCCGGCGCCGCCATGGCCGCGGCAATCAGGAAAGCAATCATGTATCGCATCGGGAGTCCTCGCAATTCTTGTTTCTTCAGGGCGATGCGATCGAGAGAGACTGCCCTGCCGATCCTCTCCCGGAATGTCAGCCAACAGACTTTCAGCCGACGCCCTGCGACGGGCGCCGACTTGCCCTTCGCGCCACGCCCGACGGGCCAAGCTGGCGGCTGCTCGGCGTTGCGCCCGCAAACGCAGGCGCGTTCTGCAGTCTGCCATAAGCGTCCGCGCCGGCAACTGCGACAAAGGGATAGTCACATCTCCCAAGCGATTGCAACAGTTTCCCGCTTAATTGAATTGACCAAGCAGAAAAATCCTGCTCACACAAACTGGTTAAATTTGTGACCGGACAAACCATTCGCAGGATGGGAATTGCGACTTCAACCTCGGAAAAAGACCGGCACAGGTCGCTCTCACAAAGCCCAATGGGCATAGGCGTGCCAGCCGCCGCCATCGTGCCAGACGGTCACCGGCGCCCGTCGCCACGTCGCCAGCACGCGCTCGGCCTGCGGTCTCTGCAGATGATCGAAACAGGCCATGGCGGTGCGGAAGGCCGGCGAGCGGCGGGCCATCTCATCGGGTTTCGAGCCGTGCAGCCGGAGATAGAGCGCGGCATAGAGCGGCCGCTTGACAGACAGGGCCCGGCAGACAACCGCCAGAGGCTCGGACGCCGGATTGTGGATAATCCGCGTCATGGCAAAAGGCGGCAAGTCGACCAGCCGGGCGAAGGCCGCTTCCACGGCCGCGTCGTCGTCCTGCCGCAACGCGGCGATCAGGTCCTTCACCCGCCGCGACACCGGCTCGCGCACCGGCTTGGCCGTCGGCTCGCCTGTTTGCGCCGTGCCGAAACGGTCCGCCACCCGGTCCCGAAGCGCCGCGTCGCCCCAATCCCCCAGCACCCGGGCCTGGTCGCGGGCGAGTTCCGGGCGCGCCAGCACCGGAGCCCGCAGTGCGGGGTCCTGCAGCGCCGCGCCGACCAGACGGGACATGGTGTTGGGGTGAAAATGCACGCCCGGGTTTTCCAGCAGCGCCAGCAGAACGTCGGAATCGCCGAGTTCGACGAGGAACTCTGCGACGTCCTGCGGGACCGCCGGGCGCTGGGCAATCGCAAGATGGTGCTCCCGCGATGTCTCATCGACCAGCGCGAGCAGATCATCCTCGGTCAAAGCCGCGCTCTTCAACAGAACCGGCCGGGCGACGGCGATGTGATCGAAGGCCAGGTCCCGGGCGATATCCCGCGGCAGCTCCGGCCGCTCTGCCAGCCAAGCCGCCAAGGTTTCGCGAAGTTCGGGATCCAGTTCTGCGAGGTGACGGCGCATCGCCCCGTAATCGATCGGACCGCCTGCCGCCTTGGCGATATCCAGAATCCGCAGTCCGTCAAGCAGGGCCGTCAACTCGGTCCACCGCAGAAGCGCAAGCTGCATTCTCGGCGGATCCGAAAGCGCCGGGCATGAGGCCGGCATCGTCTCCTCCACCTAAAGACCGCCTTAGATATGATAAGTCCCTAAACCAAAGCCAAGATGAGGGTTCCGCTGCAGTGCAATAAAGTGCCCGGTCGGATGGTCTTCGTGTGTCAAAAGGTCAGGCACCCGGCAGGCCCGGGGAGAGGGCCCTCCCGTCCCGGGAAGCCGCACCGTGCCGGGACGCGAACCGCGGCCATGTCACAGGCGCGGCGCAAAAATGCCAAATTGCCATCGCATGGCTGATGATCGTCGCATCCGGCCGCCGTCATGGACGTTTCCATGACGCCTGTCTAGATTGGCGGCAGGTAACGGTATTGCCGGCGGGCCGGAAACCGGGCGGATCATTTGGGTGATGGAGCGGGATTGATGACCGATTCGACGATACGTTCCGATCAGTTTCGCCATCCACACAAGATCGGGCGCTACACCGTCGAGGGCATCATCGGCCAGGGGGCGATGGGCATCGTCTACCGCGCTTCCGACCCGATCATCAATCGTACCGTCGCAATCAAGAAAATCCGCAATGCCGCGATCGAGGGCAGCAGCGGCTCGACGGAAAGCCATGACCGCTTTTTCAAGGAAATCCAGGCGGTCGGCCAGCTGTCCCACCCCAATATTATCGAGGTCTACGACACGGGCGAGCACGACGGGGAACCCTATCTCGTCACCCGCTATATCGAGGGCCGGCCGCTGCGCAAGGAACTCGATGCGCTGAAGGTGCTCGACACGGACCGTGCTCTGGCCATCTGCCGGCAGATCCTTGCGGCGCTCGAGCATGCGCACAAAAAGGGCATCATTCATCGCGACATCAAGCCGTCCAATATCCTCATCGACAGCGAAGGCGACGCCAAAGTCATCGATTTCGGCCTGGTCAAGACCAAGGGGACGTCGCTGACCCAGAGCGGCGTCACCATGGGCACCCTCTGGTACATGTCGCCGGAACAGGTGCTGGGCCACAACTCCGCCATCACGGAACGCACCGACGTCTTTTCGGTCGGCGTGGTCCTCTATGAAATGCTGTCCGGCGAGCGGCCCTTTACCGGCTCGGACGCCTCGGTCGTCCAGAAGATCCTCAATCTCGACCCGGTGTACCCGTCGCTGCTGAATGCCATGGTGCCGAAATGGCTCGACGGGGTGATCGCCAGGGCCATGGCGAAATCGCCGACCGAGCGGTTCGCCTCGGCCGCGGAGTTCGCGGCGGCGCTCGACAACCCGGCCCTGTTTGCCGACCCCGTGTCCGGTTCGGGCAGCCGGCGGAGCCTGCCGCCCGGTTCCGGCGCCCGCCCGGCCGAGACGGAGCAGCGGCGGCCGGTCTGGCAGAAACTGGCGGCCGGGCTGGTCGGCCTGGCGGTTGTCGCCGGCGGCGCCTTCTTCGCCGGGCAGGCCATGATGGGCGAAGAGGCCGGCCCGCCTGTGGTGGCCGAGGCCGACACTCCAAGGGATGGCGGCGGATCGGCCGCCGACCCCGCACCGCCGGGCGACACGCCCCAGCCGCCGGCGCCCAGCCAGGGCGGCGCAGAACCGCCGGCAGCCGATCCGGCCGGCGAAGCGGCGGCCGAACAGGACGCCTGGGAGGCGGCGATCGCCGACGCGTCGATCGACGGGTTCCGGGCCTTCCTCGATGACCATCCGGACGGTCTCTATGCGCCGGAAGCGCGCCGCCGGCTGGCCGTGCTGGAGCGCCGCGCCGCCGAACAGGAGGCCTGGGAGGCCGCTCTGGAGGCCAACAGCATCGCGGCCTTCGAGGCGTTCATCGAGGACTATCCCGAGGGCACCAACACCACGGCCGCCGTGCGGCGCCTGCAGGCGCTGGAACGGGTGGCGGCCGATGATGCGGCCTGGGCCCGGGCCGGGCAGGTGGGATCGCTGGAGGCCTTGCGGACCTATCTCGCCGACTTTCCCGACGGCCTGCACGCCGCGGAGGCGCGCCGCCAGCTGGAAGCCCTGCAGCGGCAGGCGGTCGAACGGACCGCCTGGGACGCCGCGCGCGAGGCCGACACCATCGCGGCGCTTGAAGCCTTTATCGCCGACTTTCCCGACGGCCTGCACGCCGCGGAGGCGCGCCGCCAGCTGGAAGCCCTGGAGCAGCAGGCGGTCGAACGGACCGCCTGGGACGCCACCCGCGAGGCCAACACCATCGCGGCGCTTGAAGCCTTTATCGCCGACTACCCCGAAAGCGTGCACGCCGAAACGGCCCGCCGCCAAATTCAGGCGCTGCGGCAGGCGGAAGCCGATGCGGAGGCGTGGCGCCGGGCCGTGAACGACGGCAGCGAAGACGCCATCCGCGATTACCTCGACGCCTTCCCCGCCGGCCTGCATGCGCGGGAGGCCCGCATCCGCCTCGACACCCTGTCGCAGGCCGCGGCCGAGGACGCCGCCTGGGAGGCCGCGCGGGACGCCGGCGACGTCGGGGCGCTCGAGAGCTTCCTCGCCGACTACCCCGACAGCATCCATGCGGCGGCGGCGCACCGGCGGATCGAGACGCTGGAACGGACCTCGGCCGACGAGACGGCCTGGCGGGCGGTTCTCGGCAATCCCTCGATCGCCGCGCTGGAAGGCTATCTTGCCGAGTTTCCGGACGGTGTGCACGCGACCGAAGCCCGGCGCCGGCTCGCCGCCCTGCCGCGGGACGTGCCGGACACCGACGATGGCGGCCAGGCGGAGACGCCGGGGGTGGCCGGCCGGGGAGCGGATGGCGGCGACGTGTCGGCGACGCGGGACGACCCGCCGCCCGATGCCGGAGGCGCCGGCGATGCCGGGGAGGACGCGGATGCGCAGGACCCGGATCCGCAGCAGATCGCGGCCGAGGCCGAGGCAGGGCTCGGCCTGTCGCGCTTCCAGCGGGTGCAGGTGCAGCGCGGGCTGACGGCGGTCGGCCATAATCCCGGCGGCGCCGACGGCGTTCTCGGGCCGCGTTCCCGCGACGCCATTCGATCCTATCAGCGCGCCATCGGGGCCGAGCCGACGGGCTATCTCACCCCCGACCAGGCCCGCGCCCTGCAGGCGAACGCCCCGCCTTTCGCGCCGGCCGAACGGCAGGAAGACGAGGACCCGGCGGAGCGCACAGACCAGGTCGCCTGCGAGGATGCCGGCGGCACGACGACCCGGACCTATGCCATTTCCATCGGCAATGTGTCGTCCATCGGGCCGCGAACCATCGCCCGCCGGGATTGTCAAAGCCAGTTGGATGCCGCCGTCTCCCGCTGCCTGTCGGAAGGCGGCCGGGTTCTGCCGCGCGCGCCGAGCTGCACCTGCATGAACGACTGGGCGGCGACGGAGTGCTTCTTCCAGCCGGCCACCCAGCCGGATTTCCGCTGCGAGATCACCGAAGTCGCCGCCGTCCCGGAAGCCTGCCGGTAGCCGCGGCCGGCGTCCGGCCGCCCCGCGCCACCGCCGCAGCCTCCCGCGGCATCGGGGCCGCGGCCATACATCTCCGAGCCAAATGCCCATATAATCTCTATGGCATTGAAGGCGGTGCGGCGGCTCATGCGGCCGCCGGCACCGGTATGGGGAGGGTCGGAAACCATGACCGATGGAATCGGGGTCCGGGCACCGGGCGGCGCCGGTCTGATGACGCGGATGCTCCAATCAAAGGCCGGGGCGGCGGCCCAGGCGAGCCCCACCCAGCGGCGGGCGTTGAATCAGGATCTGCTTGGGGGTCTGGCGCAACCCGCAAGCGGCCTGCGGACCCAGGCCCGCAGCGATCCGGAGGCGCAGGCGGCCGTCACCTGCGTCATTCCCGGCGCTGCCGCAGCGCTGCAGCCGCAGGGCCGCGACTGCATGGCCAAGCCCGCCGGCCTCGCGACGAAGGGTCTGCAAGGGGCCGGCAAACAAGCCCTGGAAGACATGCAGGCCAAGAAGCAGGTCGCGGACGCGACGAAGGCCAAGAAGGCGATCACCGATGCGATGAAGGGCGCCAGGAAGAGCGCTCTGCAGGGTAGCCGCGGCACCGCCGGCAAGCAGGAGGAGATTCTGAAGCTGCAGCAGGCCCAGAACCGGAAGCAGCAGCTGCTCGACACCATGACGAACATTCTGAAGACGCACCATGATCAGGCCATGTCCATGATCCGCAACATCAAATAGGCGTCTCGCGCCGGGATGCCGAGGGCGCGCGCCCGGCCGGGAACCGAACCCTGGCCAGAGCACCGGGGTCAGCCGGTCGCGCCGCGCTCGGGTGACGAACGCCGGGGCAACCCGCCCGAAGGCAGGGTCGCCGTTTCGTTGCCGGTATCTTTACAGACCTTCGTGCATGACCATGACGGAATCGCGTCTGCGGAATCGGTCGGCATGGCTTCATAAATCTTGTTGCCAGGATACACTGCGAGAGCCGACTGGCCGGAAATTATGGCGCGGTTTCGTCAGTCGGCTCGAAGACGATCTTCAATCTTGTGCCAGTTGCGGCGGCAAAACGGCGCAATGCCTCAATAGAAGGGTTGGACTGCACACCTTCCATCCTTACGACATAATCCTTCGTTGCGTCCATCCGCCTTGCCACCTCGTCTTGGCTGAGATGTGCGCGTTTCCGCGCCGCAATCAGAGCCTCTGCAATCGAGAATTCCGCCGCCAGCGCATCATATTCTGCGCGAAACTCCGGATCCTCCATCCATGCCGCACGTAAATCCTTGAGCGTGGTCATTTGACCTCCTTCGCCCGTTTCAGGGCAATCTCAATTTCACGCCTCGGCGTCTTCTGCGTCTTCTTCACGAAAGCTCTCACGACCACGACCCGCCGCTGTGAGGCTGTCACATAGAGCGCCCGCGCAATACCATCGCGGCCGCGCACACGGATTTCCCACAGCTTATCCTCAATATGGCGAACATGGGGATCTCCAACGTACTCCAGCCCATGTGATTCAATCAGTCCGGCGATCCACAGAAACCGCGCCCGCTGCTCTGCGGGCAGAGCATTGATCTCCCGATCCACAACTTCGTTCAGTGTCTCGACCGTCCAATGCATGGCTCTCGCTTATAGCATATGGAGGCCGGTATCCATCGTCGCCTATTCCCAGACCCTGGACGTTACCATTCCGTGATGGTAGGTGAGCCGGCTATGAGGAAACCGCCGCTCATGGCCGCGCTCAGCGCCGGTGAGTCCGCTCAGCGCCGATAAGAAGGACCTGTCATCATGCGCGTCTATTACGATCGCGATGCCGATGTGAACCTGATCAAGAGCAAGACCGTCGCGGTCGTCGGCTATGGCAGCCAGGGCCATGCCCATGCCGCCAATCTCCGCGACAGCGGGGTGAAGGAGGTGCGCGTTGCCCTGCGCCCCGGCTCGGCCACCGCCGCCAAGGCCGAGGCCGCCGGCTTTCCGGTCATGAACCCGGCCGAGGCCGCCAAATGGGCCGACGTCGTCATGGTGCTGGTTCCCGACGAGCTGCAGGGCGACCTCTACACCGACCATCTGGCGCCGAATCTGAAAGAGAACGCGGCGATGGCTTTCGCCCACGGGCTCAACATCCATTTCAAGCTGATCGAGCCGCGCCCCGACCTCGACGTCTTCATGGTCGCCCCCAAGGGCCCCGGCCACACCGTGCGCTCGGAATATGCCCGCGGCGGCGGCGTGCCCAGCCTGGTGGCGATCGAGCAGAACGCCACCGGCGGGGCGCTCGACATTGCGCTCTCCTATGCCTCGGCGATCGGCGCCGGCCGGGCGGGGATCATCGAGACCACCTTCCGCGAGGAATGCGAGACCGACCTGTTCGGCGAGCAGACGGTGCTCTGCGGCGGCATCTCCGCCCTCATCCAGGCGGCCTTCGAAACCCTGGTCGAGGCCGGCTATGCCCCGGAAATGGCCTATTTCGAGTGCCTGCACGAGGTGAAGCTGATCGTCGACCTGTTCTACGAGGGCGGGCTGGCGAATATGCGCTACTCGGTCTCCAACACCGCCGAGTTCGGCGACTATACCCGCGGCCCCCGCATCATCACCGACCAGACCCGCGCCGAGATGCGCAAGATCCTGGAGGAGATCCAGTCCGGCCAGTTCGTCCGCGAATGGATGCTGGAGAACAAGGTCAACCAGACCTCGTTCAAGACCATCCGCCGCCGCCAGGCCGCCCACCCGATCGAGGAGGTGGGCGAAAAGCTGCGCGCCATGATGCCCTGGATCGCCGCCAACAAGCTGGTCGACAAGGCCAAGAACTAGGGCGGAGGGTCGGCGTCCCGCCGACCATGCGGCGGCAGGATGCCGCCGCTCCCTTGGGGAGAGCGTGGAGGGTCGGCGTCCCGCCGACCGTTCGGCGGCAGGATGCCGCCGCTCCCGGGGGATTGTGGAGGGTCGGCGTCCCGCCGACCATGCGGCGGCAGGATGCCGCCGCTCCTTTGGGGAGAGCGTGGAGGGTCGGCGTCCCGCCGACCATGCGGCGGCAGGATGCCGCCACTCCCTTGGGGAGAGCGTGGAGGGTCGGCGTCCCGCCGACCCTACGGCGGCAGGATGCCGCCGCTCCCTTGGGGAGAGTGTGGAGGGTCGGCGTCCCGCCGACCGTTCGGCGGCAGGATGCCGCCGCTCCCTTGGGGAGAGCGTGGAGGGTCGGCGTCCCGCCGACCCTACGGCGGCAGGATGCCGCCACTCCCTTGGGGAGAGCGTGGAGGGTCGGCGTCCCGCCGACCCTACGGCGGCAGGATGCCGCCGCTCCCGGGGGGAGCGTGGAGGGTCGGCGTCCCGCCGACCATGCGGCGGCAGGATGCCGCCGCTCCCTTGGGGAGAGTGTGGAGGGTCGGCGTCCCGCCGACCATGCGGCGGCAGGATGCCGACGCGCCCATGGGGAGAGTGTGGAGGGTCGGCGTCCCGCTGACCATGCGGCGGCAGGATGCCGCCGCTCCTTTGGGGAGAGTGTGGAGGGTCGGCGTCCCGCCGACCATGCGGCGGCAGGATGCCGCCGCTCCGGGGTGGTCAGGCCGGGGCGTAGCGCCGCACCGCCCCGTCCAGCCGCAGCGCCGCCAGCATCTCGCGGACCCGCCGGCCGGTCGCCGGGCAGGGCCAGTCCGGCGCGATGTCGGAGGCGGGGGCGAGGACGAAGGCGCGCTCGGCCATGCCGGGATGCGGGATGCTGAGCGCCTCGGTCCGCACCACCCGGTCGCCGTAGAATAGAATGTCGATGTCGATTACCCGCGGCCCGTTGACCCGGGTCGGCAGCCGGCCCAGCCGCGTCTCCAGCCGCTTCAGCGCATCGAGCAGCGCCGCCGGCGTCATGGCGGTCTCGGCGGCGGCCACGAGATTGAGAAAGCACGGCTGCTCCGTCTCGTACATCGGGTCCGATTCGTAGATCGGCGAGACGGCGGTGACATTGAGAAACCGCTTGAGGCCGTTGATCGCCGCCTGCAGGTTGACGGCGCGATCGCCGAGATTGCTGCCGAGGCCGAGCAGGACCGGAGTCATGAGCGACGCTCCCGGAAAAAGGACCATGGATGGGGGGCGCCGGCCGCCCCGCCGGAATTGCCGGGTTATGGCCTTGTCCGCGGCAAAAGTCGAGGTGTATCCAGGACCGGCGGCATGGCAGCACCGGGGCGGGAGAACGGCATGAGCGAGGCAACCCTGTTGCGCGGCGGCGCACTGGCCGAACCCCTGCGGGCGGAGATCGCCGACGAGGCCGCCCGGCTGAAAGCGCGCGGGATTGTGCCGCACCTCGCCGTCGTGGTCGCCAGCGACGACCCGGGCGTCGCCAGCTATGCGCAATCCAAGGAGAAAATGGCGGCGAAGCTGGGCATCACGCTGACCGCCGTCACGGCCGATCCGGCCGACGGGCAGGCGGCGCTTGAGGCCTGCGTGACGCGTCTGTCGCAGGCGCCGGAGGTGCACGGCATCATTCTGGCCCTGCCCGTCGCGTCGGGTCTGGACGCGGAAGCCGCCATCGCCTGCATCGACCCGAAGAAGGACGTGGACGGCCTGACGCCGGTCAATCTCGGCCTGATCGCGCTCGGCCTGGAGAGCGCCGCGATCGCTCCGGCCACGCCGCAGGCCTGCATCCGCCTGGCCGAGAGCGTCGCGCCGCTGGCCGGCTCGCGCGTCTGTGTGGTGGGGCGGGGCCGCGCGGTCGGCCGCGGCCTGATCCCGATGCTGATCAACCGCGATGCCACGGTGACGGTCTGCCATTCCCGGACCACCGACCTCGCCGCCGCCATCGCGCCCAGCGATACCGTCTTCGTCGCCATCGGCCGGCCGCATCTGATCGGCGCCGCCCATATCCGCCCCGGCCAGGTGGTGGTGGACGCCGGCATTTCGATGGTCGACGGCAAGATGGCCGGCGATGTCGATGGCGCGGCGATTCGGGCGACGGCCCTGGCCCTGACACCGGTGCCGGGGGGCGTCGGGCCGCTGACTTCGACCCTGATCTTTGCCAATCTGATGCGGGCGATCGCCCTGCAGACCGGCGAGCCCCTGGCAGCAAGGAGCCTTTGAGCCATGACCACCGACGATCCGGCCGACGGCGGGGAGGGCGGCCTCGACAGCGTCTGGCGCTGGTCGCTTGCCACCTTCCGTGACCGCACCGCCAGCGATGCGCCGACGCCGGGCGGCGGCTCGGCGGCGATGGTGAGCGCCACCATCGGGCTCGGCCTGGTGCTGATGGCGCTGCGGGTCACCGCCCGCAAGGCCGGCGATCCGGAGAAGCTGACACCGGTCGTCGCCTCGGCCGACGGGCTGCTGGCCGAGCTCAGCGCCCATGCCGATGCCGATATCGCCGCTTTCGAAGGCTATATGGCCGCCCTGCGCCTGCCCAAGGCCAGCGAGGAGGAAAAGGCGGCCCGCAAGGCGGCGCTCGCCCAGGCCGGCGAGGCCGGCACCGAAACCCTGCTCAACGCCGCGCAGTCGGCGCTGGAAGCGCTCGACCTCACCGACCAGGCCGCCCGCCTCGCCCAGGCGAATATTCTGAGCGATGTGGGCGCCGGCGGGGCGATATTGCATGGCGCTATCATGGCAGTTTTGTTTACGGTGGATATAAACCTTCCGGGCATAAAGGATCCGGAGCTGAGGACGGAATATGCCGGCAGCCGCGCCCATCTGGGCGAGGCGGCCGCCCGCCGCTATGAGGCCATCCGGCAGACGCTGGCCGGACGGCAGGCCTGAGCGGCGGACGAATCCCGGAAATCGGGTTTCCGGGAAAGAAAATGTCTTGGGCTGTTCCCCCGCGGCCCATATCTGGTCATCCGGCCCGGCCCGATCGGGCGCGGACCGGTGCCCTTGGACCGCCTGGCCGGTCGCGCGCGGACATCCCCGTCCGGGCAAATGAAGAGCGGGAGAGATCGTGAGCCATGCACCCCTGACCGCCTCGCCGGCCGTCATGGCCGCCATCCCGGATTGCGGTCCGGAGCCGCAGGCGTCGCAACGGCGCGGCGTTGTTCCGCCGGGGATGCGGGTCTATGCGATCGGCGACATCCACGGCCAGATGCCGCTGCTGCTGCACATGCACGAGGCCATTCAGGAAGACGCCGCCAAATTCCGCGGCGACAGTCTGAAAATCGTTTATCTCGGCGACTATGTCGACCGTGGCAGCCGCTCCCGCGACGTGCTGGAGCTGATGAGCGCCCGGCCGATCCCGCGCTTTGAGCGCGTCTATCTTCGCGGCAATCACGAACATTTGCTGCTCTCCGCCTTCAAGGATGACGGCATGGCGCCCGGCTGGCTGTTCAACGGCGGCGATGCCACCTTGCGCAGCTACGGCATCTACCCGCCGCACGGGCTGCAGGCCTATCAGTGCATTCCCGACCTGATGGCGCAGTTCCGCCAGGCCATCCCCCAGCACCATCTCGATTTCCTGAGATCGCTGAAGCCCTATCATATCGAGGATGGCTATCTCTTCGTCCATGCCGGCATCCGCCCGGGGATCGAGCCGCCCGAGCAGGCGGTCGAGGATCTGATCTGGATCCGCGAGGGCTTCCTCGATTACGAGGGCGCCCACCCGCATGTCGTCGTGCACGGCCACACGCCGCACGAACGGGCGGAGATGGAAGAAAACCGCATCGGCGTCGACACCGGCGCCTTTGCCACCGGCGTCCTGACCGCCCTGGTGCTGGAAGGCGAAGACCGCCGGCTGCTTACCGTCCGCGGCCGCCCGATCTGACCATCCGTCACACTCGTCCCTGCGACCCGCCGCCGCCATCCTGCGACGGCGCGATGGTCAGGGCACAATGGCGCCGAGCGCCAGCAGCAGCCCGACAATGGCGCCGGTCATGAAGGTGGCGAGGCTGCCCGCGATCACCGCCCGCAGGCCGAGCGCGACGATCTCGCCGGTCAGTGCGGTCACGGCCGGTTCGCGTCCGGTCGCGGCCGCGTCATGCCCCGAAGACCTCGTCCCAGGCTTCGCGCAGAGCCATGTCGACATCGCTCATCGCCACTGGATGGCCGAGATCGACCAGCGAGGTGACGCCGTGCCCGCGCACGCCGCAGGGCACGATGCCGGCATAGTGCTCCAGATCCGGCTCGACGTTCAGGGCGATGCCGTGAAAGGTCACCCAATGCCGCACGCGCACGCCGATGGCGGCGATCTTGTCCTCCCGCCCGTTCCCGCGGTCGACCCAGATGCCGACCCGGCCCGGGCGCCGCTCGCCCGTGACGTTGAAGCGGGCGAGCGTGCGGATCAGCCATGCCTCCAGGTCGCAGACATAGGCGCGGATATCGGCCCGCCGGCGCTTCAGGTCGAGCATGACATAGGCGATGCGCTGGCCGGGCCCGTGATAGGTGTATTGGCCGCCGCGGCCGCTGCGGTAGACCGGGAAGCGCTCGCCGGCCAGCAGGTCGCCGGCCCGGGCGCTGGTGCCGGCGGTGTAGAGCGGCGGGTGCTCCAGCAGCCAGACCAGCTCGGGCGCGGTGCCGGCGCGGATGTCGGCCACCCGCTTTTCCATGGCAGCCGTCGCCTCTACATAATCGACCAGCCGATCGTCGATGTGCCAGTCGGGCCGTTGTGGAGCGCCGCCGGAGGGGCGGGGGTCCGCAGGGTTCGGGTTGATTGCGCTCATGCTTTTTGCTATGGGGTGCGGTCTGGCGAAGGCAAGCCGGCCCGGTCGCTTTGAATGAGGCCGGGGGTCACGAATGCGGTCGTGGCGGAATTGGTAGACGCGCAGCGTTGAGGTCGCTGTGGGCGAAAGCCCGTGGAAGTTCGAGTCTTCTCGACCGCACCATTGTATCTCTTTCTTTGCGATAGAAACGCTTGGCATAAGCGGGCAGGATGTGCTTTGGGGAAAAGTTCCTCACTTATACGCGCGTGCAAGTAAGGGGGTCATACCCGCGAAGGCGGGTATCCAGTCAGGGCGCGGTGCCTGGACGCCCGCTTTCGCGGGCGTGACAATCCCGGCGTTGCCGATGAACCACGTCTCTGTCTGAGCGTCTCGCTTTTCCGGACTCCGTCATGGGCCGTTTTGCTTGAGCCAGGCCCTGAGGGCAGGCACGGACATCAATAGACCCGCTCGACATCGTAGCCCTCGGCTGCCAGCAGGGCCAGCACGCCTTGTTCGTCCGGCAGGTGCAGGGCGCCGACCGCGATGAGCGCGTTGCCCTCCGCCAGGCGCGGCGCCATGCGCGCGACCATGCGGCGGTTGCGGACATGGATCAGGCGCTCGAGAAAGGCGGCCACCAGCTCCTCGTGCGGCCCGGCCGACTGCGCGACCAGCCGCTCCTGCACGCCCCCGATGTCGCGCTGCAGATAGAGCTCGATCATCCCCTCGAACAGTCCGTCGAGATCGCCGTGCACGGCGATGACCTGGCGCAGCATGGTCAGCTGGTGGTGCTGCGGCAGGCCGGACAGGGCGTCGATCTGCTCCTCGATCGTCTCCAGCGCGTGAATGGGAATGTCGCGCGCCGCGGCCATCTCCTGCAGCCGGCTGTCGAGCACCGGTGCCCCGCCGGCGACGCGCTGGTATTCCTCGGCCGGCAGGGCGATGGCCATCGCTGCCCCCCAGGGCGCCAGTCGCGGCAGCATCGGGGCCGGAATGCCATAGGGCTCGGCGATCGCCGCCAGCCGCGCGAAGTCGTCCGGGCCGAGCAGCGCGTCGAGCCCGGGACCGTCGTCGATCAGCATCGCGCCGGCCATGGCCATCGTCGCGGCGGCATCCAGCCGGACCTCGACGGTCAGGCTGTCGACCGTCTGCATCAGGGCCTTGACCGCCGGCGGCAGGTC
The DNA here is from genome assembly GCA_009909005.1 of Alphaproteobacteria bacterium. Classification (GTDB taxonomy): domain Bacteria; phylum Pseudomonadota; class Alphaproteobacteria; order DSM-16000; family Inquilinaceae; genus JAAAOG01. The sequence continues at coordinate 36,041 of JAAAOG010000127.1, read as the reverse complement.
GTGCACCCGCTCGTCGGTGACATGGATGGTGCCGAAGAGATAGCTCGGTTCCGGTTCCGGCCCCGGCCCTTCGATCCGCCAGAGCACGCCCTGGCCATAGGGAATGCCGGCGCCATCCTGCGCGGCGGCGGGCACGGCGGTGAAGAGCAGCGCGAGCAGCCCGGCGAGAGCCGGGAGGACGTCGCCATACCGCCGGCCCGGGAGCACGAAGAGGAGCCACCCGGCGATATCGTGCGGCGATTTGCAGAAGCGGAATGCCAAAGAGCCAGACCCCTTGAGTCCATCATGTCGACAATGCGTTCATCCCGCGCGCTGGAGAGCCCGCGAAGTCGGGCCGGATACCGCATCTCCTGAACCACGAGCCCGAACAGGACCGCCGGCATGGATGGGCGCGCTCATCCCATAAAGGGGAAGAGGTCGGCGTGGTGGCCGGTCATTTTCCAGGTGCCGTCGATCTTGCGGAAGACATTGGTGTCACGCATCGTCAGGTCGTTGCGGCTGCCGTCCGGCGCGAAATTGTACCCGCGGGTCAGGACATAGGCGACGGCGACATCGCTGCCAACGGTGACGGCGGTGCGCTCGGGCGCCATATGGCTGCCGGTCTTCCAGCCGGCCGCCGTCTCCCAGGCGAGGCGGACCTGGTCCCAGCCGGCGAACATGCCGCCGGTCGGGCTGAGCAGCACCGCCTCGTCGCTGTGCGCCCAGTGCGCGATCATCGGCGCCGCATCGCCTTCGAACACTGCGTTGAGCGCCGCATAGAACCGGTCCGAGGCCTCCCGAACCGCTGCATCCCCGCTGTCCGCCATCACCCGTCCTCCCGCGCTCGATGCCGGCCGGCACGCGCCGGTCCGGCCTCGTCACGTCGAGGGTATCCCCACCGTCGTGACCCGTCCAGGCGGACGCCGGGCGCGGCGAAAATATCGGACTTGGCACCGGCCGCCCATGCAAACTCTGCTTGCCAGGATTTTCGCAACGGCTGAAAAAGCCGCTGCCAAGTGATTCGCTGCGCTGCGAAGGGGCCGGCCGGGACCGTTCCTCGCGGGGTCGATTGTTGCGCTGAAAACCGAATCTCTTGCACTGCAACCTAAGCGTCCAAAGAGGGTCGGTGCGGCACGAAAACCGCCCGCGGCCTGCGGGCCACGCGGCGTGGCGCAAAAAGCACATGATTACGGGACCTTCGCCCGGGCTGCCGACGCTCCGCCGGCAGTCGGGAACCGCCACCATGGCGGGAAGGGATGGCGGCCATCGGTTCGAGGGGGCGGAGTCAATATTGCCGGCTGAAACAACCTCCCTCAATAGCACAAACTTCGCACCGTTTGAAGGTGCTAAATGCCGGTCGAAATCCGTACCGTCTCTTCGTTATCCCGGCTGGCCATACAGGGACGCACGCCGTCAGTCCGCCTGCCATCGGCCTGCGCCTTCCCTGCGGGAGTCGCAACTGTCTGTCGTGCAGGCAGAGCACTGGGAAAGAAAACAACAGCAACACCAGAAGCCGCCGGTCGCAGGCCCCGTCGGCTCATCACTGCGGGCGCTCACGCGTCACCGCCTACCCAACACCGACGCCCCGGGTTGCGGTCCTCCGCCACCCCTGCGTCACGGCAAGGGAGATCGTCAAAAATGTCTCGATCCTATCTGTTCACCTCCGAGTCGGTCGGCGCGGGCCATCCCGATAAGATGGCCGACAACATTTCCGACGCCGTTCTGGACGCCATTTTCACCCAGGATCCCAAGGCGCGCGTCGCCTGCGAAACCATGATCACCACCGGCATGGCGGTGATTGCCGGCGAGATCACCACGACCGCCACGGTCGACTATACCGACGTCGTGCGGAAGACCATCTGCGACATCGGCTATGACGACCCGCGCTTCGGCTTCGACGGCCATCAGTGCGCCGTGCTGATCGCGCTCGACAAGCAGTCCCCCGACATCGCCCAGGGCGTGAACGAGGGCGACGGCCTCTATCTCGACCAGGGCGCCGGCGACCAGGGCCTGATGTTCGGCTATGCCTGCCGCGAGACCGATGCCCTGATGCCGATGCCGATCCAGGTCGCCCACCGCCTGACGGCGCGCCAGGAAGAGGTGCGCAAGGCCGGCCGGCTGCCCTGGCTGCGGCCCGACGTCAAGTCGCAGGTCACCGTCAAGTACGAGGACTCCCGGCCGGTCGGCATCGACACGGTGGTGGTCTCGACCCAGCACGACGAGGACGTGACCTACGAGACGCTCAAGGAGGCGGTGATCGAGGAGATCATCAAGCCGGAGCTGCCGACCGGGGTCGACCTGTCGGGCGTCAAGTATCTCGTCAACCCGACCGGACGCTTCGTCATTGGCGGGCCGGTCGGCGATTGCGGCCTGACGGGCCGGAAGATCATCGTCGACACCTATGGCGGCATGGGCCGGCATGGCGGCGGCGCCTTTTCCGGCAAGGACCCGTCCAAGGTCGACCGCTCGGCGGCCTATGCGGCACGCTATGTCGCCAAGACGGTGGTGGCTGCCGGTCTCGCCGACATCTGCGAGGTGCAGCTGGCCTATGCCATCGGCGTCGCCGAGCCGGTCTCGGTGCATGTCGACACCTTCGGCACCCACCGCCTGCCCGAGCCGAAGATCGAAGCGCTGATCCGCAAGCATTTCGACCTGCGGCCCAAGGGCATCATCCAGATGCTGGACCTGCTGCGTCCCTTCTACCGCAAGACCGCCGCCAACGGCCATTTCGGCCGCTCCGACCCCGATTTCACCTGGGAAGCCGATGACCGCGTCGCCGGGCTTCGGGGCGAACTGTCGACCCTGGCAGCAGAATGACAGGCCGGGCGATCAACGGCCAATCGATCAACGGCCAATACAGGAGAGCGGAGACGATGCAGACCCCCATGCAGACCCCGACCGTCACCCCGACCGTCGACCCGGCGCAAAGGCGCCGGCTCGACCTCATCCCTGATGAGCAGGTTTATGGCGACGACCCGACCGCCGTCCGCGACACCGATCACTACCAGGCGGAATATGTCGAGAGCTTCGTCGACAAATGGGACGAGCTGATCGACTGGAACGCCCGCGCCGAAGGCGAGGGCCGGTTCTTCATCGACATGCTCCGGGCCCGCGAAAAGCACAAGGTGCTGGATGTCGCCACCGGCACCGGCTTCCACTCGGTGCAGCTGCTGAAGGCCGGCTTCGACGTGAAGAGTGTCGACGGCAGCGGCCCGATGCTGGTCAAGGCGTTCGAGAACGCCCGGGCCCGCGGCTTCGTGCTGCACACCGCCGTTGCCGACTGGCGCTGGCTGACCCGGGACGTGCCGGCCGGCGAATACGACGCCATCATCTGCCTGGGCAACAGCTTCACCCACCTGTTCGAGGAGAACGACCGGCGCCGGGCGCTGGCCGAGTTCTATTCGGCGCTGAAGCCGAATGGCATTCTGATCGTCGACCAGCGCAATTACGATGCCATTCTGGATCACGGTTTCTCGACCAAGCACAAGTACTACTACTGCGGTGACCGCGTCGTGGCCGAGCCGGCCCATGTCGACGACGGGCTGGCGCGGTTCCAGTATTCGTTCCCGGATGGCAGCATCTACAATCTCAACATGTTCCCGCTGCGGAAGAATTATATGCGCCGGCTGATCACCGAGGCCGGATTCCAGCATGTCACCACGTACGGGGACTTCAAGGAAACCTACCAGGAAGACGATCCGGACTTTTTCATCCACGTGGCGGAGAAGACCTACGTCCTCGACTGAGGGGGAGCCTGATGAGCGATCAAACGATCGATGCGGCCCGCCGCGTGCGGGACGTCGCCGAGACCTATTACGACAGCTCGGATGCCGACAATTTCTACCGCACCATCTGGGGCGGCGAGGATATCCATGTCGGCATCTACAAGGGTCCGGAGGAGAGCATCTTCGACGCCAGCCGGCGCACCGTCGAGACCATGGCGGAGCTGCTGGGCGGCCTGTCGGAACGGACCAGCGTGCTCGACCTGGGGGCCGGCTATGGCGGCTCGGCCCGCTTTCTGACGACCAGCTTCGGCTGCCCGGTGGCCTGCCTGAACGTCAGCGAAATCCAGAACGACTATAACCGCCGGCTGAACCGGGAGCACGGTCTGGACAGCAAGATCGACGTTGTCCACGGAACTTTCGAGGACGTGCCGGTGCCGGACGGCAGCGTCGAGGTGGTCTGGTCGCAGGACGCCTTCCTGCACTCGGGCGACCGGGAAAAGGTGATGGCGGAAATCGACCGGGTCCTGAAGCCCGGCGGGCGGCTGGTTTTTACCGACCCGATGCAGGCCGACGACTGCCCGCCCGGCGTGCTGCAGCCGGTCTATGACCGCATTCACCTCGACAGCCTCGGCTCCTTCGCCTTCTACCGGGCCCGGGCCGGGGTGCATGGCTGGACGGAAGGGCAGAGCACGCCCATGCCGGAACAGCTGCGCAACCATTATGACCGGGTTCGCCGCGAGCTGCTGTCGCGCTATGACGAGATGTGCGAGGTCAGCTCCAAGGACTATGTCGACCGCATGCTGGGCGGCCTGAAGAACTGGGTCAACGCCGCCGACCAGGGCTACCTCAACTGGGGCATCCTGGTTTTCAACAAGCCGGCATAAGACCGCGCGACGATCGACTTTTCCGGGCCGGGCGACTCGTTCTCCCGGCCCTTTTTCTTTTGAGCCGTTCTGCGCAAATTCACGCGGCCAGACGCCGCAACTGCGCGAGGCAGGCCTCCCGGTCGGCTGAAAAATCGCCGGCGATCCACCAGTCCTCGACCGCGGCCAGCAGCCGGCCGACATGCGGGCCCGGCGGCACGCCGAGCGCCAGGACGTCGTGGCCCTTGAGCGGGAAGGCCGGCGGCTGCCAGCGGCGCGCCTCGGCGAGCAGCGGCGCGAAACCCGGCGCAGCCGGCGCCGCGGCCCAGGCCAGCAGCACAAGGTCTTCCGCCCGCGCACGGCCGAACCGGTAGGCGAGGCGGCGGAGGTCGTGGCCGCCCATGTCCGGCGTCACGGCCTCGCTCCGGGCGACGAGGGCCGTCAGGCGCTCGCGTTCGGCATTGGACAGGCGGATGCGCTCGGCCAGCGCCTCGGCCGGCCCGATCCGGCCGTCGAGCAGTGCCGCCAGCCGGCGGATGGGGTCGGCGGCGGCCTCCAGCCCGGTCAGGACCCCCAGGCGCCCGACCGCCCCCGGCCAGCCGAGTATCACCCGGGCGGCCCCGGTCTCCGCCATCAGCCGCCAGACCGGCGCCGGATCGGGGGCGGCCAGCAGTTTCAGCAGCTCGACCCGGATCCGCTCGCCGGACAGGCTCTTGAGCCGCGGTGCATAGGCCCGGCAGGCCGCGAGGGCCTCCGGGTCGGGCGGGGTGCGGGCGTAATGCGCGGCGAAGCGGAAGAAGCGCAGCAGCCGCAGCACGTCCTCCTCCAGCCGCGTCGCCGGGTCGCCGACAAAGCGTACCCGTCCGGCCCGGGCGTCCGCCACGCCGCCGAAATAGTCGTGCAGGGTGCCGTCGGGCTCGGCCGACAGGGCGTTCATGGTAAAGTCGCGGCGGGCGGCGTCGGCGCGCCAATCATCGGTGAAGGCGACGACCGCATGCCGGCCGTCGGTCTCGACATCGACGCGCAGGGTGGTGATCTCGAAGGTCCTTGCCGTCCCGCCGTCCTTGACCACGGCAGTGACGGTGCCGTGATCGAGGCCGGTCGGCAGCGCCTTGATCCCGGCCTCGCGCAAGGCGGACAGCACCGCCTGTGGCCGAAGCGGCGTGGCGATATCGACATCGCCGACGGACCGGCCGAGCAGCGTGTCGCGCACGCAGCCGCCGACGAAGCGCGGGGCGCCTCCGGCCGCCGCCAGCGCCGCGATCACCCGGTGCGTGGCCTCCGCGTCCAGCCAGGCGGCCGGCGGCAGGCGCGGCGGATCGGGACTGTCGGCGCCGGCCGCCCCGGTCATGACCTACTCTGCGGGGGGCTGTCCGCCCTCCGGCGCCGGGGCCGACTGTCCGGGTTCGATGAAATGGCCGGGTACGGTTTCCCCGTCCTCATAACGCTCCGGGACGTACACCGCATCCGGCGAGGCGCCGCCGATGAAGGCGAAGCCGACGAACAGGGCGATTGCCAGCGTCAGCCCGCCGATGACCGACCAATACACCGCACCGCGGTCGATCCAGGAGGGCAGGGTGCCGCCGCCCGCCTGGGCGCGACGCCTGAGCGCGTACACGTACAGCAGATAAATCGCCGTCGGGAGCAGGATTGGGAGCAGTTTGATGAGCGTCATGGTTCGCCCAGGACCTCTCGCAGGTTGAGCAGCATGCCGGCGGTGGCGCCCCATATGAAGCGGTCCTCATGCGGAAAGGCGTAGAACCAGCGGGTTGCGCCGAGCAGCTCGCGGCTATGCAGTTGCGGGAAGCCGGGTTGCAGGATGACCTCCAGCGGCACTTCGAAGACGTCGGCGACCTCATAGGGGTCGGGATCGAGGGCCAGAGGTGGCCGCAACAGGCCGACGATCGGCACCACTTCGAATCCAGTGCGTGTCACATAGGTATCGAGCCGGCCGATGATCTCAACCCGCCCCGGCGCCAGGCCGATTTCCTCCTCCGCCTCGCGCAGGGCCGTGGCCACGTCGTCCGCGTCTTCCGGCTCGCGTCCGCCGCCGGGAAAGCTGATCTGCCCGGCATGCGCCTGGAGATGCGCCGTCCGCAGGGTGAGCAGGATGGTCGTCCCCTCCGCATGGATCACCAGCGGCACCAGCACCGCTGCCGGCCGCAATTCCCCGTCATGGCGGAAGGCCGGGTTGAGGTCGTGGTCCCCGCGCATCCCCCATGGCGCCGGCCCGTCGCCCGGATCCAGCGGCCAGAGCCGCCGCGCCAGCGCGGCCGGATCGACGGTCAGTCGTCGCCGTCGAGCGCGAAGAAGACCCCCTTGCTCCATACCCCGATGCGTCCGTTCCGCTCCTCGGCCCGATCGACCAGATCATAGAACACCGAACGGACGATCAGCGCCTCCAGCCCATTCGCCACCAGGATATAGGGTCGGGGTTCGCCGCTCCCAGGGTTGACGGAGACCCGGATGGGATGGTCGGGGCCAGCCTCGAAGCGATGGTCGAGATTGGTGCGGAAGGTCAGGACCTGGTCTTCGCCCTCCTCCACCGAATCGAGCTCGACGGCCAGAAAGGGCGCGTCCTCGACCGTGATGCGGCCGCGCTCGGCCGGCGTCACCAGCCAGTAATCGCCCGCCTCGTCGCGGCGCAGGACCCCGGCGAACAGCTTGACAAGGCCCATGCGGTTGATCGGCGTGCCCTGATAGTACCAGGTGCCGTCGGCCGCGATCCGGATGTCATAGGCCTCGTCTTCGGCCGAGGGCATGCGGCCGCCGAGCGGCAGCGCGCCGTTTCCGGGGCGCTGTGAGGCCGTGTCCTTGGTCGCCATCATGGCTCCCTCATTCTCACCAAGTCGAGTGTGACACTCCCCGACGCGATCGGAAAGCCCCATCGGCACCGTCAGCGCAGCGAAACCCGACAGGCCGTCGCCGTCGCAAAGAGACGATGCGCCTCCGCCGATTCGGCTGTTCCTGACCCTTGTCAAGGGGGCAAATCATCGCTTACACTGGATATTACAAAAACATGAATGGCAAGAGGCCGAAGACCCGGGTCACCGGGCGGGCCGCAGCAGGGAGGAATGGACATGGACGATCTGCACGGCACGTACAGCATCGGGTTCGACCGGCACGCGGTCGAGGCGATTACCCATGCGCTCAGGACCCGCGCCTATTACATGTGGCTGGAGCATGGCCGGCCCGACGGCACCGCCCTCGACCATTGGTGCCGGGCCGAGGACGAGCTGGCCTTGCACAGCCTCTGAGCCGAACCGCGACCCTTGTGCGGCGGGCTCAAACCACAGCCCGCCGTCCTTCCTGCGCGTCGCACGGATCGCCCGCAATCCCGACAGCCCTGCCCCGACAGCCCTGCGTCAATCGACCGATTGAAGCGTGCGTGCCGGCGGAACAGCCCCGGCGGAAGTCCGCCCTTCGAGAATGCCGGCGATCGTCAGGTCCTCGTCCAGATCCGGCCAATGAATGCCGCGATCCGGACCGATGACCCGCCAATTGCTACGCGCTTGCGCTGTGGCGTGAAGCAGCCGGGGGTATTTGCATAACGGCGCGGTCATCCGTCTGCGATCACGAAACACCAGGGTCATGTCCCGGTCGGTAAACCGGATATCCGCAAGGCGATTATCGTTCTATAGAGTGGAACTCATTCCTTGGACCGTCATTTCAACGGTTTGGCGGCCAGGCGTCGGAGCGTACGGGTCGCCGGATCGACGGCAATGCCGACATTTTCCAGGGCCACCGCCCCGAGCAGGGGCTCGCAATCGTCGGGGCCGAAAATGACCTGGGTGACGGTTTCCGAACCCATGAAGGACACCTTGGCATAGCCATAGGCGTATTCGACCACCGAACCGTCAGCCAATTCATAGACCGCCTTGCCTTCCGGGCGGATGCCGGCCCGGTCGAGACGCGCGGCCGGCGCCATGCAGTCGATGGCGCCGGTATCGACCTGGAATTCCCCTTCGAGCGCGGCTTCCGACCCGATCAGAGCGGAGAGCCGCGTCGTCACATGTGTCAGCCCCATCCGCGGCCCTTTCCGGAAAACGCGCATCACGCCACACCCGTGTGTGCGCCAAGGCCCGGATTTGGGCAAGTGCCTGGATCGGCCATGCCCTAATACCCGTCCGTCAGGGCGCCGGGGCGGCGGGGGTCGGAGGCGCCGGTGAGCACCCCGTCCGGGCGGACCAGGATCGACTGGGTGCTGCCCATGGCGTCGCGGACGACCACGTCATGGCCGCGCGCGCTGAGCAGGCGGATGGTGTCGGGGCTCAGGCCGGCTTCGACGCGCATCTCGTCCGGCAGCCATTGATGGTGGATGCGCGGCGCGGCGGTCGCCTCGGCGACGTTCATGCCGTGGTCGACGACATTCATGATCAGCTGCAAGGTGGTGGTGATGATGCGGCTGCCGCCGGGGCTGCCGGTGACCAGCAGCAGCGCGCCGTCGCGGAAGACCAGGGTCGGGCTCATCGAGCTGAGCGGCCGCTTGCCGGGTTCGACCGCATTGGCCTCGCCGCCGATCAGCCCATAGGCGTTGGGGACGCCGGGCTTGGCGGAAAAGTCGTCGAGCTCGTTGTTGAGCAGAATGCCGGTGCCTTCCGCCATCAGCCCGCTGCCATAGCTGAAGTTGAGCGTATAGGTGTTGGCGACGGCATTGCCCTCGCCGTCGACGATGGAGAAATGGGTGGTCTCGTCGCTCTCATAGGGCAGCGGGTTGCCGGGCCCGATCTCCGAGGCAGGGCGGGCCCGGTGCGGATCGATCTGCGTCCGGAGTTCAGCGGCATAGTCCGGCGCTGTCAGCCCGGCGACCGGCACCGCGACGAAGTCCGGATCGCCGAGATACCGGCTGCGGTCGGCATAGGCGAGCTTCATCGCCTCGGCCATCCAATGGATGGAGTCGGCGCTGTTATGCCCCAGGAAGCCGAGCGGCACGCCTTCGAGGATATTCAGGATCTGGACGATATGGACCCCGCCGGAGCTGGGCGGCGGCATGGAGACGATCTCATGGCCGCGATAGTGCCCGCGCACCGGTTCCCGCACCACCGGCTGGTAGGTGCGAAAATCCTCCATGGTGAGGATGCCGCCGCCCTCCTGCAGCGTCGCGACGATGGCCTCGCCGATCGGGCCGTCATAGACGGCGGCGGGGCCCTGCTCGGCGATCAGGCGCAGGCTCTCGGCCAGGTCCGCCTGGACGAGCACGTTTCCCGGCGCGTAGAGGCTGCCATCCTCCCTGTAGAAGACGGCGGCGCTGGACGGGTGGGGACCCAGCCGGTCGCGCGCCCGGGCCAGGGAGGAGGCGAGGTCGGGAGTGACTTCGATGCCTTCGGCCGCCAGCCGGCGGGCCGGCTCGATCAGCTCGGCGAGGGTGAAGCGGCCGCTGCCATAGCGCTCATGCGCCAGCGCCAGCCCCGCCACGGTCCCCGGCACGCCGGTCGCCAGGGCCGAGAAGCGGGAAAGCTGAGGGTCGGCATTGCCCTCCTCGTCGAGATACATGTCGCGGGTCGCCGCGGCGCCGGACACCTCGCGATAGTCGAGGGCGACGGTCTCGCCGGTCTCGGCGTCATGGACCATCATGAAACCGCCGCCGCCGAGATTGCCGGCCCGCGGCAGGGTCACCGCCAGGGCGAAGCCGACGGCCACCGCCGCATCCACGGCATTGCCGCCCTCGCGCAGGATATCCAGGCCGACGCCGGTCGCCGTCGCCTCCTGCGCGGCCACCATGCCGGTTTCGGCCAGCACCGGATGAAAGCGGTCGCGGCCGCTGTAGATCGCCGCCGGATCCTGGGCCATCGCCCCGGAGCCGAAGGTCAGGAGCAGTGCCGCCAGGGCAGCAGTGGCACGGCTTATCAACGACTTGAGATGGTCACCCCCGCGAAAGCGGGGGTCCAGGGTCTTCAGGGCCTCTGGATGCCCGCTTCCGCGGGCATGATCCTTTGCTCCAAGCGTCGCAATAAAAGAGCCCGGCCGATTTCCGCACATCCCGTCTTCCTCCCGCGCTGATCGGGGCTTTTCCGCCCCTGTTTCTAAAGGGCGTTGGCGCCCCCTCTTCGATCATCCGCTAGTCCCGGCCGCCGGGCAAGCGGCCGTTCAGGCCGGCAGGCGGACGACGCAGCGCAGGCCGTTCTGCGGCGAGCGGGCGAGGATGAGGTCGCCGCCATGATTGCGGGCGATGTCGCGGGCGATGGTCAGGCCGAGGCCGGAGCCGCCCTTGTCCGGCGTCCGCGACTCGTCGAGACGGTAGAACGGCCGGAAGACCGCTTCGCGCTGCTCCTCCGGGATGCCGGGGCCGTCATCGTCGACCACCACCTCGACCAGATCGCCGGACCAGAAGGCCTGCACCCGCACCGCCGTGCCGTGGCGCCGGGCGTTGGAGAGGAGATTGCCGACGCAGCGCTTGAAGGCGCTGGGCCTGAGCGCCACCACCAGCTCCGGTTCGGCATCCAGGGTGATCGCCGCGCCCTCGCGCCGGGCCCCGGCCACCAGCTCTTCCAGGAGCGGCGCCAGGTCGGTCGGCACCGGCTCCTCCGAGCTTTGGCCGCGGGCGAAGGCGAGATAGCCTTCGATCATGCTCTCCATGTCGGCGACGTCGGCGCGCAGCTCCTCGACATCCGGACCCTGCGGCAGCATTGCCAGGGTCAGCTTCATGCGGGTGAGCGGCGTGCGCAGATCATGGCTGACGCCGGCCAGCATCTCGGTGCGCTGGGCGATCTGGCGCTGGATGCGGTCGCGCATCACCAGGAAGGCGCGGGCGGCGCGGCGCACCTCGGCCGCACCCTCCGGCTTGAAGTCGGGGGAATCGCGGCCCTTGCCGAAACTGTCGGCGGCGATCGCCAGCCGGCGGATCGGCCGGATCTGGTTGCGCATGAAGATCAGGGCGACGGCGAACAGCACGATGGCCGAGCCGACCATCCAGATGATGAACACCTGGCTGGTCTGGCTGAACAGCCGCCAGCGCGGCACCAGCACCACCAGCACGCCGTCTGCCAGCTGCACCTGGATTTCGGCCCAGCGATCCATGATTTCGGGGACGATCGTGAAGGGCCGGCCGACCCGCTCGTTGAGCGCCCAGGTCAGTTCGCTCTGCAGGATCCAGTGGCCGGGTGCCGGCGGGCGCTCGCTCAGGGTCTGGCCGGGCTCGAAGGTGACGGTCAGCTGCATGGTCCGCCCCGCCCGGTCGAACAGGTCGCGCTGCGCCTCCGGTCCGCCGGTCAGCGCCAACTCCTCGATCAGCATGGCGATGTCGCCGGCGACCGCGAAGGCCAGGCGGCTGGTCATGTGCTCCCAGTGCTGGCGGTAGAAATAGGTCACGGCGATCAGCTGCATCAGCAGCAAGGGCGTCACGATGATCAGCAGCGAGCGCCCGAACAATGTGCGCGGCAGGTAGCGCTTGATGCCGAAGCGCCGGCGCATGCGCCGCAGCACCTGGTCGCGGGCGCCGGCGGCCGCGCCGAGACGGTCGGACAGGCGGTCGGTGAGACGGTCGGTCAGGGCCATGCAGCGCCTCCGCCCTCAGGGTCAGGGGTCGGGGTGGAGGACATAGCCCTCCCCGCGCACCGTCAGCAGATAGCGCGGCATGCGCGGGTCGGGCTCGATCTTGCGGCGCAGGCGGGTCACCTGCACGTCGACGGTGCGGGCATTGCCCTGGATGCGGCTCTTTTCGGTGAGGGCCTCGCGCGACAGCACCTCGCCGGCATGGGCGGCCAGGATGCGCAGCAGCCCGGCCTCGGCGCTGGTCAGCTTGATGCGGGCCTCGCCGTCCCGCAGCTCCTCCCGCGTCCCGTCGAACTCCAGCCGGCCGAAGCGCACCGGCACGGCCGGGTCGGCCGGCGGCGGCACCCGGCGCAGAATATTGTGGATGCGCAGCACCAGCTCGCGCGGCTCGAAGGGCTTGGGCAGATAGTCCTCCGCCCCGCTCTCCAGCCCGGCGATGCGGTCCTCCGGCTCGCCGCGGGCGGTCAACAGCAGCACCGGCGTCGGCAGAGAGCCGCGCAGGGCGCGGGTCAGCTCCAGCCCGCTCTCGCCCGGCAGCATGATATCCATGATGACGAGGTCGAAGCTGATCGCCGCCAGCTGGCCGCGCGCCTCTTCGGCATCGCCGGCGGTGCTGACCAGAAAACCGGTCTCGACGAGGTACTTCCGCAGGCGGTCGCGCAGCCGCGCATCGTCCTCGACAACCAGAAGATGGGCTTGCGCGTTCTGCATGGGCTGTCCCACCGAGCCGATCCTACCGGCCCTGCCGCTTAGATGGGGTGGTGCGGGCCGCTTCGGGACTCTTGCGCGGTGCCGACCCCGCACCACCCGCCTCGATCATCCCCTCCAGCACGGTGCGGAAGCCTTCCACCGCCTCCGCCCCGGCCTGGCGATAGGCGCGGGCGATGCGGCGGCGCTGCGCCTCGTAGAGCAGGCGCTCCAGTTCCGCTCCCGCCTCGGTCAGCACCAGCTGCTTCTGCCGGCGGTCGGTCGCCCCGGCCCGGCTGGCGACATAGCCGCGGTCGATCAGCTCGGTCAGCACCCGGCTCAGGCTCTGCTTGGTGATGCCGAGCAGGTCGAGCAGGCCGCCGACGGAGATCCGCGGATAGCGGCCGATGAAATACAGCGCCCGGTGATGCGCCCGTCCCAGCCCGCGCTTGCCCAGAAGCGCGTCGACATCGGCGCTGACATGGCGCTGGGCGAGAAAGACCAGCTCCAGGGCTTGGCGCAGCTCCTCCTCGGTCAGGAAGAGGGGATTGGGGCCGGCCTTGACATCGCTCATGTTGACAGCCGAGAAGAGCCGGTGATACCTAATCGGCAGGTCAACTGGATATAATCTAATAAAACGGTGGCTTGTACCATGACAATTATTCCATTCGACGACCGCGACGGCGTGATCTGGTTCGACGGCGCGATGGTGCCCTGGCGCGAGGCGCACGTCCACGTCCTGACCCACGCGCTGCATTATGCCAGCAGCGTGTTCGAAGGCGAACGCGTCTATAACGGCACCGTCTTCAAGCTGACCGAACATTCCGAACGGCTGGACTATTCGGCCCGGGTGCTGGGCTTTTCCCTGCCTTACAGCGTCGCCGAGATCGACCGGGCGACGCGCGAGGTGGTGGCGGCCAACGGCATTGTCGACGGCTATGTCCGGCCGGTGGCCTGGCGCGGCTCGGAGATGATGGGCGTCTCGGCCCAGCAGACCAAAATCCATGTCGCCATCGCAACCTGGACCTGGCCCAGCTATTTCGACCCGGAGGCGCTGAAGACCGGCATCCGCCTGCGCACCGCGCCCTGGCGGCGGCCGGCGCCGAACACCGCGCCGACCCAGTCCAAGGCCGCCGGCCTGTATATGATCTGCACCATGAGCAAGCACGAGGCCGAAAACCTCGGCTATCACGACGCGCTGATGCTCGACTGGCGGGGGCAGATCGCCGAATCGACCGGCGCCAACATCTTCCTGGTCATCGACGGCGCCCTGCACACGCCGGTGCCCGATTGCTTCCTCGACGGCATCACCCGCCGCACGGTCATCGACCTCGCCAAGCGGCACGGCATCGCGGTGATCGAGCGACCGATCTGGCCGGAGGAACTGGTCCGCGCCTCGGAAGTCTTCCTCACGGGCACGGCGGCGGAGGTGACGCCGGTCGGCCAGATCGACAGCCACCATTTCACCCCCGGCCGCATCACCGCGCAATTGCGCGAGGCCTACAGCGCGCTGGTCCGCAACGCCCTGGAGACCGAGGCCGGCGGCCGCAAGACCGCCGCGGCGGAATAGCGCGGGCCATGCCGATGCCGGTCCGCTATGAGGACGACTTCTACAGCTGGACCCAGGAGCAGGCGGCCTTCCTGAAGGCGGGCCGCTTCGACCTGCTCGACCGGGAGCATCTGGCGGACGAAGTGGCGGATATGGGCAAGTCGGAAATCCGGGAGTTCGGCTCGCGTCTCGCCCTCATCATCGCGCATCTGCTCAAGCTGCAGGTCCAGACGGACCGGACGCCGAAGAACGAGCGGAGCTGGCGGACGACGGTCGACACCCAGCGCGACCAGCTGGCCGTCCACCTTGCGGACAATCCCGGCCTGAAGAACCCGGCGATTCTCGACAAGGCTATGGCCTCGGCCTGGAAGGACGGCCGGCTGGCCGCCATCACCGAAACCGGCCTGGACCCGCTCGATTTCCCGGACAGCTGCCCGTTCACCTTGACTCAGCTGCTTGACCGCAGCTGGTGGCCGTGACCGGTTCGGGACAGGTCGGCCATGGCCAATAAGCTTGCCGGCCAGCGAATGAAGTTCAGCAAGGCGCGGGCGGTGTTCTACACCGCCGGCGACGACGACCGGCGCCAGCATGCCGCCCGGCTGATGGCCGAGGTGCTGGCCGAGGCCCCCGTCAATGGTTTCTCCGAAGACGATGTCACGCAGGGCGAAGACGTGCCGCAGCGGGCGCGCGAACTCGCCCGCTCGATGCTGGCGACTGCGCAGCCGAGCGAGGAGAACGAGGCGCATCTGGTCGCCGAGCTCAACGAAGCGCTCGACATGGCGGATTTGCAGGAGATCGGCCGGGGTGGCGAATGCGTCTATGCCTATGGCTATCGGTGCGCCCCCGACCGGCTGAAGGTCGGCAGCACCACCGGCGACGCGGTGGCGCGGGTGGTGGCGCAGATCGGCACCGGCACGCCGGACCGGCCGGTTCTCTACCTGCTCTTCCGCACGCATGACTGCCGCGCGCTGGAACAGGCCCTGCACGGCCTGCTCAGGCTGCAAGGCCGGCGCGTCGCCGGCGCCGGCGCCGAATGGTTCCGCGTCACCACCAAAGAACTGCTCGCCGCCTATCAGAAACTTGTCGGTTGATGGCCTGCGTGAGCCAAACCCGATTGAGGCAGCAAGACCAACAAAAATCTCAGCAGGACTTGCTTAGATTTCAATCTAACCAAAAAAATTCCTGTATTGATTTAATTTTGATCGGAATATTGATAGGATCGTGAGATACAAATCTCATGCTGATTGTCGCAACCTGCGTGCAGGCTGTCGCGGGGAAAAGATCATGGATCAAAAAGCAAGTCTTGAACAAGCCTATGAAAGAGTTTTTCAAGATATTATGAGCAAGCCACATCAGGCCGGATTGGGTTCTGCAGCTGAGAAATCAAGAATCGGATGGGACAAAGATCAGCAAAATTTTGAGTCACAGATCATAAAAAAGACATTTATTTCAACCTCCTTGTTCTTTCTATTTTTCTTTCTGATGTTTATGGTGCTAATGTATTTTCTGGTGGAGGGTTATATTGGAAGGCAACTGGCCACATCGGCAGGCGAACAGATAGACTCAATCTACGAAAGAAGAGCAAGCGCATACGCTGGTGATCTGGAAGAAATGGAATATGAGGTCAACGATCTATTGGCACGCCTTCGGCAGGGAATAAGCGATGCAGACGCGGAGCAGGAAGCATTCGACGATTCTGTCTCGCGGATGGAAGATATAATGCAGGTGCTCCAAAATATTCTGGGGACTGGAGCCGACGGGGAAGCTGATTTTGGTCCCTTGCAGTCGCTTGACCCAGAAACCCAGCAAATACTGCAGCATTTGAATGCAATAAGCGATCGTATACCCAGCGACGACAAGATAGAAACTCTCGTTCTTGAAGTGATGACGGATTATTATTCTGACCATGAAACGGCTTTTTACCAAGGGCAATTCGGCTATCAGGCTCAACAATTGATTAACCAGAATCGTGATTTGATTGAGCAGATCATGGTCAACTTCCAGAATATGCTATTCTCCAATCACGACGAAAGCCGACGAGAGCTGGCAAGGCTGGACGAACAGATTGCAGCGCAAAATGAAAACTTCAGAGCACAATATATGACATCTGGCGAAGTCTATGATATTGTTCTAAAATTCTTTGGAGCATTGGGAGCAATATTTACTATTGCAAGCGTTGTTCTTGGATTATTTTACTATTATTCTGAACAAAGGCTTAGAAGAAAGCTTCCATCTGCGGAAGACTTGCTGGCAGCCTTTTTGACCTATGCAAAGGAATCCGGGCCACGATCCAAAACTGATTGACGGGGACAAGCCCTTCGTATGTTGAGGGCTCGTCCCCGGCATACCGTGGCCGGCCGTCGGCCGGAGGCCGACGCTCCATGGGGGTGCGAAAGGCGGTCCGGCGGGACACGCATCGGCGCAGAGCCTCCCGACCCCCGGGAGCGGCGGCGTCCCGCCGCCGGCCGTCGGCCGGAGGCCGACGCTCCATGGGGTTGCGAAAGGCGGTCCGGCGGGACACGCATCGGCGCACAGCCTCCCGACCCCCGGAGCGGCGGCGTCCCGCCGCCGGCCGTCGACCGGAGGCCGACGCTCCATGGGCGTGCGAAAGGCGGTCCGGCGGGACACGCATCGGCGCACAGCCTCCCGACCTCCGGGAGCGGCGGCGTCCCGGCGCCGGCCGTCGGCCGGAGGCCGACGCTCCATGGGGTTGCGAAAGGCGGTCCGGCGGGACACGCATGGGAGCACAGCCTCCCGACCCCCGGGAGCGGCGGCGTCCCGCCGCCGGCCGTCGGCCGGAGGCCGACGCTCCATGGGGGTGCGAAAGGCGTCAGGGTTGGGTGTTCCTGGGGCGACAAGACAATCCTCGAACGCCGCCGCCTGTGGACACGCCCGCCTTCGTGGCCATATCGGTGGCGGATTGCGATTGCACGACATGAGGATCGCCATGACGGCCCTGACCGAGAAGACCTGCACGCCGTGCCAGGGCGGCATCCCGCCGCTGACCCGCGAGGAGGCGGAGGGCTTCCTGGAGGACGCCCGCGACTGGGACCTGCTGGACGAGGCGCGGCGCATCGAACGCACCTATTCCTTCGGCAACTTCAAACAGGCCTGGGACTTCGTCAACTCGGTCGCCGAACTCTGCGAGGCGGAGGGCCACCATGCCGACATCACCTTCGGCTGGGGCTATGCGACGGTTTCGCTGATGACCATGAAGATCCGGGGCCTGCACGAGAACGACTTCATCATGGCGGCCAAGATCAACCAGCTGGCCGGCGAGCCGCTCTGACCGTCGAACCGGCGCCGGCCGTCAGCGCCCGCCCCGAAACGGTCCGGCGCCGCGATCGAGGAAATCCGTCAGGACCTCGAGCGCCCGGTCGACCGTGGCGTCGATCGGGCCGTCCTCGCTGTCGATAGCCATGTCGGCCTCGGCGTAGAGCGGGTCGCGTTCGGCCTTCAGGCGGGTCAGGATCTCGCGCGGGTCGCCGCGCTTCAGCAGCGGCCGGTTGGAGCGCCGGGCGGTGCGGGCCAGCAGCAGCTCGACCGGCGCCCGCAGCCAGAGCGACAGGGCCTGGGCGCGGATCAGGGCGCGCGTTTCCGGCTCGATGAAGGCGCCGCCGCCGGCGCTCATCACGTGCACCGGCTCCTGCAGCAGCCTTTCGATCACCCGCCGCTCGACATCGCGGAAGGCCGGTTCGCCATAGCGCTCGAAGATGTCCTCGATGCTGCAGCCGGCGGCCGCCTCGATCTCGTGGTCGGCATCGACGAAGGGCAGGCCGAGACGCGCGGCCAGCCGGCGGCCGACCGCGGTCTTGCCGGCGCCCATCAGCCCGACCAGGACCAGGGTCTGCGGCGGCATGAACAGGGCCGAGGGGGTCATTGCGGCACCCCGCCGTCTGGGGATAGAAACAGCATCATGCGCATCGGCATCGCGGCGGCGGCTTGCACGCGGCGCCCGTGAGCGATAGCACAAAGGCGGGCGGGTTCCCAAAGCCCGATCCGTTCCTCCAGCCGGCAAGGGAGAATGACGTTGCCCCGGCGCCGTTCCCGTTCCGTCTTTTCGCAGTCCCGCGGCCGCTTTTCCTCGGGCGGATCCGGCGGCGTGGGCGGCCGGTTCATGCAGCTGCTGGTCATTGTTCTTCTCGTCTTGGCTGTAGGCGGGGTCGTTTTCCTCGGATTCTGGGACATTGACCCGCCTCGGGAAACAATCGAGAAAGTGATTCCCAACGAGCGGCTGTTTCGTGGCCAGAATGGGTCGGATTAAGGGCGATCGCGCGCGGCGTCCGGCCGGCGGGCGGCTGCAACGCTGCGGCGCCGCGGCGCCGCCAGCCGGGCGCTGGACAGGGGATAGAGCCGGTCGCGCCCCAGCATGTGGACGGTGAAGGGCCGGGCGAGCAGGCCGGCGATCGCCGGGTCGAGCACGTCGAGCCCGCCCGTATAGGCCCCGAAGGCCGGCAGGATCAGCCGGCGGCCGTCGCCGGCATAGCATGGCGCCGTCAGCCGCCGGTCGCGCACATGCACGGCCGCCCGCGGGTGGAAATGGCCGGAGACCTCGCCGGCTCCGCCGGGGCGTGCCTGATGGCGGAAGACGAGCGGCCCCAGGGTCAGCTCCGTCTCCACCCTGCCGCCCCAGGCGGTCGGCGGGGCTGGATCGTGATTGCCGACCACCCAGACCCAGGTGCAGGAGGCCGTCAGCGCCTGCAGCCGGGCGCCGTCGGCGGGCGCCAGACGGCCGGCGGCCCGGCCGTCGTGGAACGAGTCGCCGACGCAGACGACCGTCGCCGGCCGGTAGCGGGCGACCAGGGCGGCCAGGCGCGCCAGGGTCGCCGCCGTGTCATAGGGCGGCAGCAGCCGTCCGCGCGCGGCAAAGCCCGAGCCCTTTTCCAGGTGCAGGTCGGCGACCGCCAGCACCTGGCGCGCCGGCCACCACAGCGCGCCGGAAGGGTCCAGGGCCAGCGTCGCCTGGTTCAGCGTGACGGCGACCGACATGGCGCCAACCTAGCGCCAAAGCGAAGCCGGGTCGATAACCGGCCGCCGGTCCGGCACGCCGTATCGGGGCCGCGGCCTCATGTGCCCTCTTGCGCCCGGCGGCCGTGTCAATACTCTCTCTACCTTGTGGGCCGATAATCGGGTCCCGGAACTTTCGCCCCGCACTGCCGAACCGACCGCCATGATGCCCCTGTTCCGCTCCATCCCTCTTCGACGTTTCCCGGCCGGGCGGCCGGGGCCGCGGCGCCGGCGCTGGCTGCCGGCGCTCATGGCGGTCATCGTGCTGGCCAGCTGCGGCGGCGGCGGGCCGGCCCTGACCGAGGCCGCGGTCAGCGACACGCGTACGGTCTCGCCCGGCGTCTTCGACGTCGGCTATGAGCGCATCGCCGACGTCTACCTGGAACCGATCGATCTCGGCGCCCTGGTACTGGAGGGGCTGGAAGGCCTGTCGGCGATCGACGAGACGCTGGCGGTGCGGCGCTCCGGCGGGGCGGTCTGGCTCTTTGCCGGCGCCCGGCGCCTGGGCGGCATCGACGAGCCGCCGCTCGACAATCCGGAGGGCTGGGCGCGGCTGACGGTCGAGGCCATCACGCTGATGCGCCGGGCCTCGCCGGCCCTGCAGGACTCGGCGGCGGAGCGGCTCTACACCGCGGTATTCGATGCGGTGCTCGACGATCTCGACGGCTATTCCCGCTATGTCGACGCGGCCCGCGCGCAGCAGGAGCGGGCGTCGCGCGACGGCTATGGGGGCATCGGCATTCTGCTCGGCTTCGACGAGGAGGCCGGTCATGGCTTTGTCGAGGAGGTCTTTCCGGGGACCCCGGCGGCGCGCGGCGGCGTCGAAGCCCGGGAGATCTTCGTCGCGGTCGACGGCGTGCGGGCGGAAGGCTGGGACCTGGAGACTCTGGCCGAGAATCTCCGGGGTCCGTCGAACAGCGTCGTGTCCGTCACCCTCCGCCGCCCCACGGATGGGCGTGAGCGCACCCTGGAGTTGCGGCGCGAGCACGTCATCGTCAACGCGGTGACGGCACGGCTCGACGGCGATATCGCCATCCTGCGGGTCGGCCGCTTCAACGCCGCCACGGCCGATCACCTGACGGCGGCGCTCGACCGCGCCCTGGCGCAGCTGGGCAGCCGGGCGCGCGGCATCATCCTCGATCTGCGCGGCAATCCCGGCGGCCTGCTGGGCCAGTCGGTCGCAGTCGCCGACCTGTTCATGCCGCGCGGCGAGATCATTTCGACCCGCGGCCGCCATCCCGACAGCATGCAGCAATACTACGCGCGGCGGGAGGACCGCACCGACGGCCTGCCGCTGGTGGTGCTGGTCGACGGCCGCTCGGCGTCCGGAGCCGAAGTGGTGGCGGCGGCGCTGCAGGATGCCGGCCGGGCGGTGGTGGTCGGCGCCTCCTCCTTCGGCAAGGGCAGCGTCCAGACCGTCACCCGGCTGCCGAACGGCGGCGAGCTGTTCCTGACCTGGAGCCGCATCTTTTCGCCGGCCGGGATCACCATCCACCGTCAGGGCGTCACCCCGACCCTGTGCACCAGCCGCGACGCCGACACGGTCGAGGAGGCGCTGGCGCTGTTCCGCTCGGGCGAGCTCGCGATCCCGCGCAGCGTCATCGGCCTGCGGCGGGCGGCGGCGGAGGATGAGACGGCGTTGCGCCGGGTGCGGGAGTTCTGCCCCTGGCGGGTGCACGACGAGGAGCTCGACGTCGAGGTGGCCGAGCGGCTGCTCCGCGATGCCGGGCTGTTCGACCGGGCGCTGTCGCTGTCCGCCGTCCCGACCGTGGCGCAGGCGGCACCCTAAAGCCTGCTTGACACCGCCGGCCTGCGGCTTAAGTGTGAGCGGCTGAGCGGGCCCGCAGGGTCCGCACATTGATGGCAGGAATTCTGGCAAGAGGGCGCAAGCCATGGCCAAACCGGCAACCCTGAAGGTTCGTCTCGTCAGCACGGCCGACACCGGCTATTTCTACGTGACGAAGAAGAATACCAAGAACATGACCGAGAAAATGACGATGCGGAAATACGATCCCGTGGCCCGTCGGCATGTCGAATTCAAGGAAGCAAAAATCAAATAGTCGTCATGTAGCTTTTGCTCGGATGAAGCGCTGCTTTTATTCTTGAGCGGCGCTTGTTCGTGGGTCGGCTTGGTTTTCGGACCTGTATCTGACTGAATTCCTTGCATCGCCGCCGATACTGATATTCCGCGCACCCCAATAGTGTCGGATGCCTGTTTTGAAAACCCGACCGCGGCGCTGGATTTTTACCATGTACCGCCGGGCGATGCGTGATACGGTTTCGAGTGAGAAGCTTTCGAAAGACTGCATAACGTATGACGACTCGCACCCCGCTTGGAATCCGACCGCAGCCGACCGGCGACATCCGGCCGGCCGATGAGACTCTCGACGACGACCTGCTGCTCTCCCTCCTCTATGACCCGGATACCGGTGCCGCCCTCGCCGAGATCGAGGCGCTGGCCGAGGATGATCTGAACCGGCTGCTGATCTTCTGACCGGTCCGATAACCGGGGCCGGCGCGCCGGATCGGCGGCGGCTTGGCGCAACGCCTTGCCGCTCCCACGTGTTGTGCCCGAAGACGATCGGAACAGCATGAGGACATGGGGTGAGCAGGGATCCCTATGAGGTTCTCGGGGTGAGCAGGACCGCCGGCGAGGAGGATATCCGCAAGGCGTTCCGGAAGCTGGCCAAGCAGTACCATCCCGACCTCAATCCGGGCGACAAGGAGGCCGAGGCGCGCTTCAAGGAGATCAGCGCCGCCGAGGAGTTCCTGACCGATCCCGACCGGCGCGCCGCCTATGACCGCGGCGAAATCGACGCCAGCGGCACGCCAAAGGCCGAGCGCGGCTTCTACCGCGATTTCGCCGAGGGCGAGGCCGGGCGCAAATACTATACGCACGCCGATTTCGGCGATGCGGCGAATTTCGAGGACATCATCGCCCGCATGTTCGGCGGCGGCGCGCGGGCCGGGGCAGCGGGGGCGCAGGCCGGACCGCGCGGCGGCCCGGGCGGCGGCTTTGCCGGCTTCGAGACCGGCGCAGGGTTTGGCGGCTTCGGCACCGAAGGCCTGCACATGGCCGGCGGCGATGTCCGCTACAGCCTCGACGTCGATTTCCTGGAGGCGATCAACGGCGCGCGCAAGCGCGTCTCCATGCCGGACGGCAAGACTCTCGACATCCAGGTACCGCCCGGCACCCGCGACGGCCAGGTGCTGCGCCTCCGCGGCCAGGGCCGGCCGGGCGTGGGAGGCGGGCCGGCCGGCGACGCCTATGTCGAGATTTCCGTCGCCGTGCATCCGCAGTTCGAGCGCAAGGACGACGACATTTATGTCGACCTGCCGATCTCGCTGCCGGAGGCGGTGCTCGGCGGCAAGGTGCGGGCGCCGACCGTCACGGGCGCCGTCAATGTCACCGTCCCCAAGGGCTCCAGCAGCGGCCGGACGCTGCGGCTGAAGGGCATGGGGGTGCCGAAGGGCGGCGGCGGGCGCGGCGACGCCTATGTCCGGCTGCGGGTGGTGCTGCCCGATCCTCCCGATGCGGAACTGGAGGATTTCATGCGCGGCTGGGCCGAGCGGCACCGCTATGACCCGCGATCCGGTTAGACAGGAGCCTCTCATGCTCACGGCAGTCGAAGTGGTGCGGCGCGTCGGCGGCGTCTCGATGGAGGAGCTGGACCACTGGGTCGAGAACCGCTGGATCGTCCCGGGGCGCCGCGGCGGCCACTATGTCTTTGCCGAAATCGACCTGGCGCGGGTGCGGCTGATCCGCGAGATGCGGCACGACCTCGCCATCGACGAGGAGGCGGTGCCGGTCATGCTGTCGCTGCTCGACCAGGTCTACGCACTCCGGCGCGACCTGCGGCAGCTCTGCGAGGCGGTCGACGCCCAGCCGGAGGCGGTCCGCCGCGACATCGCCGCCCGCCTCGCCGGTCGCCGCTGACGGGCGCAGCTATGGTGATCGGGGTTTGAAGACATGGCCGGGCCGGTCCGAACGGGGCCGGCATCCCCGACCAGGTCGGCATGGTCGTCCCCATGCCCCCCTTCACCGCCGTCGAAGCCATCCTTGCCGCGATCGGCGAGTCCCAGGGATAGCCGCCACCCTCCTTGCCGACCATCGAGGCCGCCTTAAGGCCCCTTTGTGCCCATCCCAGAAGCGCGCGCGCCGCCCGGCACTGCCCTGATAAAGCCCCAGCCAGTCTTACAGGCGAGCGTTCTGGCGGGACAGCTGTCCGGACCACTTCAGGATCTCAGCGTCGGAGGTGATCAGACATGCCCCGAGGATCAGCGATGTCGCGACAATGATCCGATCGGCGGGGTCGCGATGGAGATTGGTGAGCCC
Source organism: Alphaproteobacteria bacterium (assembly GCA_009909005.1). Classification (GTDB taxonomy): domain Bacteria; phylum Pseudomonadota; class Alphaproteobacteria; order DSM-16000; family Inquilinaceae; genus JAAAOG01. Next base: position 12,404 of record JAAAOG010000127.1, on the reverse strand, counting down.
GTCTGCCGAAATGCCGATCCTGCCATCGACCGGTATTTCTTTGAGGCCGCGGCTCAGGAGCGCGTCACGCCAGTCGTGAACGGGGCAATGAAGACGAACACGCCCCCGGCGGGCTGCCAAAGCGCATTCCCAGAAAGAGATAGCCGAAACATACAGACCAGAATTTCGCCAGGCCAGCACTGACAATTGATACGAAATTGGCCGCAATTGCGGATCTTCATTGGCCAGCCAAATGAGGGCCTGTGTATCGAGAAGAACCGGGATCACTGCGTCGGCGTCCAGTCGTGGAGCGCGTCCTCTTCCCAGTGATCGTCGGTGTCGGGTCGGTCGAGGTCGGTGACGATCTCCACGGCGCCCTTGACATCGGCAAAGGGGTTGTTGACGGACCCGGTTGCCTCCACCGCCGTTCCGCCCGTCGCGGGGTGAATTTCGACCATGGGCTGGCCGTCCCGCGTGACAAGCAGGGTGTCGCCTGTGACCGCGACCTCGTCCATCAACGTCCGGCAGCGGGACATGAACTCGTTTTCGGACACGGTTTTCAGCATGCGCCGGCTCCCTCTTTGCCGCTTCCATTGTTACACGGTGAGGGACGGCGCCGGGAAGGCCAAGACGTCATCGGCCTCGGCACCCGACCGGCGCCGCCTTTGTTTCGGGGTTCGCTGCGCCAACCGCCAACCGGCCCACCAATCGAACTCGATCCTGGGGGGGAAACTATGGCCCCGGCGGCATGATGGAAGGACGGGATTGCCTTACTCCCCACCTGACAACGATAGCTGCCTTTTTAGGTGTGGATGATCCGATCTTCGTCGAAGCACAACCCATGCAATTCGAAGGCCCGGAGGCGAAAGCGGCAGCTCTTTCAACCGCGAAGGAAAAACTAAGCGCAATTGCGAGGCAATGGCCCACATAACTGGTCGCCCATGTCGACCGTCCCGCCGCGGGCGGTTTCAAGGGTGAGCGCCGCGGCATAAAGGATGCCGTCCAGCAGGCATGTCGCCCGAGCCGGAGGCCGCCTGGCGGTGTGGCATGGTAAAGCGTGACGATCGGACAAGGGGCCGGTCACTCGTCGAGCTGGCCGCAGAGCGGCATCATGAAAGCCTATCGCTTCGTAGCAGCAGAGCCGGGTCGGCGTGAGACCGCCGCCCGCCTCGCCGGCCGCCGCTGACGGGCGCAGCTATGGTGATCGGGGTTTGAAGACATGGCCGGGCCGGTCCGAACGGGGCCGGCACGGCAACACGAATGGTCTCTCCGGATGCCGGCGGCGGCCCCGCGGGTCGCGGGTCCGCCGCCATTCGCCTTATCGGCGCGACACGCCGCTATTTGGACCGCCGCGTAATCAGATCGCGCACCATCTCCTCCATCTTCACCAGCCGCTCGGCCCCGGTCTGCTCCTCATGCTCCTCCGGCACATAACCGCTGGTATTCGGCGAGAGAACGATCAGGCACGCCAATTCCATCGCTCTCTCCCGAAAAGCCTCGGGCATCGGATCGCCGGAATTATCGACGATCTCCTTAAATGCCAACAAGGAACGGGACTTGTTTTCATGAACGACAAAATTATGCCAATGGCGCCGATAGTTTCGTATCGCCCAGGTCCATGCGGTAAAGAAAAGGCTATAAATAAATAAATTTGGGAGCAACTTAGCTAATTTATCTAAGATGGGTTGGGGGCTCAGCATCCATCAGTTTCTGACGAAAGGTTATTGACGGTCGGAATCGGCGTGTGATTCAAGGAGTCCGCCCAAATTTTGAGCGGACTCGGCGCATGGACGGTATCAGGATTGTGGCTGATGGAATAGCCGCGGAGATGCAGCGGCTCTTGCCGAAGCAACGCAAGACCCAGCGGAATAACCTTGCTTTGCTGGTGGCGACCATGCTGGACGTGCGCAGTGCCAATCTCATGGACTTGGCCGCCGGTCTGCCCCGTGATGTCGACCGCATCGACATGCGGTATCAATGGATTTCCCGGGTGCTGATGAACCCTTTGATCGACCCGGATGCCGTCATCGCCCCTTTCGCGCGTGAGATTTTGTCTCGGTTGGCGGTCGCCGATCAGCCCCTGATCCTGATCATGGACCAGTCCAAGCTGAACGATCGCCACCAAGTGCTGATGCTGGCGGTGCGATCCGGCGACCGCGCCTTGCCGCTGCTGTGGCGCGTCGAGGCGACCGAGGGGGCAATCGGCTTTGCCATCCAGAAGGCGTTGCTGGATGCCGTGGTTCCCTTATTGCCGGAGGGCGCTGAGGTCTGCCTCATGGCCGACCGCTTCTATGGGACGGCAGACTTGATCACCTGGTGCCAGGACAGGCAGTGGGACTATCGCCTGCGGCTGAAAGGCAACCTGGTCCTTCGGGACGCCGAGGAGCGGATGACGACCGGCCAGTTGGCCAAGGACCAAATCTTTACCCTGGAGGACGTCGAGCTGACGACAAAGAAGGCGACCACCAATATCGGCGTCATCCACGATCCCGACCATGCGGAGCCATGGATCATCGCCATGTCCGCCAAGCCGGGCTATCTGAAAACGCTGGATTATTCTGCCCGCTGGGCCATCGAACCGATGTTCTCGGACTTCAAGTCCCGCGGTTTCGGTGTCGAAGATACGCAGATCCAGCACCCGGACCGTCTCTCCCGCCTCCTGCTGATCATGGCCCTGGCCATCTACACCGCCGTCTCCACCGGCCAGTGGGACGCTGAGACAAACCCAACTCCCGCCGAAAAAAAGACCTGAAGATTCAACCAAAGAAGGTCGCACGGTCCAGAACGTCGTTCTTCACCAGAGGACTCCGACGCATCGCCCGCCTCATACTCAACGCCCTGCCGCTGCCGCCCCTATGGAGCACAAAAACTGATGGATGGTGAGTGCCGCCATTATTCTTAAATATCTGACTGTTTGTGATTTTTACATTTATAACGTCGTCTGGATATCCAAGCAATGCGGAAATGTGAATGCCCCCGATGCCCTGGCCACTGTAATTGCCGCTTATCGTGCTTGAGTCGATGTTGATATCGCCTAGGCTATCAACAAAGATCCCTCCACCGTCGAAATTTGCAGAGTTATTCTCGACAGCACTGTTCGTTATGGCAAGGTTTCCTTTGGCTGAAATGCCGCCGCCATGACCGCTCGCGCTATTGCCGTATATCGTGCTGTTCATGATGGTCACGACGGCATTGGAGCCGACGCGCACCCCACCACCGCTCTCGAAATCGCCATCTGTCGCGCCGCCCGTGATCCTCAGTCCATCCAACGTCACCGTGAGGTCTTCGGCAATTTCGAAAACCCGTCGTGGGGCGACAATATTGCTGCTATCGTCGACCCATGTGGTGGGGTCGTCGTCTCCGTCGGCATTGGCGTCTATTGTAATGTCGGGTATGCCGTCATTATCGATATGGCCGTCGATGGTGACGCTGCTGGAGACATCGAGCTGGCTCCCCAGTGTGATGGTGCCCCCGGTAAGATTGTCGGCGAAGGTGATAATGGGCGTGTCGGGCGCGTCCGGCAGCGTCTTCGCATAGGCCAGCGCCTCCCGCAAAGTCACCTGGCCGTCGGGGTCCGTGTTGTCGTCGAGGATGGTGACGAGAAGCCCTTCGTCCGGCCCCTCATCCGCACCGGTGATCGTTACGGTCACGGTCGCCGTGTCGTCGGCATTGCCATCCGATACGGTATAGCTGAAGCTGTCTGTATCGCTTCCGCCTTCATCAAGACCCTCGAACTGGCCGTTCGGGTCGTAGGTGAAGGTGCCGTCGCCATTGTAGACCACCAGCCCGCGGGTCCCGGTGGTGTCGAGGCTGATGACCGACAGATCGCTCCGCGGATTATCGACGTCGGTGTCGTTGAGGAGCACGTTGCCGGTGGTAATTTCCGTGTCCTCGTCCGTCGAGGCCATGTCAGCCATGGCCTCGGGCGCATCATTGACGCCGGTGATGGCGACCACCACCGTCGCGGTGTCGAAACCGGCCCGGCCGTCGGAAACTTCGTAGGTGAAGGTGTCGGTGGCGCTGTCACCGGTATTCAGGGTCTCGAATCGGCCGTTCGGGTCGTATCTGAAGGTGCCGTCGCTATTCTCGACGAGAGTGCCTTGCAGGCCAGATGAATCGAAGCTGTGAATGCTGAGGGGATCGCCATCTTTGTCTTCATCATTGGCCACCGGGTTGATAACCGCCGCAGTGTCTTCATTGGTCGTGAAGCTGTTGTCGACCGCATCCGGCGCGCGGCGCCCGAACAGGACAAAAGTAACTCCATAATTACGGTTAAGGTAGCTATTAAAAGGTGCGCCGAAGATCAAATCATCAACGCCGTCTCCGTTGATATCACCCCCACCTGAAACGTCATTGATGTGTGGCCCAAAGACGTGGAAACCGTTGCTTCCGTCGCGACCGGACGCATCCAGGGTTGCGGGAACATCGCTGCTTCCAAAGACCACGTATCCATTTACGAAATTGGTTCCGCTGACGATGTCATCGAAGCCATCACCGTTCACATCACCCGCCCAGTCTGGGTCTTCAAGATTTCCTTCTAGGACGAAACCATTTTTTCCATCGAGACTCGACAACTCAAATGTCTGATTTTCAGGAAAATCATTTGACCCAAAAACGACGTAAGCCTCTTCGACGAACCGCGCATCAATGATCAGGTCGTCGATCGTGTCGCCGTTGAAATCTCCTCCGGTATTCACACGATAGCCGGACCAACCCCAGGGGACCGCGCCGTTGATAATGAAGCCGTTACTGCCGTCCAAGGCGGATAGTTCGAAAGTCGGAGTCGAATCAAAGCTGCTGTTGCCGAAGACAACATAGGTCTGACCTTGGAAATGAGTTCCGTCCCGGATGGCGAAGGGTGCCCCGATGACGATGTCGTCGAAGCCGTCTGCGTTCAAATCCCCTCCCAGATCTACGGAGGAACCGGCTCGATCATGAGTTGTGATTCCGTTGAGAGTAAATCCGTTTGTTCCGTTCAGACTTGACAGATTCAGACTAGCAGGAAAACTATTTTTGGAACCGAAGACAACATACGCTTGGCCTGACAAATTATTACCGTTCGGATCTGCGTATTTTGCGCCGATGATCAGGTCGTCAATGCCATCACCATTTACATCGCCACCGCCATTCACTGACCATCCTGCAGCATCATGCTTATGAATGCCCGTGAGAATGAAGCCATTGATGCCGTCAAGACTAGACAATTCCAAAGCCGCATCGATATTGCTTTCTTTGCCGAAAACCACGTAGCTCCGACCGGCAAAGTCAGAGCCCTCAGGAGCCCCGATAATCACGTCATCCAAACCATCTCCGTTGATGTCCCCCGCCCCGCTCACCGAATGTCCAACCAAATCGTTGTTGTTACCAGTTAGTAAAAAATCGTTTGTCCCATTGAGAGCCGACAGTTCGAGGAGGGCGGGCAAGCCGCTGCTTGACCCAAACACAATATGGCTCTGACCCGATTTGACGCCGTTTGGTTCGGCGCCTTTCGCGCCAATGATCAGATCGTCGAAGCCGTCGCCATTGAAATCACCCGCGCTGGCTGCCGAGTACCCGGTATAATCGCCATCAATGATTCTTTTTGCGATGAAACCCAGGCTGCCGTCGCCACCTTCAGCGGGAAGCAAGCTATATAACTCTATGTATGATTGGAACCTGCCCATCGTATCGCCTCCCAAGCGATCTTAACTGCTTCCATACGGAGATTATCAGGCCACTTGGGCGACGTCTCTGCCGCGGCCAGCCTCGTTATCCAGCACGATTGAATCGACCAGTGTTGCATCACCGGAAACCCCGCCGCCTCGACTGCCGTCCTGAGTCGCCCTGCCGGTGATGATGAGTCCGGCGAACGTGACGACATCGGCACCACTCGAAATTTCGAAGACTCGCCAGAGTCCGAGAATATCTACCAGGGCTTCAATCCAGGTTGCGGGTTCTCCGTCCTCATCGGCATTGGCATCGATGTCGATGGTGTCGGTCAGGATTGTGACTTCATACTGCGCCATGAAATAATCCTCCCGATTTTTGTTTTTTCGTTTGACAGTAGCAGCTGCGTCGCAACAGTAGAAAAATCCTGGCAGTCGGTTTTTCCCGGAACTCGTAGTCGAATTTCGCGCGTGCGAATGTTTCGCAGCGGCCTTACTCGCTTTTCCAGTCTTGAAATACAACAGACTCCGAGTGTCGCGGTCTATAGTCACGTGAACAGCGAACTGCGCCGCATTTTAGACAGCGGCTTAGGCATTGACGCGAAATTATTGAAGAACATGCTTTTTTGTGCCGTCGTGATTGAGACAGAAAGGCATGCGGTATTTTGTCGCAGGATATTGCCAAGCGGGATTGGCGCCATGCCCCCTGCGGCTGTTGCGCCCCTGCACGAGGACGGGACGGAGTGACCAGGTGAGCCTGCGGGTGATGTTCCTGTCGCCGATGTGCGTCCTCGACCGGTCGAGCGGCGCGGCGATCGAAATCAAGGCGCTGCTGGAATGCCTGGCGGCCGCCGGCCTGCATGGCGCCAGCGTTTGTGCCACCCTCTTCGATACGCCCGAGCCCTTTCCCCTGAAAACCGTGCTTGGCCCGCGCGCCAATGATGCCGATGCCATCGGCAGGGTGCTGGCCGTGGAGCTGCAGGGTGTCCGGCACCGAATCCTGCGCACACGCTGGACACAGGCTCCGCAACGGATGACGGAAGGCGAGGCCGCGGCGTTCCTGCAGCTGGCCGCCGACGAACTGGCCGACTGGGACCCGGACCTGGTTCTTTCCTACGGCTCGTCAGCCTTTTCCCGGCAGCTGCAGGCGCTGGTGCGCGGCGCCGGCCGCCGCTTTTGCCAGTACATCGCCAATGCGACGTACCGTGATCCGGGCCATTTCAAACCCGGCGACTATGTCATTTGCCCGAGCGCGGCTCTGGCGGCGTTGTATCGCGACCGTTTCCGATTCTCTGCCTATGTCCTGCGAACGCTGATCGGACCGGATTTCCATGTGCCCACGCGGCCCGACGATATCCCGGCCCGGGTGGCCGGCCGGCGGACGGGGCTGATCGGCTTTTTCAACCCGACACCGCCCAAAGGCGTCGGGCTGGTGGCGCGCCTGATCGTCATGGCTTACCGTGAGCGACCCGACATGACGTTCGTCATCACCGAGGGACGGGGTTCGCCTGCCGAACTGGCTGCGGCCGGTTATGATTTGTCCCGGTTCGCGAATGTGTGGTGGCTGCGCAATCAGGCGGACATGCGGCGCATCTATGCTCGCACGGCTGCCATCCTGATGCCGTCCCTCTGGTTTGAGGCGGCGGGGCGTGTCGCAGCGGAGGCGCAGCTGAGCGGCATCCCCGTTCTGGCCACCCGCCGGGGCGGGCTGCCCGAGCAGCTGAACGGCGGCGGCTTTCTCTTCGACCCGCCGGCTTCCTGTTCGGCCGAGACCTATGCCCTTGCCGAGCCGGCCGAGGCCCGGCCCTGGCTGGAGACGCTCGCCAGGCTCCTCGACGACGATATTTTCTATGAAGAGGCCAGCCGGGCCGCCCTCGCTGCCGCCGAGGCCTTCGATCGTGCAGTGAGCGGGCCGAAAGCCATCCGGTTGATCACCGACATGGCAGCCGGCCGGATTCCGCCGTCGGTCGGATGACAATCGCCCGACAGCCATTCGGCGCGTCGAACCGGTCCTTGTCGGCGCCGGGCTCGCGCGCCACGGCGCGCTCGGTCTCGGCGAAGCGGGCGGCGGTCTCGCCGGTCAGCGTTTCGACGGAGAGTTCGAAGGCGTGCCGGCCGCCTGGCTGTTGGTGTGGAGGCCGGGCGGCGCGCGGCTGTCCGTGCCTGTGCCGCCGACCGGGGGCCAAGTCCCAGGCGAAGGTCCCATCGCACACCCGGATGTCCGCGGGCAGCGGCATCAGGAAGCCGGCGGACATGGAATCGATAAAGGGCGGGCATCGCTTGACAGTGCACACCGCAAAGCCAAGTTCGGGATGGCCCGCAAGAGACCTGGCGGAGGGGGCGGACCCGGAATCCAACGTTCTCTGGCTCCTGGCTTAAAGAATGGCAACAACAGCAGCGAGGATCTGGTAAATACCCTCGCTGCTTCTACAGCCATGAACAACACCCAAGGGCATCGCTGCTTCGCATTGAGTAAAAAAACCGCTTCCCACCTCGGCCTGTGCTCGGCTTGTTGCTCTCAGCCTTTACTAGCTAACCGTACGGCATGGTCGCGGATCTCCGCTAGGCAAACTTTGATCACATCGTTGCTTTCGTGGCCCCATCATCTCCTTGATAGATCGACGAGGGTCCTCACTTACAGTAGCCAGTCTGGGCCGAAGGCGGCTTCGGAGGTGATGCCGGCATCCAACGTCGCGGCGATCTCAGCCGGCGTGGCGTCGACCGGTGTCTCTCCAAGCAAAAGTTGGTCGCCGCTGATCGTGAGTGCCGCGGCGCCGTCGGCGAAGACCAGGGTCTGCGGATCGCTGTCGGCGGGCAGCCGCGTCACTGCGCCGTCAGCAGCGGTAAGCACCAGCGTGCCGCCGTTGAGCGCCGCGGTGAATTCGGTCGAGACCTGCTGGAAGCGGAAGACGTTCGCCCCGGCCACGCCGCTGAGCGACAGCCCCGCCCCTTCGGCAATGTGGAAGTCGTCGGGGCCTGGCGCATCGATCAGCTTCGCCTGGGTGCCGGCCCTGAGCAGCTGCGCCGGGGCGCCGGCGACCAGGGCTGCGAAGAAATTCGCCGACCCCGCCGGCCCGGCATCGCCCGCGACCGACCCGTCGAAAACCGCCGCCGAGGTCGTGCCGCCATCCGGCGTCGCGGCGATCGGCGACAGGGCGTCGGGCACCAGCTCGCCACCCGGCAGCATGCTGCCGGTCTCGATCGACAGAGCCAGCGCGCCGTCGGCGAAGACCAGGGTCTGCGGCGCGGTGTCCGGCACCAGGGCGAGGCCCCCGCCCTCCGGCCCGACCAGCACGAAGCGGGTGCCCTCAGCCAGCACCACATAGTCCGCCGTCTCGCCTTCGAGATTGATGGTGTTGGTCCCCGAGACCCCGATCAGCCCCAGCGTCGCACCCAGCGGCACGTCGTAGGTCTGGGCGCCGGGTGCATCGACCAGCCGGACTTCGCTGCCGGGCAGCAGGCTCTGCTGCGCCAGGCCGCTGCCGGCCACGGCGAACAGGGTGAAGCCGTTGGCGGCGCGCGCCGCCACGGCCTCGCTGCCGTCGGTGAACTCAAGGCTTTCGACCGACACCAGCGTGTCGCGGCCGAGGGTGCCGGTGTCCCGCTGGTCGCTCACCCGGTAGCCGAACACCGACGTGGTCACCTCGAAGCCGGTCGCCGCCCCGTCGAACCGTGCGATGTCCGCGCCGGTCCCGCCATGGATCAGGTCGTTGCCGCCGCCGCCGATCAGCGTGTCGTTATCGGCGCCGCCGTCGACGGTGTCGTTGCCGCTGGAGCCGTCCAGGAAATCGCTGCCGCCGGCCGAGGAGACCCGGTCATTGCCGCCGGCGCCGTTGACGAAATCGTCGCCGGGGCCGAAGAACAGCACCTGCGGGCTGCCGTCGCCCTGGATGATGTCGACGTCCGGGACATCGTCGTCGCTGAGCTCCTCGCTGCCGCCGGAGAAAGTGCCGGCGCCGCGGATGAAGACCGGGCCGTCGCCGTTGACCGTGATGGTGACCGGCCCGGTGAGCTCGCCGTCGGGGCCGAGCAGATTGGTCACGTCGATAATGGTGACCGTCTCGCGGCCGTCATCGTCCATGCCGTCGCCGTCGGCATCGCCGTCGCCGAGGGTGATGGTGAATTGGACGGGCTCGTCGTCCGGCACCGACTGCGGCCGGGCCGGGATGGTCAGAGTGTTGGCAGCGGCCGCGTCGACGGTCCCGTCATTGACGGTGAAGGTCAGGGTCTCGGTCCCGGCGGCTCCCGGGTCGTAGAGCAGATCGCCGTTCTGAATATCGGCAATGCCGACCATATCACTTGCCGACACTTCTTCACCGGTATCCAGCGCTCCGTTGTCGGTGCCGGTATCGAGGAACAGCGTGCCGCCGGCCGGCAGCGTGTTGATCGTGACCTGGGCCAGCATGTCGCCGGCATCCGGGTCGGTGAAGCCGAAATCCGCCTCGTTGATGGTGAGGATCCGGTCGGCCCGTCGAGACCGTATTGTCCGCCCCTGAGGGCGCGTCGTTGGCGCCGTTGACCGTAACGGTGAGGGTGGAGTCCGCGGTATTGCCTGCGCTGTCCTGAATCGTGACGGTCACCGAGCTCGTATCCATGGCAGCGCCCGCCAGAGCCTCGAACGCGCCGCTCGGGTCGAAGCTGGCCGTGCCGCCGGCATTCACCGTGAACAGCCCGCCATTGTCCCCCGCTGTCGGGAGGCCGACAGTGCCGGCCATGCCGGCGACCGCTGCGACGAGGGTGGTCCCGTCGGCGTCGATGTCATTGTCCGCGAGGTTGTCGCCTGAGCCGTTGACCCCGGTCAGGGCCGTGTCGCCGTCACCCTCTCCGACGCTCGCCGTCGTGTCGTCGACGGCCGTCGGGACGGTTGTGTCGAGGGTGACAGTCAGGTCGGGGGAGTCGGCGCTGGTGTTGACGACGTCGCTGGCGATGATGTCGATGGTGTTGGCGCCCTCGCTCAGGTCGCCCGGGTCGAAAGTGAAGGTCCAGGCCCCGGTGCCGTCCGCCGTGGTGGTGCCGACGCTGGCGCCGCCGACCCGCACGTTGACCGTCGCCCCGGCCTCGGTGGTGCCGGATACGGTCGGCGTGGCGATATTGGTCAGGTTGTCGGTGTCGCTGCTGCCGGTGTCGGACGCGGCGTTCAGGTCCGGCAGCAGGGCGGCCGGCGTGCTGGCGTCGACCACGATGTTCTGGTTGTCGCCCAGGTTCTGCCCGGCGGGCAGGGAAAGGTCGGCCGGCACGCCGTCGTCGTTGGCCGCCAGCGTGGCGCCGCCGGTCAGGCTGACGGCGGTGACGGTGAGGTCGGCGCTGTCGGTCTCGCCTTCCTGAATGGTGTAGGTGCCGCCGAATGACGTCTGGTTGAGGTCACCATGGGCGCCATGGGCAGCACCGAACGGATGGACTACACGGTCCTCGGCGCGGCGGTGACCGACTTTTTGAACGGGAAACCCTCTATATCGATGCGCTGCTTGCCGTGGTTGGCCCGGTCCCGGACATAGCCGGAGACGCGATCGCCAGATGACGTGATCCGCGCGGCTGATATGGACGTAAGAAAGGCAAATGATGACCGGAGGATGCCCCATGTTTACGCCCATGAGGACGTTTGTTGTCCAGTGTTGGAATTTCTTGTTCAACCACGAAGTCAGCCCTCTCCGTCACATACCTGATGTCGCTATCCGGCATTATGTTTTGCAGGCCTTGGGGTTAATGTGGGCGGTAGCCTTTGCGGTGGCGACCGGGAGTTACACGTTCCTGGCCTATAGCGTCCTCGGCCATACTGTTCCCATAGCGGCCGCAGCAATCACGGTCGCAACTTGGACAACAGCTGCCGCAAAACCGGACCTGTTCGTCCGTGGTGCTTACCGGCGGACAAAATAGTTCCGACGTGGGACTTCACACACACACACGCCGATGGCCAGCTTACGGCCGGAATGGCCGCCGGCCACGCAAAATCTTCGGAGAGGAAGGCACAATGGTCACCACATACAAAGAGCTGCTGAACCGAGCTGATGCCGGCATGGCGTTGCTTAGGGTCTTGACAGATAATAGTTTTGACTCGGTCTTGATTACCGACTCTTCGCAGGAGGAAAAGATCATCTACGCGAACGAGGCATTCGAACAGCTTACCGGCCATGATCCTTGTTCGGTCATTGGCAAAACCCCCCGGATACTGCAAGGTCCGGGCACCGACGCCAAGGTCATTTCCAGGCTTTCCGTCGCGCTCAAGTCGGGCGGGACGTTCGAAGGCAAAGCGATCAATTACAAGAAGGATGGTACGCCATTCATCATGCACTGGCGGGTACTGCCGATAAAAGTGGGCGAAGAGATTACCGGCTGGGTTTCGATCCAGCGGGCGGGAACAGTTATTTAAGCAGCGGTCAATAAAAGGGTCTGGGTGGATGTCTTGACCCAGACCCCAGGACGGGGAGCATCTGTTCCGGTTATTTGCCTTACTGCTCGATAAAGGAAACATGATGCTGGTCCTGGTTGGTTGAACAGCTTAGCGGCCGGGATAAGCTTTATTCCGGTGATCGTCGCCGGGCCGCCAAATCTTCGTCTGGACGTTCTCTTGGCTGTTGTTGCGGCGCCCGGGGGCAAATGGTCAAGGCGACAGCTGCTGGAATCTGAGCCGAATCCCCATAAAGCTCTCTACCTCAATGTACTGCTCCCCGGAAATGACGTAAGCGTTGTTTTCAGGCCACGGTGGTGGGAGCGGCAGGGGCGGGCGTGTGGGCCCAGGGTAGCAGGTCGTCGAGGCGATTGACGGGATGTCCGGCGGCGAGA
>JAAAOG010000171.1 GCA_009909005.1 Alphaproteobacteria bacterium | reverse complement strand
CGGCATCAGCGGCGGCATGCAGCGAGCTGCATGCCCTACGTTTTAGACGCTACGTACCTTTCCACACTTTCGCGTAGGGCATGCACATGTGCATGCCTACTGGGCCGGCTGGCATCAGCGAGCGGCATGCAGCGAGCTGCATGCCCTACGTTTTAGACGCTACGTACCTTTCCACACTTTCGCGTAGGGCATGCACATGTGCATGCCTACTGGGCCGGCCGGCCTTGCGCCCTCAGGCGGTCGAGCAGGGCGAGCACCTCGGCGGAGGCCGTTTCCATTTTCGTGTAGGCCTCCAGCGCGCCGACCCGGTCGCCGCGGGCGAAGAGCTCGGCCGCCGTCTTGCCGTGCCGGTGCACGGCCTCGTGCGGGGTTTCCAGGCTTCGGAAGGCGGGCTGGGCCTTGAGACAGGCATCGTCGACTGCGTCGTACCATTTGCCGAGCCGGCAGTCATGGTGGTTGGCCAGTTCGGCAGCGGTCAAATCCGACATGCCCACCAGCATGCCGGCGAGCTTCTTCTTCCACAATGCATGATCGGACTTGGCGAAATCGAGAACGGCGCCAGTGATGTTCTCCGCCTGCAGCGCCTTCAACTGTTCGGCGATCAGCCCCTCCGACTTGCCGACGCTTGCGATGGCCATTTCGGCATTCTCTCGCGTGCGCTCGGTCTTTTGGGTGATGACCGCGAGGCTCCGGGAGACTTCCTCGATCGCGGCCGACTGTTCGGTGACGGCCGAGGCCGTTTCGGAAATCTGCGCCGCCGCAGACCGCGAGCCCTCGACCACGGCATCGATTTCGCTGCCGACCGCATGGATGCCGGCACGGCCATCGGATACGGCCAGGGCCGTTTCGTCCATGGCTGCCAGCGTTTCGGTCATGCCGGTGGTGATCGCGGCGATCTTGGCCTGGATGTCCTCGGTCGCCCGGGCCGTCTGGTTGGCCAGCTGCTTGACCTCGCCGGCGACGACGGCAAAGCCCTTGCCGGCCTCGCCCGCCCGCGCCGCCTCGATCGTGGCATTAAGGGCGAGAAGGTTGGTCTGCTTGGAGATCGCGTCGATGGTCTGCAGGATCTTGCCGATGTCGTCGACCGCGCCGGACAGGCGGCGCAGCCGGTCGCCGGCCGCATCGGTCGTCCGGGTGACGCTGTCCATGCTGTCGATCGCCCCGGCGATCGAGCCCCGGCTCGATTCGATCGCCGCCACCGTATGGTTGGTGCCGTCCAGCGCCTGGTTGCTCGACTCGGCGATCTGGCCGACGGCGGCGTTCAACTCGTCGATCGCCGACGCGATGGTCTGGGTGTTCTCGGCAACCTCACGCGCTTCCCCGGTGACGAAGGAGGCGGCCGCCATCGCCTCGCTGGCGCCGATCGAAAAGGCGACGGTGCGTTCGAGATCGGTCCGGTTGCGCAACTCGTGCTGAGCCTTGATGGCCCGGAGCGCCTCGAAGGCGGAGTCCTCCCGGTCGGGGATCCGGCCATAGTCGCCCGCGGCCATGGCCTTCAGGCAGGCAACGAGGTCCGGGTCATGCCCGTTGGTCGGAGTCTCGGCGGGGCCGGGGATGGCGGCGTCCGGGTGCCGGCGTTTCAGGACCGATGAGAGCATGGTGCTATTGACCTCGTCGTTGTCTCGCGAAGTCATCAAGCCGCAAATTACTTAATGCAAAATAAATGCGCCTCATGCCAAACTGGTTAGACAGCTAATCTTTCGTATAGGTTCGCATTTTTATTTCCATGCTGCAATCAGTGTTTTCCTCTTGTCAAGTCGATTTGCATCCCGAAAACGCGAGGGGCAGAGGCGCCGACTCCCGGGGTTGGGTGAATGCGACAGGGGAGGGCGCGACCTCCCCTGTCGCGACCGTCCCCGCGCGGTTACGCCGCCTGGATGTCTTCGAGGAACCGCCGGACCAGGGCATTCAGCGTATCGGCACGTTCCGCCAGCCGGCCGGCTGAGTCCAGAACCTGAGTGGCCGCGGTGCCGGTATTCGCAGCGGCCTCGGTGACGCTGGCAATGGCCGAGGACACGCCTTCGGTCCCCTGCACCGCCTGACCCGCATTGCCGCCGATCTCGACGGAAGCGGCATCCTGTTCTTCGACGGCCGCAGCGATGGACCCGGCGATCTCGGCGACGGCCGTGATCTCTCCGGCAATCGCTTCGATCGCCGTGACGGTGGCGCGGGTTTCGTCCTGGACGGCGCCGATCTGGCCGGCGATCTGCTCAGTCGCCCGCGCCGTCTGATTGGCCAGACTCTTCACCTCCGAGGCGACGACGGCGAAGCCTTTGCCGGCATCCCCGGCCCGCGCCGCTTCGATGGTCGCGTTGAGCGCCAGAAGATTGGTCTGTTCGGCGATGGAGGTGATGAGGCTGACGACCTCGCCGATACCCTGCGCCTTTTCCGACAGGCCCTGAACCCGCTCGCGGCTGCGGCCGGTGGCGTCCGAGGCCTCTTTGGCCTTGCGCGACTGCGCCTGGACCTGCCGGCTGATATCGCGGATGGAACCGCTCAGCGCCTCGGCGGAACTGGCGACCGACCGGACATTGCCGGTGGCCTGTTCGGCGGCCGCGGCGACACTGGTCGCCTGGACGCTGGTTTCCTCGGCCGTGGCGGACAGCGTCTCCGCCGTCTCCCGCATCTCGCCGGCAGCACCGGTGACCACGGCCAGTTCCTCGCGAACCCGGCTGTCGAAGGCGGCGGCCAGCCGGCTCTGCTGTTCCGCCCGTGCCGCCTTCGCCTGCTGTTCCTCCAGCGCCGTCCGGTTCAACTCCTCATTGCGAACCATACTCTCTTGGAAAACCCGGACCGCGGCGGCGAGATCGCCGACCTCATCCCGGCCGTTTTGATGCGGAATCTCCAGGCCGGTCTCGCCGGCGGCGAGCCGGCGGACCACCGGCACCAGATTCACCAGTGGGCGCAGCATGGCCCGGAAGGCGCCAAGCGCCAGCGCCGCCATCAGGCCCGTCAAGACCAGCGTGGAAATCAACACTGCATGCCAGACCGATTCGCGCATGGCCTCCAGACTGGCGGTCTCAACGCCGGCATAGAGAATGCCGATGATGTCGTCACCCGGGGTGAAGATTGGCTGATAGATCGTATAATAGTCGGTGCCGAGAATGGTTGCCTCACCGAGATAGGTCTCACCGGCGCGGATGACCGGATACACACTGCCCCCGGTGCCGAGCGGCGTGCCGACAGCCCGCTCGCCTTCGGCCGCGCCGATATTCGTGGTGCGCCGCCAGTAATCGCGGGTTTCGGGATCCCAGGCAAAGACCGTCGCGGTCTCCCCGGTCAGGAAGGCGGCACGGTCGATCATGGCGTGGTCGGCGAATTCGGGAATGCCGGGCATGGTAATGCGCTGGACGGCGCCGTCTGCGCCATAGCGCACGCGCGTTTCCGGATAGGCATCCTGGAGGATGCGGGCCACGATCCGCAGATTGTCGTTCTGGCGGTCGAGCGACAGCGCGCCGATCTGCCGGTTCATCTGCCAGCCGACCGTCACGGCCAGGCCGAGCATGGCCAGCATCAATATGCCGACAACGAGACATGTCGATTTTGTTCTGAGAGTCAGTCTCTTCATCATTTTGGGCTCCGTCGAGGCAGGCGGGCACGGTATCTCGCCGCTTTCAAGGCGTCCGCAGCCACACCCTTTCAAGACCCGCACAATTAATTTCAGGTAAACTTCTAAGGGTTTCACAGGAATGACACAGAGCATACTTTCGTATATCAGAGGGAGACGAGAGAAATAGCCTTATGAAGCACCCGGTATTTATCCGCATTTATGCGCGGACCTGTTGGCGGGTCTCGGTATGCAAGCATCCGGGACTCGCGCCGTGCGCGAAGGCCAAGTGCAGAATTGATCTGAATTGCCTTTGCCCTTTAAGGCCTGTTAAGAACATAAAGGAAATTATTGGCGCCATCCTTCTCTCCCGCGACGGGACGTTATGGACCAGTCAGTCCAGCGATGGTCGGAGGCCGGACCTCCCGCCGGGGTGCCGCCCCCGCGCGACGGCAGCGGCCCGGCAACCCTTCCGGCCCTGGCCGTCCTCGAGCGGCTGCAGGTGCCGGTCTGGGTCTTCGACATCGACCGCAGGGCCATGGTCTGGGCCAATGCGGAAGCGGTGCGGCTGTGGGGAGCCGAAAGCCGCGCGGCGCTGCTTGCCCACGACTGGGCCTCGGGCATGTCGGCGACAACCGCGACCCGGCTCAAGGGCTATGTCGCCCGCTTTATGGAGGGCGGCACGGTCAGCGAGAGCTGGACCTTCTATCCCCGCGGCCTCGATCCCCTGACCGCCCGCTGCGTCTGCTCGGGCATCACGCTCGCCGACGGCCGGCTTGCCATGCTCGTCGAGGCCGAGCGCATCGCCGGCGACGCCTTCCCGTCGGAAGATGTGCGCGGGTTGGAGGCGGTCCGCCACACCACCGTGAAAATTGCCATGTTCGACCTGGCGGGCGAGCGGATCTTCGAGAACCCGGCCGCCCAGGCCGGCCTGCCGCGGGCCCGCCGCGACGAAAAGCCCTTCCCCGCCTATTTCGCGGAGCGCAGCAAGGGGCGGTCGGTCTGGCGGCATATCATGTCCGAGGGCGCGATCAGCGGCGAGGCGAGGATCGGCCGCGGCCGGGATGCGGTCTGGCATGCCGTCCATGGCGTCCGCACCATCGACCCGCTGACCGGCACGCCGGCGGTCCTGGTCAATCTCGTCGATATCGACCGGGCGCGCTGGTCGGAGACCGTGCTGGCCGCCAGCGCCCGGGTGCTGGAGGAGATCGCCGCAAACCGACCGCTGCCCGACGTGCTCGACACCATCGCCCGCATGGCCGAGGAGGCGGAGTCGGGGCTGCATTGTTCCATCCTGCTGCTCGAACCGGAGACCGGCTGCCTGCGGCACGGCGCCGGGCCCAGCCTGCCGGAGACCTATATCGCCGCCGTCGACGGCGTCCGGATCGGCGAGGCCGTCGGCTCCTGCGGGCACGCCGCCTTCAGCCGGGAGCGGGTGGTCGTCGAGAACATCGCCACCCACCCCTACTGGACGGGGTTCCGGGAGGTTGCTCTCGCGGCCGGCCTGCGCGCCTGCTGGTCGGAACCGATCGTCGACGCGGGCGGGGCGGTGCTGGGCACCTTCGGCACCTATTACCGTGAGGCGCGCCGGCCCTCCCGCCGGCATCTCGACGTCATCGCCGGCGCCTTGCGCCTTGCCCGGCTGGCGATCGAACGCAACCGCGAATACCAGGCGCTGATCGAGGCCCGTCAGAAGGCGGAAGTCGCCAACGCCGCCAAGTCGCGCTTCCTGGCCGGCGTCAGCCATGAACTGCGCACGCCGCTCAACGCCATCATCGGCTTCGCCGATATTCTGTCTCAGAAAATCATCCCGCTCGACGACGACCGCTATGCCGATTATGCCGGTGATATCAAGAGCAGCGGCAGTCACCTGCTGGGAATCATCAACGAGGTCCTGGACCTGTCGCGGATCGAGGCGGGACGGGCCGAGTTCAACCTGGTGCCGCAGGGACCCGGCCCGATCATCGACGATGCCGTGCGCTTTCTGCAGCCGCGCGCCCGGCGCGACGGCGTCACCCTGCGCAACGACCGCGCGCCGGACCTGCCGGCAATCCTGGCCGATGCGCAGCGGCTGCGACAGGTGCTGCTCAACCTGATCAACAATGCCGTCCAGGCGGTGCCGAGCGGCGGCACCGTGCGGGTCTGCGCGGGCCTCGACCCCGCCATCGACGGCAAGCCTCCGGGCCTTTGGATCGCCGTGGCCGATAACGGCATCGGCATGAGCGCGGCCCAGATCGACAAGGCCTTCGAGCCCTTCGTCCAGGTCCATTCCGGCGCCCGCAAAAAGGCGGACGGAGCGGGGCTGGGCCTGACCATCGTCAAGCAGTTCGTCGAATGGCATGGCGGGACCATCGCCATTGCCAGCGAGCCGGACCGGGGCACGACAGTGACGGTCACCCTCCCGCTCGCCGATCCCGCCTGAGCCTGCCCCGTCTTCGCTCTTGCCCGGCCGGCCGCGATCGCCTATGCAACCGCCGGCATGACAGGCGCACCGGCGGGGAAAGGACCCTCTGATGTTCGGGCTGGAGATCGGCTTTCTGGGATTGATCCTGTTGATCCTGGTCCTCTGGGCCGGGTTTCATATCATCCAGAGCAATATCAGCCCGTTCGCCAAGGCGCTCTGGGTCGTCGTGCTGATTTTTCTGCCCTTCCTGGGATGGCTCGCCTGGCTGCTCTTCGGCCCCCGCGCCAATCGGTAGGTCGCCGTTGGGGTTTCGCTACCACCCCAGCCCGGTAGCCCTTAGCCCGGTAGGTTGGGGTGAGCGAAGCGAAACCCAACATCAGAACGCCAACATCACCGATCGCCGTTGGGGTTTCGCTGCGCTTCACCCCAACCTACCCGTACTACCCGTACTACCCGTACCACCCCAGCCCGGTAGGTTGGGGTGAGCGTAGCGAACCCCAACATCAGAAACCCAACATCACCGGTCGCCGTTGGGGTTTCGCTGCGCTTCACCCCAACCGACCGGGCTACCACCCAAGGACATCCCGCAGGCGGTACCAGCTCATGGCCAGGACCAGGGCCGGCATGCGCAGGCGCCGGCCGCCGGGGAAGGGGCGGTGGGGGATGCGGGCGAAGACGTCGAAGCGTTCGGCGGTGCCGGCCACCGCTTCCGCCATCAGCCGGCCGGCAAGGCCGGTCAGCGCGACGCCATGGCCGGAAAAGCCCTGGGCGTAGACGATGTTCGGCGCCAGCCGGCCGAAATCGGGGAAGCGATTGATGGTGATGCCGACCAGCCCCTCCCAGCAATAGGCGACCGGCACGTCGGCCAGGCTGGGGAAGACCTTCAGCATCAGGCGCCGCAACCGCTCGCCGAGGCGCGCCGGCTGGCGGGCGGAATAGGAGACGCCGCCGCCGAACAGCAGGCGGTGGTCCTCGCTCATGCGGAAATAGTTCAGCACGAAGTTCATGTCGGCAACCGCCGCGCCGCTGGGCAGCAACGCCCGCGCCCGCTCTTCTCCCAGCCTTTCGGTGGCGATGATGTAGGTGCCGACCGGCATCAGCCGCGGCCGCATGCGCGCGGTGACGGCCGGCGAGAGCGGCCCGAGATGGGCATTGCCGGCCAGCACGGCATAGCGGGCGGAGACCACGCCGCCCGCCGTGGTCAGCCGCACGATGCCGCCGCCGGCGGTCTCCAGCCCGGTGACGGCCGAGCCCTCGAACAGCCGCACGCCCGCCCGCGCCGCCGCCGCCGCCAGGCCCAGGGCATAGTTCAGCGGGTGCAGCGCCCCGCCGCCGTCATCGTACAGCCCGCCGAGATAGGCCGGACTGTCGACCAGGGCGCGCACGCCGTCGCGGTCCAGCAGCCGGGCCTTTTGATAGCCATAGGCCTGCCATTCGGCCAGCATGGCATCGCACTCGGCGAGGTGACTCCGGCGCAGGGCGCCCAGAACATAGCCCCAGCGCAAATCGCAGGCGATGTGATGGCGGGCGACGCGGTCGGCCAGCAGCGCCTTGGCCTCCTCGCCCATGTCCCAGAGCTTGCGGGCATCATCGCGGCCGGCGAGCGTTTCCGCCACGGCCATGGACTTGTTGTAGCCGGTGACAATCTGTCCGCCATTGCGGCCGGAGGCACCCCAGCCGACCCGCTCGGCCTCCAGCAGCACCACCCGATAGCCGCGGCCGGCCAGCTCCAGCGCCGCCGACAGGCCGGTATAGCCGCCGCCGACCACGGCGACGTCGCAGGAGACGGCGCCGGCCAGGGCCGGATAGACCGCGTGCAGATTGGCGGTGGCGGCGTACCAGCTGTCGGGATAGACCGCGGCCGGTCGCATCAGAATCTCAGGCCGACCGACCAGTGCTCGACCTCCGAGCCCGAGCCCGCGGCATCGACCCGGACGCCGCCGCAGGCGGCCAGCGCGAGCACCAGCAGCCCGGCCAGGGCCAGCCGCACGGTCATTGGCCGGTCTCCCAGCGCACGCCGGTCACGTCATTGGCCTGGATCGGGCTGTTCTCCCACAGGCCGACAAGGTCGGCATGGTGGACGCCGTGCTTGGCCAGCTGGAACAGGAAGATCGCCGCGGCGTCCTCCGCCAGGATGCGCTGGGCCTCGGCGAAGAGGGCGTTGCGGGCGGCGGGGTCGAGGGTCGTCTGCAGCTCGGCCATCACCGTGTCGAAGGCCGGGCTGACATAGCCGAAATAATAGTCGGTGCCGCGGGCATAGATGCCGATGTCCAGCGGTTCCGTATGCGCAATGATGGTCATGTCGTAATCGAAACCACGGAAGGTTGTCTCCAGCCATTGCGCCCATTCCACCGGCTCCAGCTCCAGCCGGATGCCGAGCGGCGCCAGCATCGCCTGGATGATCTCGCCGCCCCGCCGGGCATAGGCGGGCGGCGGCAGCGTCAGGGTGGCCGAAAAGCCGTCGGCGTAGCCGGCCTCGACCAGAAGCGCCTGCGCCCGCGCCGGGTCGTAGGGATAGCGGCCGGTCAGGTCGACATAGGCCGGGTGATGCGGGGCGAAATGGCTGCCGATCGGCGTGCCATAGCCGAACATGGCCCCGGCGACCACACCCTCGCGGTCGATGGCGTGCATCAGCGCCCGACGCACCCGGACATCGTCGAAGGGCGGCCGGCGGTGGTTGACCGCCATGATGGTCTCGCCCTCGGTGGTGCCGACGACCACGTCGAGCCGCGGGTCCTCCGCGAACAGCGGCAGGGCTTCCGGCGCCAGGATGTTGGGGAAGGCATCGAGGTCGCCGGCCAGCATGGCGGCGCTCTGCGCGGCCGGGTCGGAGACGAAGCGGAAGACCACCCGCTCCAGCGCCGGGTCGGCCGGGCCGGCATAGGCGGGATGGCGCACGAGTTCGACGCGGTCGCCGCGCTCCCAGCCGGCAAAGCGGAAGGGGCCGGTGCCGATCGGCCGGGTGCGGTTGGTGGCGGCGCTTTCCGGCGCCACGATCACGGCGTCGCCCTGCGCCATGTGGAAGAGGAACAGCCCGTCCGGCCGCGACAACGTGACGACGACACGGTCCGGGGCCGGCGTCCCGACCGCGGCAATGGGCTCGAAGAAGGCCTTCTGGGCGTTGGTGGAGTCCGGCCCGCGCGCCCGGTCGAGCGAGAACGCGACGTCGGCGCTGTCGAAGGCGGTGCCGTCGTGGAAGGTGACGCCGGCGCGCAGCTGGAAGGTATAGGTCAGTCCGTCCGGACTGACGGTCCAGCTTTCCGCCAGCCCCGGCACCACCCGCCCGTCGCGGTCGATGCGGGTCAGGCCTTCGAAGACATTGGCGTAGAGCAGTTCGTCGATCGCCGCGGCAGCGCTGGCCGTCGGGTCGAGATGCGGCGGCTCCAGCGTCTGGCCGAGGATCAGCGTCCCGGGATCGCCGGCGGCCTGGGCGCGTACGGCCTCTGGCGACAGCACCAGGGCCAGGCAGAGCGTACAGAAGGCGGTCGCGGCGAGGGCGGAAAAACGGCGCATGGGCGAACCCCCGGAGTCCGGAGCCGCGGGCCAAATCCCGCGCTCCGGTGCCAGTCTGGGCTCCGGGGTGCCGTCGATCAAGTCCGGCTTGGCCCGCAGGCCGGCCGGCCGTCAGAAGCGGCGGGCCGAGGCGGGCGGCTCCCGCCGGATGGTCTTCGGGTCGATACCGATATCGTCGAGCATATAGTCGTCGAGCTTGGCGAGCCGGCGGCGGGCCCGGTCCGTCTTGTACAGCGCGACCAGCGCCTGGCCGGCGGCCCGCATCTGCGCGAGCAGACCCTGCGGCGGGACCGGCGAGGGGGTGGGACCGGCGGGCGGAAGAGAGGCATTGAGCGTCCGGGCCATATCGATATACCTTATTGCACTACGGGAAGCCGGATTTGGTCAGTTTACGACCAAGCCCTTGATGTGATGTAAAGAAACTATTCGCACAAAGGAGAAAAGTTCATGCCTGCCATAATCTCAGCTAATGACCCGAGGCCCCGGCCATGGCCCCCCGCCTGCTGCCCTCGCTGAACGCGCTCAAGGCCTTCGAGGCGGCCGGCCGCCACCTCTCCTTCACCCGGGCGGCGCAGGAGCTGCACGTCACCCAGGCGGCGATCAGCCACCAGATCAAGGGGCTGGAGGAGCAGCTGGGCATCCGCCTGTTCCGCCGCGGCCCGCGCGGCCTGCTGCTGACCGATGCCGGCCAGTCCTATTTGCCGGCGGTCCGCCAGGCCTTCGAGCAATTGACCCAGGCCACCGACACGCTGCGGACCCGCGACGTGTCAGGCGTGCTGACGGTCAGCGTCCTGCCCTCCTTCGGCGCCAAATGGCTGGTGCCGCGCCTGCGCCGCTTCCGGGCCGGCTGCCCCGATCTGGACGTACGGGTCTCGGCCAATGAGGAACTGGTCGATTTCGACCGCGACGACGTCGACCTGGCCGTGCGGTACGGCCGCGGCGTCTATCCCGGGCTCCTGAGCGAATGGCTGATGGCGGAGGTGTTCTTCCCGGTCTGCAGCCCGCTGCTGGCGCGCGACGGGCCGCATCCGCTCGACCGGCCGGAGAATCTGCGCTTCCACACCCTGCTGCACGACGACATCTCGACCAGCTGGGAGGCGTGGCTGGCCGCCGCCGGGGTCAAGGGCATCAATGTCCGCCGCGGGCCCGCCTTCGACGATTCCAGCATGCTGCTGCAGGCGGCGGTGGACGGACAGGGGGTGGCGCTGGGCCGCAGCGCCCTGGCCGCCGACGACCTGGCCGCCGGGCGGCTGGTGCGGCCCTTCGACCTCAGCCTGCCGGCCGAATTCGCCTATTTCGTCGTCTATCCCGAGCGCTATGCCGCACGGCCGCGGCTGGTGCAGTTCCGCGACTGGCTGCTGGAGGAGGCGGCGATGGAGAGCGATCCGGCGCGCGATCCGCCGCCGTCGCTGGTGGTGCCGGGACAGGGCGTCTGACGCCCGCCGCCCTGGGTCTCAGCCGGCCCCGGTCAAGGCGCGCTGGCGCAGCAGGTGGTCGGCGAGCACGCAGGCCATCATCGCCTCGCCCACCGGCACGGCGCGGATGCCGACACAGGGGTCGTGCCGGCCCTTGGTGACGATTTCGCTCTCCCGGCCATGAACGTCGACCGTGCGCCGCGGCGTCAGGATCGAGCTGGTCGGCTTGACGGCGAAGCGCACGACGATGTCCTGGCCTGTCGAAATGCCGCCAAGGATGCCGCCGGCATGGTTGGCAAGAAAGACGGGCTCGCCGTCCGGCCCGGCCCGCATCTCGTCGGCATTGTCCTCGCCGCGCAGGGCGGCGGCGGCGAAGCCTTCGCCGATCTCCACCCCCTTGACGGCATTGATGGTCATCATCGCCCGGGCGAGGTCGCCGTCGAGCTTGTCGTAGAGCGGGTCGCCGAGCCCGGCGGGAATGCCGGAGGCCACCACCTCGATCACCGCGCCGACGCTGGAGCCGGCCTTGCGCACCTCGTCGAGATAGCCGGCCCAGGCCTCGGCCGCCTGCGGATCGGGGCAGAAGAACGGGTTGGCGTCGACCGCCGCCCAGTCCCATCCGGCGCGGTCGATGCCGTGCGGCCCCATCTGCACCAGGGCACCGCGAATGGCGACGGCCCGCCCCAGGAGCCCGCTCAGCACCGTGCGGGCGACGGCGCCGGCCGCCACCCGGCAGGCGGTCTCCCGGGCAGAGGAGCGGCCGCCGCCGCGGTAGTCGCGTACGCCGTACTTTTTCCAGTAGGTGTAATCGGCATGGCCGGGGCGGAAGCGCGTGGCGATGTCGCTATAGTCCTTGCTGCGCTGATCCTGGTTCTCGATCTGCAGGGCTATCGGCGTGCCCGTGGTCACGCCCTCGAACACACCGGAAAGTATGCGTACGGTGTCGGGTTCGCGGCGCTGGGTGGTGTACTTTGACTGCCCCGGCCGGCGCCGGTCGAGAAAGGCCTGGATGTCGGCCTCGGCGAGCGGCAGGCGCGGCGGCACGCCGTCGACCACGACGCCGATCGCCGGGCCGTGGCTTTCGCCCCAGCTGGTAAAGCGGAACAGGGTCCCGAAGCTGTTGCCGGCCATGGATCAGGTCTTC
>JAAAOG010000096.1 GCA_009909005.1 Alphaproteobacteria bacterium | reverse complement strand
CCCTGTCATAGCCAACTAGCAACGGAAAAAACTCAATTTACATGGCTACATTTCCGTTGCGCCAACGACGATTCCGCTCTAAAATCAACGACTTGATAAAATTTATAGCAAGAAGTTCCGCCTAAGCATTCGCCTCCTCCCTTGCCAGGCTGGTGAGGCGGAAATCGTGCAGGATGGCGTAGGTCGACGGGAGCAGCACCAGGACCAGCACGGTCGACATGGCCAGGCCGAAGGCCAGCGACGTCACCAGCGGGATCAGCACCTGGGCCTGCAGGCTCTGTTCGAACAGCAGCGGCAGCAGGCCGGCGATGGTGGTCAGCGAGGTCAGCAGCACCGGGCGGAAGCGCTCGCGGCTGGCGGTGCGGGCGGCGGTGACGACGTCCATGCCCTCCGCCGCGTTCTTCTTGATAAACGCGACCATCAAAATGGAATCGTTGACGACGATGCCGGCCAGCGAGGCATAGCCGAGCAGGCTGGGCATGACCAGCTGCTGGCCCATGATCAGGTGCCCCCAGACCACGCCGATCAGCGCCAGCGGGATGGAGAGCATGACGATGACCGGCTCGATATAGCTGCGGAACTGGAAGCTGAGCAGCACGAACATGCCGACCAGGCCAAGCGCGAAGCCGCGCATCAGCGAGGCGCTGGTCTCCGCCTGCTCCGCCGCCTCGCCCTCCAGCGCGACCGCGATATCGGGATAGCGCGCGGCAAAACCGGGCATGAAGTCCGCCTGGGTGGCGGCGAGGATTTCCGAGAGATTGCCTTCGCGCGGGTCGACATCGCCGCGGATGGTGACGGTGCGCCGCCCGTCGATGCGGGCGATGCGGGCGAAGCCGCGGCCGGTCTCGATCACCGCGACGGTCGACAGCGGCACCTGCCGGCCGTCGGGCAGGGTGACGGTGAAGCGGTCGAGGTCGCCGAGACTGTCGCGGTCCTCCGGCGCCACCTCCACCTCGATCTCGAAGCTTTCCGGCCCGACCTGGATCTCCGCCGCCTCCTCGCCATGCAGCGCGGCGCGCAGCTGCCGGGCGATGGTGGCGGCGTCCAGGCCCATGGAGAGCGCCCCCTCGCGCAGCCGGAGCCGGACCTCCGGCTTGCCGGGGCGCAGATCGTCGGCGAGGTCGGTGACCCCAGGATAGCCGTCGAGCCAGGCCAGCAGCGCCAGCGAGGCCGCTTTCAGCCGGTCGAGGTCCTCGCCCTGCAGCCGGATCTCGATCGGCAGGCCGGCCGGGCCGATCTGCGGCTCCTTGAAGGTCAGCGACAGCACGTCGGTGATGGTGCCGACCTCCTCCCGCCAGAGCGCGAAGATGTCGTCGATGCGGGCGTTGCGGACCTCGGCGCTCAGCAGGTCGGCGGTGACGGTGGCGACATGCGGCCCGGCCTCATAGGCATCCGGGTTGAAATTGTATTGCACGAGGACGTTGCGAACCAGAGGCTGCCCGTCCGGCTGGCGCGGCGTGAAGGCCGCATCGACGCGGTCGAGCGCCGCCCGCACCTCGGCCACCACCGCTTCGGTGCGCGCCAGCGGCGTGCCCTGCGGCAGCAGGATGCGCGCCTCGACCACGTCGCCGTCCAGCTCCGGGAAGGCGCGGACCTTCAGCACCCCGCCGGCCAGCATGCTGACCGAGAGGAGGAACAGCATGACCACGACGCCCAGCGTCAGGTAGCGCCAGTGCACCGCCCGGTCGACCAGGCGGCCGACGCCCTCCCGCAGGGCGGCGAAGCGGCGCTCGAAGCCGCGGCGGAAGCGGCCCTCCCGCTGCTTGTGCAGGGCATGCGCCATATGGTGCGGCAGAATGAGGAAGGCCTCGATCAGGCTGACCGCCAGGGTCATGATCAGCACCACCGGCACCACCTGCAGCACCTTGCCGATATCGCCGGCCAGAAAGGCGAGCGGCGCGAAGACGCAGACCGAGGTGAGGAAGGAGGACAGGACGCCCGGGCCCACCTCCTTCGTCCCCTCGATCGCGGCGGCCAGGGGCGACAGGCCGGCCCGCACCCGGGCGGCGATGTTCTCGGCGATGACGATCGAGTCGTCCATCAGCAGGCCGATGGCGATCAGCAGCGCCACCATGGTCAGCATGTCGATCGAATAGCCGAAGACCACCATCACGGCCAGGGTGCCGAGGAAAGAGGCCGGCAGCCCCATCGCCACCCAGAAGGAAAAGCGGAAGGAGAAGAACAGCCACAGCACCAGGAAGACCAGCAGCAGCCCCTGCAGCCCGTTGTCGAGCAGCATGTCGAGCCGGTCGGCGACGATTGAGGCGACGTCGCGGGTCAGGGTGAAATCGACCCCCTCGGGCGCCCCGGCCTCCGCCTCGGCGATGAAGTCGCGCACCGCCGCCATGACCGTCAGCGTATCCTGGTCCGTGGTCTTGGTGACGTCGAGCAGGGCGGCGCGCCGGCCGTTGAACAGCACCCGCTCCTCTTCCAACTCG
Organism: Alphaproteobacteria bacterium; assembly: GCA_009909005.1. Taxonomy (GTDB): domain Bacteria; phylum Pseudomonadota; class Alphaproteobacteria; order DSM-16000; family Inquilinaceae; genus JAAAOG01. Next base: position 9,612 of record JAAAOG010000096.1, on the reverse strand, counting down.
AACCGGTCGGTGATGGTGGCGATATCCCCCAGCCGCAGCTCGGCGCCGCCCTCGCCGGCGATCACCACCAGGCTCTCGAAGGCCTCCGGGCTCTGCCGCTCGTCGGCGAAGCGCACCAGCACGTCGCGCTCGCCGGTCTCGACGGTGCCGGCCGGCAGGTCGACGCTCTGGTCGGCGACGATGCGGGCGATGTCGGCGACGCTGAGGCCGTATTGCCGGAGCGCCATCGCGTCCACCGCGATGCGGATCTGGCGGTCGGAAAAGCCGCGCAGGGTCACCTGGCTGACCTCGGGCAGCCGGTTGAGGCGGGTGCGGATCTCCTCGGCGTAGACCTTGAGGTCGGGCTCGGCCATCGGCCCGGTGACGGCGATCGAGACCACGGCGTCGGTGCGGTTCAGCTCGCGGATCACCGGGTCTTCCGCCAGATCGGGGAAATTGTCGATCGCCTCGACCTCGGTCTTCACGTCCGTGAGGAATCGGCCGATCTCGCCGCCCTCGACCATCTCCAGGGTGGCGGTGCCGATGCTTTCCCGGGAGTCGCAGGTGATCTCGGCGAGGTCGGTCAGGCCCTCCACCGCATCCTCGATGCGCTGGCAGACCGCCTCCTCGACCTCCTCGGCCGAGGCGCCGGGATAGGCGACGGCGACCTCGACCATGCCGGTGGAGAAGTCGGGGAAGGTCTCGCGCCGCATCTGCGGCAGGGCGACCAGCCCCATGGCGATCAGCACCAGCAGCAGCAGATTGGCGGCGGTGGGGTGGGCGGCGAAAAAGCGGATCATCGGTTACTCGCTGTCCTCGTCCGGCGAGGCGGGCGGCGCGGCGGGCGGCGCGGCGGTGGACGGGGCGTCGTCGCCGGTTGCCCTGGCGTTTAGCGCCGCAGCCAGGGCTTCGTCGCGGCGGGGGGCGAGCCGCATGCCCTCGATGGCCGGCACCAGATCGGACACGACAACCCGGTCGCCGGCCGCGAGCCCCTCTTCGATCACCACCAGATCGCCCTGTTCGGGTCCCGGTTCCACCGCTCGAAAGGCCAGCCGGTCCTCCTCATCGACGACATAGACGAGCGGCCGGCCGCCCTCGCGCCGATGCAGCGCCACCCGCGGCACCACGAGCGTGCCGGCCCGGGGCCGGCCCTGAAGCTCGACGGCGACGTACATGCCCTTTGTCAGGGGCGGCCGTTGTCCCGGGATGGCCAGGCGCAGCGGGTCGTCGACCTGCACGATGACGCCGAGTGTGCGGGTCTCGGCATCGATGGTCTCGCTGATCCGGTCGAGGCGGGCCGGCCAGCGGGCGGTGCGGTCGCCGAAGTCGAGCCGGACCTCCGCGGCAATGCCCAGACGCTCCGGCAACCGCGCCAGCGCCGGGGCCGGGAGCCGGGCCGGGTCGATGTCGCGGGGGATGAGCGGCGCCATCTGCGCCAGCGCGACCTGGGCGGTGACCTCCGCGACATCGATGCCGTCGGCCACGGCCATCACCTGTCCGGCCGTGACGTATTCGGCCGTCTCGACCCCGACCTCGGCGATGCGGCCGTCGAAGGGCATGGCGATTTCCGTCCGGGCAAGATCGCGCTCGGCCTGGCTGCGTTCCACGCGGTTGACCTGCCGGTTGGCCTCCAGGACCCGGCGCCGGGCCGGGATCAGGTTCAACTCGTTCTCCAGCTCCTGCACCCGCTGGCGCTGGGACAGCAGGGTCTGTTCCGCCTCGTCGACCCGCGACTGCGAAGCGGTGCCGCGCTGGAAGAGCTGCCGGGCCCGGGCCAGCTCCCGCTCGGCCAGGTCGACGGCGCGCCGCTCGATCTCCAGCGAGGCGCGGAGATTGGCCTCCCGCGCGTCCAGCTCCTCCAGCTCGGCGGCGATGCTCTCGAGCGTCGCGGCGATGCGGGCGACGGCGAGCTCGTAGTCGGTCGGGTCAAGCCGCAGGATGACGGTGCCGGCTTCGATCAGCTGGCCGCGTTCGAGCTCGGGATGGCGCTCGATCACCGTGCCCGGGACCTCCGCCACCGCCTCCCACACGACGCCGGGCTCGACGGTGCCGTAGCCGACGGCGCGCGGGACGAAGGCCAGCGGCTGCATCTCTATGGTCCGCACCGGCTGGGCGGTCTCGCCCGCGTCGGTGCGGACGGGCGGCTCGCGGCCGGTGACCAGAAAGGCCAGAACGGCAGCGCCGAGCAGGATCGGCGGCAGGATCAGCAGCCGCTTCAGCCAGGTGCGGCCGGAGCCGTCGGACGGGGTTTGCGCAGTCATCGGGGCATGGCCCTCGGTCGGAACGGGGGTGCTCGCAGGCGGCGACTTTCCAACACCGGGCGACGCGGCGCCACAGTTGTCGCTGTCCGGGGTTTTGCGGCATGCTGAGCCGGCAGGCGGTCCCGGCGGTCGCCTTTGCGAGGTTAAACGCGCGGCTGCCGGGAGTCCGTCGCGCCCTGCCGGCCGACCGGCGATATGGAGAGATGCGCATGACCGCTGATGCCGACGATGCTCCCTTCTGGCGGACGACGCCTCTGGCCGAGATGACCGCGGCCGAGTGGGAATCGCTCTGCGACGGCTGTGCGAAATGCTGCCTGGTGAAGCTGCAGGACATCGCCACCGACGACATCGCCTATACCGACGTCGCCTGCCGGCTGCTCGACCTCGATGCCTGTCGCTGCACCGACTATCCCAACCGGCAGCGCCGGGTGCCGAACTGCGTCGCCCTGTCGCCGGCGAATATCGACGAGCTCGACTGGATGCCATCGAGCTGCGCCTATCGGCTGCTGGCGGATGGCGAGGACCTGCCCTGGTGGCACCCGCTGGTCTCGGGCCGGGCCGACAGCGTGCACCTGGCGGGCATCTCGGTGCGCGGCCGCGCGGTGCCGGAAAAGTCGGTGCCCAACCGCGCCCTCTTCGACCGCATCGTCACCTGGCCGGAATAGCCCGGCTCACGGTCCGGCGGCCGATCGCCGGCCGGATTGCGGCGATTGTCCCTTAAGACGTCCCGCTTTTGCCCGGCGCGGGCCATACAACCGCCATGGACGGGAGTGACCATCAGGCCTCTTAAGGGGCGGAAGGCCCCGAAGGTCGGACAGGGGAGAGTGATGGCGAGTGCTTTGGAAAAGCTGTTTTCCGACGCCCCGTGGATGAAATACGCCTGGGAAGAGGCCCGCAAGGGCGTCAAGGAAATCAAGGGTACGGGCAAGTCGAAGACCAATGCCGATATCCTGAAATACCTTGAGTCGGTGACGAACGAGATCGGCCGGAAGAGCTATCTCTACATTCCCGTCGAGGAGAAACAGAAGGGTATCGGGAGCAAGGGGCTGAAGGGCGACGAAATCGCCTGGTGCTCCGCCTTCGTCAACTGGTGCATCGAGCAGGCCGGTCTGGTCGGCCGGGACCATCTCGGCGCCAAGCGGTGGGAAAACTGGGCCAACGGCAAGAAGATCACCGATGCGGTGCCGGTGCCCGGCGCGATCACGATCCTCAGCCGCGGCCATGTCGGCTTCCTGCTGTTCCGGGAGAACGGCAAGGTCCACATGCTGGGCGGCAATCAGAGCGACATGGTCTGCATCGCGGCCTACGACGCGTCGGGGGTCGAGTGCTATATGTGGCCTAAGGCCTATGAAAAGAGCCTCAACCGCCTGCTGACCGGGTCCTACTACTATGACCTCTACCGTGAGGTCAGCAGCACCTGCGAAATTCCGCGCAGCAACAGCGCCCGCACCCGGTAAAGGCCGCACCGATGAGCGTGCGCCCCGCGACCGGCGGCCCTTCGCGCACGACTCGACCCCGCGCCCGGCGGGCTTTATAGTGTGAGAAGGGGCGCTCGTAGCTCAGTCGGATAGAGCACGGGATTCCTAATCCCGGGGTCGCAGGTTCGAGTCCTGCCGGGCGCGCCATATTGTTCCTCACCATGAGACGTTCGCGAGAGTCCTTGGACGGCGGGCTTGCATGTCCAATCGCGCTCCTGGCAGGAGAACTTTAAGGGGGCCGAGTAAGACTGGATCCGCAGGCCGAAATTATGCCAGATGACGAGGATTAACGGTGAATCCCGGAGAGCATCCGGGAAGGTGTGAAGGAGTGTTATTGGTCATGACCCTGACCGTATCGGTACTCTGACCGTATCGGTCTCAGCCGGATACGCCGTAAGACCTTGCTTCGGGCGTGATCCAGATGGGACTTGTCGGGCACGGCAGGCCTTGAAGTGGGAAATCGGAGAAGGAGACAGGATTGCTCAGATCCCTCGTTGTGGTCTCGGTCCTGGTGGCTTTGCTTCCTATGGCGTTTCTCATGCCGCAGGTCGGTCTGTATCTGTGGGGCTGGCTGGATTACATGCAGCCTCATCGGGAAGTTTATGGCTTCGCCAGTGATCTCCAGCTTAACTTGATCGTCGCTTGCGCAACAATTATCGGACTTTTTGTTTCGAAAGAAAGAAAATTTCCCGATTTTTCTTGGCCGACTTTATGGCTTGCGCTTTTGACGGCTTGGGTCTTCGTATCTCATCTGTTTTCATTGGAGCCGCAGCAGTCCTGGCAATACACTGATCGGGCCTGGAGAGTTTATCTCTTCATATTTTTGATTCTCATCATCGCGCATTCGAGAATCAGAATGCATGCTCTCCTGTGGATACTCGGGATATCCATCGCGTATTACAGTCTCAAAGGGGGTATCTTCACAATCCTGACCGGTGGGCAGGCGCGGGTCTGGGGACCGCCGACCACGATGATCGGCGACAACAATCACCTTGCAATAGCCACGGCGGCCGTGATTCCGATCCTGAATTATCTGCGTTTGCAGAGTCGTAACCTTTATGTCCGGTTCGGGGTTTGCGCGGTTTTGTTCTTTTCCGTGATCAGCATTATCGGCAGCCTGTCGAGAGGCGGCTTCATCGCGCTGATGGTCTGCGCAGCCTTTTTCTGGTGGCGCAGCAGACATAAAGGCCTGCTGGCCCTCGCCGCGGCGGTCGTCATTATCCCGGCCGCCATTTACTTCCTCCCGCAGAATTGGACCGAAAGGATCCAGACAATCGAGGAAATCGACACGGATTCCTCGTTCCAGGGCCGCATCGACGCCTGGAAGAACAATATCGATGTTGCTCTGGAAAATCCCTTGACTGGGGCCGGTCTTCGCGTCCCTTATCTGGATTATGTCATGGTCAATTACCAGTCGGAGAGCCGGGAAACCCGCGCGGCGCACAGCATGTACTTCGAAATTCTGGGCGGGACAGGGTTCGTCGGATTCTTCTTCTTCGCCATGTACATGGGATCCGGCTGGTTTACCCTGTCGAAGGTGCGCAAGCGCACCTATGGCATTCGGGAATGGCAATGGGCGCACGACCTTGCAACCATGTCCCAGGTCAGCCTCGCCGCGTTCTTTGTTGGCGCGGCATCGGTGTCGATGGAATTCTGGTCCGGCTACATGACCATTATCGCGATTGGGACCAACATGCTGATTCTCGTTCGAAAGCATCTGCCTGCCGCGGCCGATACTCCTGTTCGGGCGGGGGCTCGGTCCAGGGGCCGCGGATCCTGGCGTGCCAGACCGTCACCGTCCTGAGGACCGGATGGAGAGGATCAGCCCTCCGTGCCGGTCTCATGAGTCCGGCGCCGTCGAGGCCGGGTTCCGGAGCGGCGTGGTTGCCGCCGCGCGCGATCCTCGGCATTGCCCTCATAATCGTCCTTCATGGCAAAGATCCCCCGCGTCTTTTCAAGCAGACCGACGCGGTCATTCTGAATGCTCCAGAGAATGACCGCGGCGACCGCAGCCGAAGCACCAAGCAGGAAGAGCCCGCCCAACATTGTCCGCTTCCCGACGCATCGTTCAAGGGTGTCATTCCACTGCCGATCATGCCCCTGCCGATATGCGCCGAGCAAGATCGAAACCGGTCCGGCCATATGGTGGCAGCGTCCGCCGCGATATCCGCCTTGTCCTGCCATCGCCACACCGTATTTCCTGGAGACAAACGGTGCCGGGGCGGACAGCGCAACCCCCCGCAGCAATGACCGGTCTTTAAAATGGGGACAGGCGAGCGGATGAGCCTCTCCGAACATGACAGCCTGCGTTGGCAGGACGATGATGCCGTCTATGAGACCATCGAACGGCTCGGGCATCAGCTCTCGCGCGCCCGCGCAGCGGTAGAGCAGGTGATCTACGGCCAGCGCGCCGTCATCGACCAGACTCTCGTCAGCCTGCTGGCGGGCGGGCATGTCCTTTTCATCGGCGTGCCCGGCCTTGCCAAGACGCGACTTGTGGAGACGCTCGGCCGTGTTCTGGGTCTGGAAGAACGGCGCATCCAATGCACGCCCGACCTGATGCCCTCCGACATCCTCGGCTCCGAGGTGCTGGAGGAGGACGAGAGCGGCCGGCGCGCCTTCCGGTTCATTCCCGGCCCGGTCTTCTGCCAGCTGCTGATGGCCGACGAGATCAACCGCGCCAGTCCGCGCACCCAGTCGGCGCTGCTGCAGGCGATGCAGGAGCAGCGCGTCTCGGTCGCCGGTCATTACCACCCGCTGCCGACGCCTTTCCACGTTCTGGCGACACAGAACCCGTTGGAGCAGGAAGGCACCTACCCGCTGCCGGAGGCGCAGCTCGACCGCTTCCTCATGCAGGTCGATGTCGACTACCCCGACCTTGAGGCCGAACGCCGCATGCTGGTCGCCACCACCGGTGCGGCCCAGCCCACCGTCGATACCATGCTGAAGCCGGCCGATCTGTTGCTGGCGCAAAAGGCGGTGCGGCATATTCCCGTCGGTGAAAGCGTGCTGGAGACCATCCTGCAGCTGGTCCGCGCCGGCCGGCCCGATACGCCCGGCGTCGATCCGGAGGTGGCCCGCTATGTCGCCTGGGGGCCGGGGCCGCGCGCCAGCCAGTCGCTGATGCTGGCCTGCCGGGCCCGAGCGCTGCTGGACGGCCGGCTCGCCCCCTCGGTGGACGATGTGCTCGCTCTGGCCCCGCCCATTCTCAAGCACCGCATGGCGCTCAGCTTCACCGCCCGGGCCGACGGCGTCTCGATCGAACACATCATCGGCCGGCTTTGCGCCCCGTTTGCGTAGCCGTCTCAGCCGCCGGAGGCCGGGCCCATGAGCCGCACCGCACCCGCCCCCTCCCTGCACCAGCGCGCGGAAGCGCTGTCCGGCACCCTGCCGCCGCTGCTTGTGGCGGCCGAGCGGGTGGCGGCCACGGTCGCGCAGGGGGTGCACGGCCGCCGCCGGGTCGGGACGGGGGAGAGCTTCTGGCAATTCCGCCGCTATCAGCCGGGCGATGCGCCCGCCCGGATCGACTGGCGCCAGAGCGCCAAGAGCCAGGCGGTGTTCGTCCGCGACTATGAATGGGAGGCCTCTCAGAGCGTCTGGCTCTGGCGCGATGCCACCGGGTCGATGGACTACCGCTCCCGCCGCGACGTGCCGACCAAGCGCGAGCGCGCCGAGCTGCTGCTGCTGGCGCTCGCCGCCCTGCTGAGCCGGGCCGGCGAGCGGGTCTCCCTGCTCGGCGGCTCCGGCCCGCCCGCCGGCGGCCGTATCGATCTGGCGCGGCTGGCTCTTGGTCTGACACGGGGTGGGCTCGGGATGGACGGCGGCGCGCTGCCGCCCGCGGCGCCGCTGCCACGGCATGCCGAGCTGGTCCTGGCCGGCGATTTCCTCAGCCCGCTGGAGGATGTCGACCGGGCGGTCCGGGCCTTTGCCGCGCGCGGCGTCCGCGGCCATCTGCTGCAGATCCTCGACCCGGCGGAGCAGCGCCTGCCCTTCACCGGCCGGGTGCGCTTCAGCGGCATCGAGGGCGAGCCGGACGAGCTGGTACCGCGGGTGGAGGCCATCCGCGATGCCTATGTGGCGCGGCTTGCGCGGCATTGCGAGGGCCTCGCCGCCATCGCCCGCACGGCCGGCTGGAGCTTCGCCACCCACCGTACCGACCGACCGCCGCAGCTCGCCCTGCTCACGCTCTACGGAGCCCTGGCCGGTGCGCCCGTGGCGCCGCCGGAGACCGGACGCCGGCAGGAGGAGCCCGCCCCTTGACCCTCGGCCCCCTGGCTTTCGCCGCCCCCTGGATCCTTGCCGCGCTGATCGTGCTGCCGGTGATCTATTGGCTGCTGCGGGTGACGCCGCCGGCGCCGGTGGTCGAGCGCTTCCCGGCCATCCGCTTCCTGCGAGACCTGGTGGCACGGGAAGAAACGCCGCACCGCATGCCGTGGTGGCTGCTGGTGCTGCGCCTCATTCTGGCGGCGCTGGTGATCATCGCCCTGGCGCAGCCGGTTCTGAACCCGGCGGCGGACCTGCCCGGACGCGGTCCTGTGGTCGTCGTGGTCGACACTGGCTGGGCCGCCGCCGCCGACTGGCCGGTGCGGCAGCAGGCGCTGGACGGCGTCATCGACCGGGCGGAACGGGGCGGCCGCCGCCTGATTTTCGTGACCACGGCGCCGGAACGTCCCAATGCCCCGATCGAACCGTCAGGCCTGATGCTGCCGGCCGAAGCCCGCGGCCGCGCCGAGACCCTCACCCCCCGGCCCTGGCCCGCCGATCGCGCCGCCACCCTGCGCGCCGTCAACGGCCTTGAGCCTTACCGCGACGCCCATGCCGTCTGGCTGAGCGACGGCCTCGACGGGCCGGAGGCTCGAGCCCTGGCCGAGCGGCTGCAGCGCTTCGGCAGCGCCGAACGTTTCTTGCCCGGCGCCGGAGCCGGGCCGCTGGTCCTGCGCCCGCCCCGCAGCGAGGGCGATGCCCTGGTCGCTGAGCTGGCACGCGCCGATGCCGGGTCCGTGCAGGAGGTGCGGGTGCAGGTGACGGCCGAGGATGGTCGGCTGCTCGACCACGGCACGGCGCGCTTTGCCGAGGGCGAACGCCGCACCGACTTGCGGCTCACTTTGCCGACGCCGCTGCGCAACGACGCCGCCCGCATGGCGATTGCCGGCCGGCAGAGCGCCGCCGCCGTCGTGCTGATGGACGAGCGCTGGCGCCGCCGCCCGGTCGGGCTGGTGGCACCGCCGGCCGAGGCGGTGACCAACCCCATCCTGTCCGACACGCTCTATCCCGGCCGCGCCCTGCAACCTTTCGCCGATCTCAGGCGCGGCAGCCTGAGCGAATTGATCGACGCCGGCATGGCGGTGATCCTGCTGCCGGACGCCGCCAGCCCCGGGCCGGCCGGGCGTGCGGCGCTGGAGCCGTGGATCGCCCGCGGCGGCGTGCTGGTGCGCTTTGCCGGGCCGCTGCTCGCCGCCGACCCGGATGCGCTGGTGCCGGTGCCGCTGCGCTATGGCGACCGCACGCTGGGCGGTGCGCTGAGCTGGACCGAGCCGATGCCGCTCGCCCCGTTCCCGGAGGACAGCCCCTTTGCCGGGCTGGCGGTGCCGGCGGAGGTGCGTGTCGACCGGCAGGTGCTGGCCGAGCCCGTCTCCGACCTCGCCGCGCGCACCTGGGCGCGGCTGGCCGACGGCACCCCCCTGGTCACCGGGCGGCAGCAGGGCGAGGGCTGGCTGGTGCTGGTCCACACCACCGCCGGGCCGGACTGGTCGAACCTGTCGCTCTCCGGCCTGTTCGTCGACATGCTGCGCCGGATGGTGGCGCTCAGCGCCGGCCGCCCGGGCGCCGACAGCGCCGCGCCGCTGCTTCCGCAGGCCCTGCTCGACGGCTTCGGCCGGCTCGGCGACCCGCCG
>JAAAOG010000210.1 GCA_009909005.1 Alphaproteobacteria bacterium | reverse complement strand
ACGCTGCAATGCACGACGTTTCGCAATCTGAAGCCCGGGGATCCGGTCAATCTCGAGGTGGATATGCTGGCCCGCTATGTGGCCCGCATGCTCGAGAGCTGCGTCCAGCCGTGATGGATGGCAGCGACGCCGCCTTCCTGGCCTCCGCCGAGGCGCTGATCGAGGAGGCGCGCCGCGGCCGCATGTTCATCCTGGTCGATGACGAGGAGCGCGAGAACGAAGGCGACCTCGTCATCCCGGCGCAGATGGCGACGGCCGAGGCGATCAATTTCATGGCCAAGCATGGCCGCGGGCTGATCTGCCTGGCGATGGAGCGCCAGCAGATCGAGCGGCTGGGCCTGCCGCTGATGGCCCAGACCAATGCCTCGCGCCACCAGACGGCCTTTACCGTGTCGATCGAGGCGGTGGAGGGCGTGACCACCGGCATTTCCGCCGCGGACCGGGCGCGGACGATCGCCGTGGCGATCAATCCCAACAGCACGCGCGAAGACATCGCCACGCCCGGCCATGTCTTCCCGCTGATGGCCAAGGACGGCGGCGTGCTGGTGCGCGCCGGCCATACCGAGGCGGCCGTCGACATCGCCCGGCTGGCCGGGCTGACCCCGGCCGGGGTGATCTGCGAGATCATGAACGATGACGGCTCGATGGCGCGGCTGCCCGACCTCATCCCCTTCGCCCAGTATCACGGGCTGAAGATCGGCACGATCGCCGATCTGATCGCCTGGCGGCGGCGGGCCGAATCGCTGGTCGAGCGGCGCCTGGAAACGGTGTTCGACAGCCGCTATGGCGGAGCCTGGCAGCTTTATATCTATGCCAACAAGGTCAGCGGCGTGGAGCATGTCGCCCTGGTCAAGGGCGATATCCGCGGGCCGGAGCCGGTCATGGTGCGCATGCACGCCCTCAACGTCCTCGACGATGTGCTGGGCGATACCGGCGGCGGCCGCTCGCGCGATTTGCATGCCGCCATGGAGATGATCGGCGATGCCGGCCGCGGCGTGGTGGTGCTGATTCGCGAGCCGCGGCCGGACAGCCTGACCGAGCGGCTGAACGCCCAGCTGGCCGGCACCGCGCCGCCCGGCGCCGCCGGCAAGCAGCTCCGCGACTATGGCGTCGGCGCCCAGATCCTCGTCGACCTCGGGGTGCGCGAAATGGTACTGCTGTCGAACACCCGCCGCACCATTATCGGGCTCGACGGCTACGGCCTGACCGTCGTCGACCGCATGCCGATCCCGCTGGGCGACTCGACCGAAAGCGCGTCCGGGGGCCGGCGCGAACCGGAAGGCCTGATCGGATGAGATACCGTGACCTTGAGCAAGAGGGAAATGTCGGTGGGTCGCCCCGATCTGCCGGGATGGTGCCGTCGTGCTCGCTGCGGTCAAGGACGCTTCGCGCCGCTTCGCGGTGGGCCTTTGGCCCATCCTTGACCTCCGCTGCGCGCGCCGGCGTGCCGATCGGCAGGTCGGGACGGCGGGATGGTCTTTTCCGATCGAACAGCAGGATAGGATCAGGGGGCGTTTTCCGGTCTCGGGACGAAAGGTTTTCGGTCGCGGGCGACGGCGTAGATGGCCGCGAGCAGTTTGCGCATGGCGGCGATCAGGGCGACCTTTGGCGGCTTGCCGCGGCTGACCAGGCGGTCATAGAAGGCCTTGAGCCAGGCATTGCGGCGCACTGCGGTCAGCAGCGGCATCCACAATGCGGTGCGCAGCCGGGCATGGCCGATTGGGCTCAAGCCCGCACGCGGGCTCTGACGCTTGCCGGACTGCTTGAGACCGGGCACCACCCCGACATAAGCGGCCAGAGCCGCAGCATTGGCGAAGCGGTTGATATCGCCCAGCTCGGCGATCACGCGCGCGGCCGTGGTCGGGCCGATGCCGTCGATTGTCGTCAACAGCGATCCGACCTCGTGGTCGTCCAGCAGGGTCGAGATATCGCCGTCCAGTTCCTTGATGCGCCGACGCAGGGTGTCGAGGTCCTGGCAGGTATGGCGCACCTGGATGCGGTAGGCCGGGCCGTGATGCGCCCCGACCGAGACCTTGGCCGACGCGATCAGCGCCTGGGCAAGCTCGTTGCCGACCTTGTGAACGCCATCATAGACCAGCTTGGCAACCCGTCTGGGAGCGGCACCGGCGAACGCCTGGGCGTTCGGATACTCGGCCAGCAGCGCGCTCGCCAACATGCTGTCCAGGCCCTTGACGTGCCGGGTGAACTCCGGAAAGCCGAGATCGACCAGCCGGTGAAGCTGGCGCACCCGGTCGCCGAAGTCGGCGACCAGGCGGTCGCGATGACGGACCAGCTCGCGCAGCTCATCGGTCGCACTCTCGGCCAGGCGCGTGACCACCGGGTGCTTCTGGGCAGCGAAGCGGGCGATACCCAGCGCGTCGATGGCGTCGGTCTTGGTCCGGCTCAGCGCTTCCTTGGCAAAATGATGGGTCTGCAACGGGTTGAGCAGGGCCACCGCATAGCCGCGGGAAGTCAGGGCGGCGAAAAGGTTGCGCCAGTAATGCCCCGTCGCCTCGAACGCGACCAGGGCCACGGGTGCCGCTTCCAGGGCCGTGACGAGGCGGGCGTACCCCTCGGCACTCTCGGTTATTTTGAAGGGCTTGACGGCAACAGCGCTGTCGCTGTCGACCGCCGCGACGACGTGCTCATCCGAGCCGATGTCAATGCCGAAATACCGCATTCTCATCCCATGCTTGAGAAATGCCGGAGAGCCTCGCAACCGGCGCCGACGCTCTTGCTTGTCCATGCGAGGACCGCGGTCAGGACCGCGCCTCTGGATACCGTTCGAGCCAAAGGCGCCGGGCGAGGGCGTCGATCTCATCCACGAGGATGGGGCCTCAAGCGAGCCGCGACGACCCTCTCCCAGCTATCGTCCACCCCCTCTTCTATGAGGACCGGCCGATGAGTGGAAGTCATACAAGCGACGACGCCGCACAGGGCGACAGGGTGCCGGGCCGGCCGCCGCATATCCTGGTGGTCGAAGCCCGGTTCTACGAGGACATTGCCGACGAGCTGGTCCGCGGCGCCACGGCGGCGCTGCAGGCGGCCGGGGCGAGTTTGGAGCGGATGGCGGTGCCCGGCGCCTTCGAGATCCCGGCCGCCATCCGTTTCGCCGTCGCCGCCATGGAGCGGGACCCGGACCGCCATCGATTCGACGGATATCTTGCCCTGGGGTGCGTCATTCGCGGCGAGACCACACATTACGACTATGTCTGCGGCGAAAGCGCCCGCGGCCTGCAGGATCTGGCGGTGCGGCACGGGCTGGCCATCGGCTACGGCATTCTGACCTGCGAGACCCGGCAGCAGGCCCTGGTGCGGGCGCGGGTCGCGGACAAGGACAAGGGCGGCGATGCGGCCCGCGCCTGCCTCGCCATGGTGGCGCTGAAGCGGCGCTTCGGGCTGGGTGCGCCGGCCTGACCCAACACGACGGACATCGGATGGAACACCGCAAATCGTCGGCGAGCGCCCGGCGCAGCGCCGCGCGACTGGCCGCTGTCCAGGCCCTTTACCAATGCGACATGACGGCCATCGGCACGGAGCAGGTGCTGGGCGAGTTCGTCCGCTTCCGGCTGGGCGCCGAGGAGGCGGGCGAGGGCCCGCTGGTCGAGCCGGACCGCGCGCTCTTTGCCGCGATCGTTCGCGGGGTGGCGCGGCGCCGGTCGGAAATCGACCGGGCGATCGAGGGCGCGCTTGGGCCGCAATGGTCGTTCCAGCGTCTGGAGGTGCTGCTGCGCATGATCCTGCGCGCCGGCGTCTGGGAGCTTCTGGAAAACCGCATGGCCGGGACCAGGGTGGTGATCGCGGAATATCTCGACCTCAGCGATGCGTTCTTCACCGGGCGCGAGCCCGCCATGGTCAACGCCGTGCTCGACCGGATCGGCCGGGCGGTCCGCGACGAGGGCTCGCCCTTCGACCCGGCGGAGACGGCGGCGGACCCGGTGTCCGCCGGCCGGGCGGCCGAGCCGGACGGCGGAGGGTAAGCGCCATGGCGGAGACGGCGAGCCGGCGGCTGGGCGAGTTCGAGCGCATCGCGCGCTATTTCCGGCCGCTTGCCGAAGGGGCGGACGGGGCGCTCGCCCTGCTCGACGATGCCGCCGTTCTCGCGCCGCTGCCCGGCCGCGATCTCGTCGTCACCACCGATGCCATGGTCGAAGGGGTGCACTATCTGCCCGGCGAGCCGCCGGACCGCCTCGCCCGGCGGCTGCTGCGGGTCAACCTGTCCGACCTGGCGGCGATGGGCGCCCAACCCTTCGGCTATACGCTGACCACGGCCCTGCCGGCCTCGATCGATGAGGACTGGCTGGCCGGGTTCGCCGCGGGACTGGCGGCCGACCAGGCGGCCTACGGCATCAGCCTCGTGGGTGGCGATTCGGTTTCGACCCCGGGTCCGGCCATGCTGTCGGTCACCGCCTTCGGCACCGCCGTGTCCGGTCGCGTGCTGCGGCGCAATGGTGCCCGGCCCGGCGACCGCGTCTTTGTCAGCGGCCATCTCGGTGACGGCCATCTCGGCCTGCTGGCGGCGCGCGGCGACCTGGCGGGCCTTTCCGAGTCGGACCGGACGGCTCTGGCCGAGCGCTATCACCTGCCGGCGCCGCGGCTGGCGCTGGGTGTCGCCCTGGTCGACCTTGCGACGGCCGCCATCGATCTGTCCGACGGTCTGCCCGGCGACCTCGGCCATATCTGCGCCGCCTCCGGTGTCGGCGCCCGCATCGACACCACGGCGATCCCGCTGTCTCCGGCCGGCGCGCGGGCGGTGTCAGCCGATCCGGCCCTCCGGCGGGCCGCCATCTGCGGCGGCGATGACTATGAGCTGCTGTTTGCCGTCCCGGAAGCCGCCACTGCCGCGGTGGCGCGGCTTTCCGAGGCGCATGGCCTGCCGCTGACCGCGATCGGCCGGATCGAGCCGGGGCAGGCCGTCCTGTTCGTCGACGCAAGGGGGGAGGCGGTCGAGGGGCTGTCGGGCTGGCGCCATTTCTGACAAATGCCGAACAAAGGCATCAAGATTTACGCCGAATTTTATTGCGATTATCGGCTTTCGGCATTTATCCAAAAGAACTATACTTAAGTGTTGTCTTTCGGCCCGTCCCGGCTTAACGGAATCTTATCCCGATCACTGCATGGTCTTCCCGACGCTCTGCTTAAGGGTTCGACCATGAAACGCCTGATGCTCATCGTCGTTGTCTTGCTGCTGCTGTTGGGCGGTGGAGGCGGCGCCTATTATGTCCTGCAGAAGGATGCCCTGGCCGAACCCGCCCAGCCGGAGATGGTGCAAAGGACGGAAGAACCCGTCTATGTGGAGTTCAACCCGATCCTGTTGCCGATCGTCGGCGACGGGCGGGTCGAGCAGTTCGTCAACATCGTCGTCGCGCTCGAAGTCCCGGACCAGGCAGCGGCCGACCGGGCCATTGCCATGGCGCCGCGGCTGAACGACGCCTATCTGCGATCGCTCTACGGCACGCTGCACAGCCGCGACGTGCTGCACAACGGCATCGTCGACCTGCCCCTGATCAAACGGCGCCTCGTCGAAGAGAGCAACCGCGTTCTCGGTATCGGCACGGTGCAGGATGCCCTCATCCAGATGGTCAGCCAGCGCCTGCTGTAATGCCGCACCGCAAAAAAGTCCGGGCCGAATCGCCGGCTGCCGCTGCGCCCGATTTCCCGTCGCGGCGGTGTCCGGCCCCGGCAGATCCCCCGCCGACAACCGGGACTCGGGCGGATCTGCGCGGATGTGCGACCGGTGCAGGCCGGTCATGCCCGTGAGGGTATAAAGCCCCCGCCCATTTTGTTGCCATGCACAAAGCATTCTGGCATGGTGGTTTTCACCTGCCGTGACCGGCCTCGGGTCCTCGCCGAGTGCGCCGGTGCCTTCTCGTCAAATTCAAGGGAAATACTCGATGTCGCCCCTTCTGATCGTCATTCTCATACTGGTTTTGCTGAGTGGCCTGGTTGCCGTGGCCTATGGGGCCTGGGCCTCGCGGGCCATCCTTGCGCTCAGTCCCGGCAACGAGCAGATGCAGACGATCGCCCGCGCGATCCAGGAGGGCGCCAGCGCCTATCTGAACCGGCAATACCGCACCATCGCGATTGTCGGGGCGGTGATCTTCCTGATCGTCTCCTTCCTCCTCGGCTGGACGGTGGGTATCGGCTTCCTGATCGGCGCCATTCTGTCGGGTGTCGCGGGCTATATCGGCATGCTGATTTCCGTGCGGGCCAATGTCCGGACGGCGGAAAGCGCCCGGCATGGGCTGGAGAAGGGCTTGGACACCGCCTTTAAGGCCGGTGCCATCACCGGCATGCTGGTCGCGGGCCTGGCCCTGCTGTCGGTCGCCGGATATTTCTGCTTCCTGCTGCTGATCGGCGCCGAGGAGCGGGGCATGGTCGACCCGCTGGTGGCGCTCGGTTTCGGCGCCTCGCTGATTTCGATCTTCGCCCGTCTCGGCGGCGGCATCTTCACCAAGGGCGCGGACGTCGGCGCCGACCTGGTCGGCAAGGTGGAAGCCGACATTCCGGAGGACGACGCCCGCAACGCGGCGGTGATCGCCGACAATGTCGGCGACAATGTCGGCGACTGCGCCGGCATGGCGGCCGACCTGTTCGAGACCTACGCCGTCACCGTGGTGGCGACCATGGTGCTGGCCTCGATCTTCTTCGACGGTTTCCAGCAAGCGGCCCTGATGGTCTATCCGCTGGCGATCGGCGCGGCCTGCATCCTGGCCTCGGTCGTCGGCACCTTTTTCGTCAAGCTCGGCAAGAAGCAGAACATCATGGGGGCGCTGTACCGCGGCTTCATCGTTTCGGCCGCCCTGTCTCTGGTGGGAATCCTGATCGTCACCCTGCTCGTCGTCGGCTTCGGCACGGAATTCACCGCCCGCGACGTGACCTTCACCGGGTTCGACATGTTCATCTGCGCGGTCATCGGCCTCGCGGTGACCGGGCTCATTATCTGGGTGACCGAATACTATACCAGCACCGAGTTCCGGCCCGTCCGCACCGTGGCAAGGGCCTCGCTGACCGGGCACGCCACCAACGTCATCCAGGGCCTGGCCGTCTCCATGGAGGCGACCGCGCTGCCGGCCCTGATCATCTGTGCCGCCATTGTCGGGACCTATCTTCTCGCAGGCGTGTTCGGCATCGCCATCGCCGTGACCGCGATGCTGGCGCTGGCCGGCATGGTCGTGGCGCTCGACGCCTATGGCCCGGTCACCGACAATGCCGGCGGCATTGCCGAGATGTCGGATATGGAGGACGAAGTCCGCGTCACCACGGACGCCCTTGACGCCGTCGGCAACACCACGAAGGCCGTTACCAAGGGCTACGCCATCGGCTCGGCCGGCCTCGGCGCCCTGGTGCTGTTCGCCGCCTACACCGCCGACATCCAGTATTTCGTCAGCAATCCCGAGTTGTACCCGTTCTTTGCCGGTGTCGAGGTCAACTTCGACCTGTCGAACCCGTTCGTGGTCGTCGGGCTGTTTCTCGGCGGGCTGCTGCCCTTCCTGTTCGGCTCCATGGGCATGACCGCCGTGGGTCGCGCCGCCAGTTCGGTGGTCGAAGAGGTGCGCCGTCAGTTCCACGAGATGCCGGGTATCATGGAAGGCACGACCAAGCCGGACTACAGCCGCGCGGTCGACCTCCTCACCAAGGCGGCGATCAAGGAGATGATCGTCCCCTCGCTGCTGCCGGTTCTCTCGCCGATCGTCCTGTACTTCGTCATTCTGCTGATCGCCGGCAAATCCGCGGCCCTGTCGGCCGTCGGCGCGATGCTGCTCGGCGTGATCGTCACCGGGCTGTTCGTCGCCATCTCGATGACGGCCGGCGGCGGCGCCTGGGACAATGCCAAGAAGTACATCGAGGAAGGCCATTTCGGCGGCAAGGGTTCGGAGGCCCATAAAGCCTCCGTCACCGGCGATACCATCGGCGACCCCTACAAGGACACGGCCGGCCCGGCCGTGAACCCGATGATCAAGATCACCAACATCGTCGCCCTGCTGCTGCTGGCCATGCTGGCCCACTAAAACGCGATCGGATTGAGTGGAAACGATCTTATGTTTCCACTCAATCCGTGAATCGCGCCGCTTATTTGGAAATAAGAACAGTATTTCAGTAAGAGCGATTTTTTCCTCGCCCCGGATGGTCTCTTTCGATCCGCGGAGGCGACCGCGATCGGCCAACAGGGGGCCGACACAGGCCAACACAGCCAGTCAGACCGCCCCGGCCCACGCCCCGATCGGCTCTCTCCCCTCAGCGTGACCGCAGCGTGACATGGGAGAGGCCGGCGTTGCCGACCGGGCCTGGTGCCGGTGGGCCTGGTGCAGGTGGGACTGGTGCCGGTGAGCGTGGTGCCGGTGAGCGCGACGACGGTGCGGCCTATGTCGTGGCTCGGGCGCGGGCTCTCAGGCCTGGACCTTGGCGTCGATGCCGCGGGTGTTGAGCAGCTCCATCAGCTCGCCGGTCTGGTACATCTCCCGGACGATGTCGCAGCCGCCGACGAACTCGCCCTTGACGTAGAGCTGCGGGATGGTCGGCCAGTTCGAGAAGTCCTTGATGCCCTGGCGCAGGCCGGGGTCGGTCAGCACGTCGATGCCCTTGAACGGCACGCCCAGATGGGTCAGCACCTGCACGACGGCGGCCGAGAACCCGCACTGCGGGAACACCGGCGAGCCCTTCATGTAGAGCACCACGTCGTTGTCGGCGACGTCGGCGCGGATACGCTCGAAAACCGGGTTGTCCATGGTCGTTCCCCTGTCAATTGTCTCTGGAGCTTGGGCATCCCGCCCTTCGGGTCTCGGGAGCGCGGGCATCCTGCCCGCACTGGGCGGCCGGGATGGTCGCGCTCCCAGGCGCTCACGCGGTGCGCGGCGGGGCGGTCTGCAGGGCGAGTGCGTGCAGCTCGTCGCCCATGCGGCCCTTCAGCGCCGCATAGACCATCTGGTGCTGCTGCACCCGCGTCTTGCCGGCGAAGGCGCTGCTGACGACATAGGCGGCATAATGATCGCCGTCGCCGCGCAGATCCTCGATCTGCACCTCGGCGTCCGGGATGCTCTCCTTGATCAGGCTGACGATCTCCGCCGGGTCCATTGCCATGGCCGTCCTCCCCCGCCTTATAGCGTGCCCGCCATAAGGGCGGGCAGCCAGGATTCGTTCGCGTCGCGCAGACTGGCGACGCATATGGCCTCGCTTCCCAGCCCTGTCAACGCGCTGCCGCCCACCGTGCCGAGCACCAGGGCCGGCACGCCGGCCGCTTCGGCCGCCGCCAGCACCGGCCGCGACAGCGCCGCGGTGACCAGATAGCGCCCCTGGTCCTCGCCGAACAGCCAGCCGGCCGGGTCGATGCCGTCCGGCAGTGTGAGGTCGGCGCCGAGCCCGCCGGCCATCGCCATTTCCGCCAGCGCCACCAGCACCCCGCCATCCGAGACATCGTGGCAGGCCGACACCGTGCCGCCCTGGATCAGGGTGCGCACCAGCTCGCCGGCCCGGCGCTCGGCGGCAAGGTCGACCGGCGGCGGCGGCCCGTCCTCCCGGCCGAGGATTTCCCGCAAATAGAGCGAGCAGCCGAGATGCCCGCTCTTTTCATCCGGGCCCGCCCGGCCGAGCAGCACGATCGCTTCGCCGGCCGCCTTGAAGGCGAGGGTCGCGTGGCGGCCGGCATCCGCAAGCAGGCCGACCCCGCCGATGGTCGGAGTGGGCAGGATCGCCTCGCCGCTGGTCTCGTTGTAGAGCGAGACATTGCCGGAGACGACCGGGAAGTCGAGCGCCCGGCAGGCCTCGGCCATGCCCGCGATGCAGCCGGCGAACTGGCCCATGATCAGCGGCTTTTCCGGATTGCCGAAATTCATGTTGTCGGTGATCGCCAGCGGGGTGGCGCCGACCGCCGAGAGGTTGCGCCAGGCCTCGGCCACCGCCTGCCGGCCGCCGGCCACCGGGTCGGCAAAGCAGTAGCGCGGGGTGCAGTCGGTGGTCAGCGCCAGGGCCTTGCCGGTGCCGTGCACCCGGACGATGGCGGCGTCGGCCGCGCCCGGCCCGCGCATGGTGTCGGCCATGACCGTGCTGTCATACTGCTCCCAGATCCAGCGCCGGCTGGCGAGGTCGGGGCAGGCGATCAGCTGCCTGAGCGCGGGACCGATGAGCGTGAGCGGCGGCAGGCTCTCCGCCGCCGGAGCGGGGCGGGGCGGGGTCGGGGCCGTCGGCCGGTCATAGACCGGCGCCTGGTCGACAAGCGGGCGCACCGGCATATCGGCCCATACTTTGCCCTGACGTCTCAGTACCAGCCGGCCGCTGTCGTTCACCGCGCCGATGACGGCGAAGTCGAGCTCCCATTTCTCGAAGATCGCGCGGGCCGCATCCTCCCGCCCCGGCTTCAGCACCATGAGCATGCGCTCCTGGCTCTCCGACAGCATGATCTCGTAAGGGCTCATGCCGGTCTCTCGCTGCGGCACGCGGTCGAGGTCGAGGGCGATGCCGGTACCGCCCTTGTCGGCCATCTCGACCGAGGAGGAGGTGAGGCCGGCCGCGCCCATGTCCTGGATCGCCAGGATGGCGTCGGTCGCCATCAGCTCCAGGCAGGCCTCCAGCAGCAGCTTTTCGGTGAAGGGGTCGCCGACCTGCACCGTCGGGCGCTTTTCCTCCGAGTCCTCCGAGAATTCGGCGGAGGCCATGGTGGCGCCATGGATGCCGTCGCGCCCGGTCTTGGCGCCGACATAGACCACCGGGCTGCCCGGCGCGCCGGCCGCGGCGTAGAAAATGCGGTCGGCCGGGGCAATGCCGACGGTCATCGCGTTGACCAGGATGTTGCCGTTATAGGCCGGGTGGAAGCGCACCTCGCCGCCCACCGTCGGCACGCCGATGCAATTGCCGTAGCCGCCGATGCCGGCGACCACGCCGCCAATCAGATGCCGGGTCTTCTCGTGCTCCGGCGCGCCGAAGGACAAGGCGTTGAGGTTGGCCACCGGCCGGGCGCCCATGGTGAAGACGTCCCGCAGAATGCCGCCCACCCCGGTCGCCGCCCCCTGATAGGGCTCGATGAACGAGGGGTGGTTGTGGCTCTCCATCTTGAAGACGGCGGCCAGGCCGTCGCCGATGTCAATCACGCCGGCATTCTCGCCCGGCCCCTGGATCACCCAGGGTGCTGCGGTCGGCAGCTGCTTCAGCCAGCGCCGGGAGGATTTGTAGGAGCAGTGCTCCGACCACATCACCGAGAAGATGCCGAGTTCCGTCAGCGTCGGCGTGCGGCCGAGAATGTCCAGCACCCGGTCATATTCCTCGGTGGTCAGGCCGTGCTCGGCGGCGAGCGCGGGCGTGACCGGCGGCTCGGGCGGCAGGGCGGCGTCGGGATCGGCCATGGGCGGCACCGGGTCCGGGTCCGGGAAGAGCGAGGGGGCGATGATCTCTCTTAGCCCCTCGACCGGCCGGGCGTCCAGCCTTCCCGGTCCGGCGGCCCCGCCCGGCGGCGGTCGGCGCGGCGGCGGGCCTCGGCCGTCTGCGGCAGCAGCGCCAGCACCGCCGCCACCAGCAGCGGCAGGAGCGCATTGGTGATGCCGGGCGTGCGGCCCGAAAGCCAGATTTGCGCCAGCTCCGTCAGCAGCGCCGCGATCGCCAGCATCGCCGCCGAGGCGGCCAGCGGAATGCGGTTCCAGCGCAGCAGCAGGCAGAACGCGGCGAAGACGAACACCGTCTCCATCAGGTTGGTCAGATTTGTCAGGATCGAGCCGCGCAGATATTCGGCGAACGGTACCCAGGCAAAGGGCGCCGGCCGGGCCTCGGCAATGAAGGGCTGCAGCGCCGTCAGCAGCCAGGTGCCGAGCAGGGCCGCCGCCGCAAGCCCGCGCCGCTGTTCGGTTTCCAGGGTCCGGGCGAGTGGCCAGGCGCCGGCCGCCGCCAGCACCGCCAGCACCTCGCCCGCCGTGACGGCCGCCGATACGGCCAGAACCTGCAGCCCGGCTGACACCGCGCCGCCTGCCAGCAGCACCAGCGGCATCAGGCGGGCGGTCCGCGGTGTCTCCAGCAGGGCGCCGACGGCCAGCCAGGCACCGAAATCCGCCAGGAACGGCACCAGGGCGAAATTGGGGTGCAACAGCAGCGGCTTCAGGCTGTCCTTCCAGGCCTGCCAGTCGATGGTCGGGACCAGCGGCATGGCGCTCGCCGCCAGCCAGAGCCCGGCCAGAGCCAAGCC
>JAAAOG010000011.1 GCA_009909005.1 Alphaproteobacteria bacterium | reverse complement strand
GGCCGGCGGGCCGCGGCGGCCGGCGCCAGGGCGGCGGCCGTCACCCTGATGGCGGTGTTGGCTGTCGCCGCTGCCGCATCCCGGCCGGCGGCGGCGCAGGATGCCTCGCTGACCGTGCTGGCGACCCGCACCCATCTCGGCTATGTGCTGACCGGCGTGCCGGCGGTCGACGAGGCCAGCCGCGCCGGGCTGGAGGGGCTGAGCGACGTGCTGCGCCGGCGGACCGCCGCCGAGCCGGCCGGCGCCGTCGGCGTCGACCCGTCGGTCGACGACCTTGCCTTCTTCCCGCTGCTCTACTGGCCGCTGGTGCCCGGGCAGCCGACGCCCTCGGCGGCGATGGTCGCCGGGCTCAACGACTATCTCCGCCATGGCGGCATCATGGTGCTGGATACCGGCGCCCAGGGCGCGGGGGCGGATTTCAGCGGCACCCGGCTGGAGGAGGTGCGCCGCCTGACCGCGGGCCTGGCCATTCCGCCGCTGGCGCCGCTGCCGCCCGAGCATGTGCTGACCCGCGCCTTCTATCTCCTGCAGGATTTCCCCGGGCGCTATGCCGGCGGCGGGGTGTGGGTGGCGACCGGCGACGAGCACGTGCATGACGGCGTCTCCTCGGTCATCGTCGGCGGCAATGACTGGGCCGGCGCCTGGGCGGTCGACGGCACCGGCCGGCCGCTCTACCCGGCGGTGCCGGGCGGCGAGCGCCAGCGCGAAATGGCCTATCGGGTCGGCGTCAACCTGGTTATGTACGCCCTGACCGGCAATTACAAGGCCGACCAGGTCCACCTGCCGGCCATTCTGGAACGCCTGGGACAGTAGCCGATGACCGCGATTGCCGATCTGGCCCTGTCGCCGCTCCTGCCCTGGCCCTGGCTGGCGGTGCTGGCCGGCCTCGCCGCCCTGCCGCTGCTGGTGGCGGCATTCCGGCGGGCGAGGGGTCTGTCCGGCCGGCTGCTGGCCCTGGCCGGCCTGCTGCTGGTGCTGCTCAACCCGTCGCTGATCGAGGAGCAGCGGGCGCCCATCGACGATGTCGCGGTGATCGTCGCCGACCGCTCGCCGAGCCAGGCGATCGGCGAGCGCGCCGCGCAGCGCGAGGCCGCGCTGGAGGCCCTGCGCGCCGAACTTGAGGGCTGGGAGGGGCTCGACGTCCGGGTCCTGGGCTCGGCCGCCGGCAGTGCCGATGTCGACGAGACCCGCCTGTTCGAAAGCCTCGACCAGGCGCTGGTCGACGTGCCGCGCAGCCGCATGGCCGGGGTGGTCCTGCTGACCGACGGCCAGGTGCACGATGCGCCGGCCGACCCGGCGGCGCTCGGCGATCTCGGGCCGGTGCACACGCTGCTCACCGGCGATCCTTCGGCCGGCGACCGGCGGCTGGTGGTCGAGCAGGCGCCGAGCTATGGCCTGGTCGGCCGCACCGTCGAACTGACCGTCCGCGTCGAGGACCTGCCACGGCAGGGCACCGGCGGGCTGGCGGCGATCGACATCATCCGCGACGGCACCGCCATCGGCACCATGCCGGTGCCGATCGGCCGCAGCGTGCCGCTGACCCTGGAGATCACCCATGGCGGCCCGACCGCGGTCGAGCTGGAGGTGGCGCCCGGCGAGGCCGAGCTGACCCTGGCCAACAACCGCGCCGCCGTCGTCGTCAACGGCGTCCGCGACCGCCTGCGGGTGCTGCTGGTCTCGGGCGAGCCGCATCCCGGCGAGCGGACCTGGCGCTCCATCCTGAAATCCGACCCCAGCGTCGACCTGGTACACTTCACCATTCTCCGCCCGCCGGAGAGCGAGGACGGCACCCCGATCGAGGAGCTGTCGCTGATCGCCTTCCCGATCCGCGAGCTGTTCGAGGTGCAGCTCGATGATTTCGACCTGGTGATCTTCGACCGCTATCGCCGCCGCGGCGTCATCCACAACACCTATTTGTATAATATCGCGGAATATGTGGCGGCCGGCGGCGCCTTTCTGGAGGCCAGCGGGCCCGACTTCGCCGAGATGTTCAGCCTCTACAACACGCCCCTCGGCGACGTGCTGCCGGGCGCGCCGACCGGCACCGTGTTCGCGGAGCCCTTCCACCCCCGCCTCACCGAACTCGGCGGCCGCCATCCGGTGACCGCCGTGCTGGCCCACGCCGGCGGGGAGGGCGCGTCGGAGGGGCCGCCGCCCTGGGGCCGCTGGTTCCGGCAGATCGAGGTGCGGGCGACCGGCGGCGACGCGCTGATGCGCGGGGTCCGCAACCGGCCGCTGCTGCTGCTGGAGCGGGTCGGCGAGGGCCGCGTCGCCCAGATGATGAGTGACCAGATCTGGCTGTGGAGCCGCGGCTTCGAAGGCGGCGGCCCGCATGCCGAACTGCTGCGGCGGCTCGCCCATTGGCTGATGAAGGAGCCGGAGCTGGAGGAGGAGAGCCTGCGCGCCGAGGCCGAGGGCGCAACCATAAGGGTTGAGCGCCGCAGTCTCGGCACCGCAGAGGGCACGGTCGCGATCACCAGCCCGACCGGCGAGACCGAGACCCTCACCCTGGAGCAGACCCGCGAAGGCGTGGCCGTCGGGCGCTACACCGCCGGGGAGCCCGGCCTCTTCCGGATCGCCGACGGCGACCGCACCGCCATCGCCGTGGTCGGCACCGTCAACCCGCCGGAATGGCAGGATGTGCGGACAAGCGGCGAGCGCCTGGCGCCGCTGGCGGCGGCGAGCGGCGGCGCCGTCCGCTGGCTGGCGGACGGCGTGCCCGCGCTCCGCCCGGTCGATCCCGGCCGCGACGCCGCCGGCGATGGCTGGATCGGCCTGCGCCGCAACAACGACTACACGGTCACCGGCGCCGAGGAAACGCCCCTGGTCCCGGCCTGGGCCGCCGTCGCCCTGATCGTCGGCGGCCTCCTCCTCGCCTGGCGCCGCGAGGGGAAGTAATCGTTTTCTTTGTCATCCCCGCGCAGGCGGGGATCCAGGTTTTTTTCTTTTGGGTGCTTGGTTTTTCTGGATACTCGCTTCAGCCTGCGCGGGAATGACCGCCAGGCGGGCGGTGGTGGAGATGCAAGGGGAACGCGGAGACGAGCCGCGCGCCGTCGCCCTATTGCGCGCCGGCTTCGCGCAGGACGGCGATGACCGGATTGCCGCGGCGTTCCTGCGCCCACATCAGGGCGCTGCGTCCGGTGAAGTCGAGGCGGTCGATATCGGCCCCGCGGTCGATCAGTTCCCGGGCGACGCGGGAATGGCCTTCCCGGGCTGCCACCATGAGCGGCGTCAGGCCCTCGCGATTGGGTTCGTCGATATCGGCCCCGGCCTCGATCAGGGCCGACGCGGCGCCGGGGGCGCCGGCTCCGGCCGCCTCGTGCAGGGCGGTGTTGCCGTTCGCGGCCTTGTGGTCGATGCGCGCCCCGGCCTCGATCAGGGCCGCGACCATGGCGGCATTGCCGTGCCCGGCCGCGAGGATGAGCGGGGTGCGGCGCTGATCGTCGGTGGTATTCACCGGATCGCCGCGCAAGATCCTCTCATTCAGACGGTTGAGATCGTTCTGGCGCGCCGCTTCGAGGATTTCCGGCCGGGCGAGCAGATCGATCTGTGCGGCGGCCCGATACCCGCCGCCGGCCGCGCCGAAGAACAGCGCGGCCAGCGTCGCCGCCGCGCACACGATGCGTCGCCGTTCCCGAAAACCTGCCATGGCCGCCTCTCACGCTCCCTCGCGCGGGTTCTCCTTGCGCCGTCTCCGCGTTAGCATCAAGCGAAAACACCGTGACAGGGAGAAGGTTCGCAGCCATGGCGATGCACGTCTACACGGCCTCGTTCGAGGTGTCGCTGAAGGTGGGCCCGGACATTGCCGACATCTCCGGATCGCTGGCGAAGATCGTCGCCGCCTCGGGCGTCCGGACCGGCACGCTCAACGCCACGGCGATCGGTTCGACCGCCTCGCTGTCGACGATCGAATACGAACCGGGCGCGGTCGAGGATTTGAAGGCGGCCATCACCCGCCTGGCGCCGCCGGATATGCGCTATGCGCATGAGGAGGCCTGGCATGACGGCAATGGCCACAGCCATGTTCAGGCCGCCCTGTTGAACCCCGGCCTGGTGCTGCCGGTGCGCGACGGCCGCATCCATACCGGGACCTGGCAGCAGGCGATCCTGATCAACCACGACAACCGCCCGCGCCGCCGCAGCGTCGACGTGACGGTGATCGGCACCGATTAGCCGTCCGACAACGGTCGCGGCGTCAGGCGATGATCAGAATGGCCATGACGAAGATGGCGAAGCCGGCCGTGGCGACGCCGGCGCGGAGGCGGCTGACCTCCTGTACGTCGCGGTATAGGGCGTACAGGCCGTTCAGCATCAGGGCGACGGCCAAGCCGGCCAGCGGCAGGTACAGCCCCGGGACGGGCAGGGAGCCGGCCGGGTTCGTCAGGGACGCAGCCGCGGCATAGGCGGCGACATAGGGCAGGCCGGGCAGGGCGAGCGGCATCAGATAGGCGGTGGTGCGGTAGAGCGCGGTCAGATGTCCGGGGCCGCCGACCGCCTTGGCCATCAGCCAGGAGGCGAAGGTGATGCCGACATGCACCGCCAGGATGATCAGCACGCCGGCGATCATATTGCCGCCGTAAACAATGTAGGCCGGGATGTCGGCGACCGTCACGCCGGGTGCGAGCTCGCCGCCCAGCGCCTGCTGGAACGCGCCGACGAAGACCCCGTAGACGCAGCCGAGGCCGATCAGAAAGGCGGTCACCAGCCAGGGCGCCCGCGGGCTCTCCAGCGCGTGGCGGAAGGTCTCGGCATCGGGGAAGAGGATCTGCGCGGGCGTCATCGGATGTTCACGAGGAGAGAGGGGCCGGGAAGCTGGATGTGACGGCTGTACGCGTGAAGGCTCGCCGGGAGCCGGTAAACGTACGCAGCACTTGAGTACGGGGCACTTGAGTACACAGCAGTTGAGCAAGAAAAATGCCCCCGCCGGATATAGCCTCCGCCGCTGGGCGGCAGGAGCCGGAGGGGGCTCGAAAAGGCCCGGCCGGAGCGTGCCCCGGCCGGGCTGTTTCGCACTCTTACTCCGTCGTCGCGTTGGCGGCAATGGCGGTCTCGCTGCTGCCATCCGCGTCGCTGTCCGTCGCCGGTGCGGCGTTCGCCTCTTCAGAGGCGGCCGGGGCGGCCTGCTCGGCCTGGGCCTGCTCCAGCGCCTCGAAAGCCGGGTCGGGCATGGCCGACCAGATCATCAGGGCGAGGGAGATGGCCGCCACGGTGAGCGGGAAGACCTTGCCGTTGTAGCGGCGCGGGTCATAGTCCTTCCAGCCGTGGATCCGGTCGACTTCGCGAAGGATCTTTTCATCCTTCTCGCCGCCGGTCAGCAGGCTGACCACCACCATAGTGAACCAGGCCGCCGGGGCACTGAAGATGGCGGTGACAAGATAGCCGAGCGGACCGAGCTGGATGAACTCGATGCCGAACAGTGTGCCCTTGGTCCACCACAGCGCGATCGAAAGGAAGCCGCCGACCACCATGCCGGCGATCGCGCCCATCTTGTTGGCGCCCTTCCACCACATGCCGAGGATCAGCACCGGCGTGAAGGTGGAGGAGGCGACGACGAACGCCCAGATGACGCTGGTCAGCAGGAAGCTCGGCGGGTCGAGCGCCAGGATAATCGTCACCAGGCCGCCGGCCGCGGTGAAGAAATAGCCCGCATGGACGCGCGAGCGGTCCTTGGCGTTCGGCACGATGGTCGAGTAGATGTCGCTGCCGATGCCGGTACCGATGACCATCAGCAGGCCGCCGATGGTCGACATGCCGGCCGCCAGCGCGCCGGCGACGGGCAGGGCGGCAATCCAGGACGGCGTGAAGGCCTGGCTCATCACCACGACCAGCAGGTCGGCCTGGGCCGGCTCGATCGCCAGGCCCTGCTCTGCCAGCAGCACGTTGATCGAGTACAGCTTGGCGGCAAAGCCGATGGCGCAGGCGGTGAAGAACACCAGGCCGATAAAGGCGATGCCCCACAGGGTCGACATCTTGGCGTCGCGCACCGACGGTGCCGTGAAGTACCGCATGGCGATATGCGGCAGGCCCATGGTGCCGAAGGCGATGCTGAGCATGATGCCGGTGTAGAACTTCGGCGTTAGGGGTATTTCGCCGTTCGCCGTCATGAATGGGTCGAAATAGGAGGGCAAGGCCTCCATCATCTGCGGCACCAGGCTGCCATAGCCGAAGGGCGGGAAGATCGCCGTCCAGCCGGCTCCGAGCTCCCACAGGATGATGATCGCCGGGATGAACAGGGCGATGAACATGATAATGGCCTGCAGGGTCTGGTTATAGGACAGACCGTACATGCCGCCGATGGTGACATAGGTGGTGACGACCAGGCCGCCGACGATCAGGCCGGTCGTGTAGTCCCAGTGGAACATCACCTGGAAGACATTGCCGACGCCCTTCATCTGGCCGATGAGGTAGAGCTGCGCCAGCAGGATCATGCAGAGCACGGCGATGATCTTGGCGAAGTTGCCGAACCGGTCGCCGATGAACTGCATGCTGGTGAACTTGCCCCATCGCCGCAGACACGGGGCGATGGCGATGGAGATCATGACGAAGCCGCCGATGAAGCTGAAGACGATCCCCATCATGAAGTACTGGATGCTCCACAAGAGCGCCGTGAAGCCGAGGAACGTGGCCAGGCTCATATAGTTCGAGGTCATGGCCAAGCCGTTGGACACGCCGCCGACATTTCGCCCGGCTGCGAAATAGTCCTCGCTGGTCGCCACCCGCCGCTTCGACAGCCAGCCGACATACAGGAACAGCACGACCATCACGATCGTGTAGATGATGCCGAGCAGCGATAGGCTCGCGGTCGGTTCGAAGCGGTAGATGCCGGTCGCCTCGGTGGCGGCCTCCTGCGCGAACGCTGAGACCGGCAGCAGCGCGAGGACAAAGACAAAAAGCCTGAGGAGCGCGGTCATTCGGCACCTCCCGTCCGGGATTTCGCCGCTTCGGCCTTTTCGCGTTCATGTTCGTCCAACACCGCAAAGGGGCTGGACTCGGCGATCTCCTCGTCGACCTTCTCGCTGATGTTGATGTAGACCCAGTAGAGCGGGATCACGAGAAGCCAGGCAATGACGATCGACAGGAAGTAATGGGTTGGAAAACCGAAGATCGTTCCTTCGGTTATTCCGGGGAAGAGGAAGTAGAACGGGTAGATATGAGTGAGGATCGTCGTCACCGCGAAGGCGATCAACGCGACCCAGCACTCTTTTTTGTACGCGCTGTTCATCGGCGTCTGCTCCCGAGCGTGATGGATACGGACCGCCCGAAGGATCGGGGACCGCCCGGCTGCGCGCCGACGCGTCCGGGGATCCCGATCCGGGCTGAGCCCGCCTGTGCTTGGTTCCGGCCGGCCGCCTTTGGGCGGTCCGGCCCCTCGTGGATGCCGCAAAACCCGGAAAAATCCTCATCGAGAGCAGGGTTGAGCGGCACTGCCACATGAGAGACAGGCAGCGATTTTTTGCAGGGTGAGGCAACTCATATTCCGTAGGGTAAATGGTTATTTGATATAGCCCCTTGACCACTGCCGCGGGGCAAAAACGTTTCATCGGCAACGGTAAAAAGGAAAGGTTGTGTTGCGAATGAGGCGCATTAAAGCAATAAAATTGCTGCACTCGCGTAAAATCACGGGGCGGCCGGGAAAATTCCTGGTTTAAGGTGCAGATGCTTCAGGGACTTGCGGTAAAGTCCCGACGGGGCGGAGCGGCCCAGGCCGCCGTCGCTGCGTCGCCCGGTCTGCCGGATGCCCGGACGATAGCCGGTCCGGGATCGGCCCTGCACGCCCCGCGTGCAGGCTGACACGATGTCAGGACCGCTCCCGCGTCGCCGTAAAGCGCAATTGGGGAAAGTCCTGCTGCATACGATTCAGTTCCCAATCATTGCGCGGCATGAAAACCGGATTGCCGTCCCGGTCTTCAGCAATGGAGCTGCGGTGGCGCTCCATGAATTCCTTCAAATGCGCCGCATCGCCGGTGACCCAGCGGGCCGTGGCATAGGGGGCGGGTTCGAACCCGGCCTTGACGTTGTATTCGCTCTCCAGCCGGGTGGCGAGTACGTCGAGCTGCAGCTGTCCGACCACGCCGACGATCCAGTTGCCGCCGACCAGCGGCCGGAAAACCTGGGTCACGCCCTCCTCCGCCAGGTCCTCCAGCGCGGCGCGCAGGTGCTTGGCCCGCATCGGGTCATCGAGCCGCACGCGCTGCAGGATTTCCGGCGCGAAATTGGGGATGCCGGTGAAGCGCAGGGCCTCCCCCTCCGTCAGCGTATCGCCGACCCGCAGCGTGCCGTGATTCGGTACGCCGATGATGTCGCCGGGAAAGGCCTCGTCGGCCAGCTCGCGGTCCTGCGCAAAAAAGAAGATCGGGTTGTAGACGGCCAGCGTTTTGCCGCTGCGCACCTGGTGCATCTTCATGCCGCGCCGGAACCGCCCGGAACACAGCCGCATAAAGGCCACCCGGTCGCGGTGGTTCTTGTCCATATTCGCCTGGACCTTGAAGACGAAGCCGGTGACCTTGTCCTCCGCCGGCGTCACGGCGCGCGGGTCGGCCGGCTGCGGACGCGGCGGCGGCGCGAAGCGCCCCAGGCCCTCCAGCAGCTCGCGCACGCCGAAATTCTTCAGGGCGCTGCCGAAATAGACCGGCGTCAGATGCCCCTCGCGATAGGCGGCAAGATCGAAGGGCGGGCAGGCTCCGCGCGCCAGCTCCGCCTCCTCGCGCAGCTGCGCCAGCTGCCGGGCCGGCAGGGCCTCGGCCAGCTTCGGGTCGTCGAGCCCGGTGCAGTCGATGGTGTCGCCCAGCCGGTCGCTCTTGTGCTCGCCGAATAGCAGCATGCGGTCGCCGGCCAAGTCGTAGCAGCCGCGGAAATCCACCCCCATGCCGACCGGCCAGGTGACCGGCGTGGTCTCCAGCGCCAGCGCCTCGGCGATCTCGTCGAGGATTTCGAAATTGTCGCGCGATTCGCGGTCGAGCTTGTTGACGAAGGTGACGATCGGCACGTCGCGCAGCCGGCAGACCTCGAACAGCTTGCGGGTCTGCGATTCGATCCCCTTGGCGGCGTCGATCACCATGATGGCGCTGTCGACCGCGGTCAGGGTGCGATAGGTGTCCTCGCTGAAGTCTTCGTGGCCGGGCGTGTCCAGCAGATTGAAGGTCAGATTCTCGAAATGAAAGGTCATGACCGAGGTGCTGACCGAAATGCCGCGCGCCTGCTCGATCTTCAGCCAGTCGGAGCGGGCGCGGCGCCGCTCGCCGCGCGCCTTGACCGTGCCGGCCAGGTGAATCGCGCCGCCGAACAGCAGCAGTTTCTCCGTCAGCGTGGTCTTGCCGGCGTCCGGATGGGAAATGATCGCGAAGGTCCGGCGGTCGGCCCCATAGGGCGCGGCGACCGGGGCGGTCCCGGAGTCGCGGTCGTCGATGGCCAGGGTCACGGGGACGCTCCGGTTTCGGGGACGAATGGACGGTCGGGCGGGGCCGGCTTCGGGCCGCAAGAGGCCGCACCGCGCTAGAAGGTGGCCGTATGTCCCGGCTTTATCAATGCCGGCCCGCGGTGCGGCGCAGCGGGCCCGGGCGGATCGCCGCGACGGCCGAATATCCGCATTTTTTGCACTGCATTCTTCGATCGGGCAGTGTATGACAGCCGGAATGCGAGGGCCGGGAGCGGATGAATGCGTATCTTATTGCTGACCAACGAGTATCCCCCGTACATCTATGGCGGTGCCGGGGTGCATATCGAGTATCTCTCCCGCGAACTGGCCAAGCTCGCCGATGTCGAGGTGCGGACCTTCCATGACCAGGACCAGCCCGAGGCGCAGCCGAAAGTCCGCGGCACCCGCTACGACACCAGCGCCTTTTCCGGCTGCCCGAAGGAATTCGTCTCGCCGCTGAAGGCGCTCGGCACCTGCCTGGTCTTCAACGGCCAGGGCGTTCAGGCGGATGTCGTGCACTGCCATACCTGGTATACGCAGTTCGGCGGCATCCTTGCCAAGATGCTCTACCAGATCCCCTTCGTTCTGACGGTGCACTCGCTGGAGCCGCTCCGCCCCTGGAAGCGCGACCAGCTTGGCAATGGCTACCAGCTGTCGAGCTGGGTCGAGCGGACGGCGATCGAAATGGCCGATGCCGTGATCGCGGTGTCCAACAGCACCCGCGACGACGTCATCCGCCTGTTCAATGTCGACCCGAACAAGGTGCCGGTGATTCCCAACGGCATCGACACCGAAGAGTACCAGCCGCGCCAGGCGCCGGAGGTGCTGCGCAAATACGGCATCGATCCCGAGCGGCCCTATTGCCTGTTCGTCGGCCGCGTCACCCGGCAGAAGGGCGTCCTCTATCTGCTGCAGTCGGTCCCGGCAATCGACCCGCGCATGCAGATCGTGCTGGCCGCCGGCGAATCCGATACGCCGGAAATGCAGAAGGATTTCGAGGCCCAGGTCCAGGCCTTGCAGGCGGAACGGCCGGGCGTGGTGTTCATTCCGCAGATGCTGGGGCTCGAGACCAAGGTGGTGCTGTACTCGCACGCCGCGGTCTTCTGCTGCCCGTCGATCTACGAGCCCTTCGGCATCATCAATCTCGAGGCCATGGCCTGCGGGACGCCGGTGGTCGGCAGTGCCCTGGGCGGCATCAAGGAGGTCGTCATCGACGGCGAGACCGGATTCCTGGTCGATGCCGGCATCGATCCGCAACCGCCGCACGATCCGCTGGACGGCGGCGCCTTTGCCGCCCGGCTGGCCGAGGCCATCAACCGCTTCGTCGACAATGCGGATCTGGCGGCGGAGATGGGACGCAAGGGCCGGCAGCGGGTGATCGACCATTACAGCTGGTCGAGCGTCGCCCAGCAGACCCTCGACCTCTACAAGAGCCTTGCGGGGAAGTCGTAGCGTCCAAGCCTGGGTCACGCCCGCGGAGCTTGTCCCCACGAAAGCGGGGACAAGCTCCGCGGGGGTGACTCAAGTCTTGTCCGAGCGACTGCACACCATTCCCGTCAGCCGGTCGCCGGCGACGCCGGTGAGCCGGACCGGCACGACGGCGCCGGGCTCCGGCGACGGGCCGTCGCCGGCCGTTGCAAGTGCCACCCGGGCGAAATGCGGGGTGCGGCCCAGACCCGGCTGCTCGATCAGCGCGTCCGTAACGCGCCCGACCTGCGCCTGAAGGAACCCTGCCAGCACCGCCTCTCCCGCGGCGCGCAGCCGGGCGGCGCGCGCCTTGCGCTCGGCCATGGGCAAAGCCGGCATGCGGGCGGCCGGGGTGCCGGGCCGCTCGGAATAGGGAAAGACGTGCAGGAAGGCGAGGTCGCAGTCTTCGACCAGGGCCAGGCTGTTGGCAAACATCGCCTCGCTCTCGGTCGGGAAGCCGGCGATCAGGTCGGCGCCGAAGGCGATGCCGGGCCGCAGCGTCCGGGCCCGGTCGCACAGGGCGACGACATCGGCGCGGGCATGGCGGCGCTTCATGCGCTTCAGGATCAGATCGTCGCCGGCCTGGGCGCTGAGGTGCAGATGCGGCATCAGCCGCGGCTCCTCGGCGATCAGCCGCCAGAGGTCGTCGTCAATCTCCACCGGGTCCAGCGACGAAAGGCGCAGCCGCGTCACCTCCGGGACCTGGGCCAGCAGCCGGCGGACCATCTGGCCGAGCGTCGGGCTGCCGGGCAGGTCGGGGCCATAGGCGGTGATGTCGACGCCGCTCAGGACGATCTCGCAATAGCCGCTCTTGGCGAGGGTCCGGACCTGGCGGACGATCTCGCCGATCGGCACCGAACGGGACGGCCCGCGGCCATAGGGGATGACGCAGAAGGTGCAGCGATGGTCGCAGCCCTGCTGGACCTGGACGAAGGCGCGGGCCCGCCCCTCAAACCCCTCGATCAAATGACCGGCGGTCTCGCGGACCTCCTGAATGTCGGTGACCTGGAGCGAGGCCGCCGCGTCTGACGGGCCGGCCGCAAGACGCTGCCAGGTCTCGGCGCGCAGCTTGTCCTCATTGCCGAGGACATGGTCGACCTCGGGCAGGGCGGCCCAGCTTTCGGGCGCGATCTGCGCCGCGCAGCCGGTGACGACGATGCGGGCCTCCGGATTGGCGCGGCGGGCCTTGCGAATCGCCTGACGGGCCTGGCGCTCGGCCTCGGCAGTGACGGCGCAGGTGTTAACGACGACCAGCGGCACGCCCGACTCCGCTTCAACGGCCCCGGCATGCCGCCGGATCACTTCGCTCTCATAGGCGTTCAGCCGGCAGCCGAAGGTGATCAGCGCCGGCCCCGGCTCGCGCCCCTGACTTGGATCGTCCGGCATGGGTGGCCGGTTCCCGTGCTGTCGCAGTCAACGCGCCGGATATGGGCCGGCTGCCGTTGCGGCAAAAGAGCAAGGCCCGGCGCCGCCCGCATCCTTGCCCGGATCGGTCACGCTTCCGCCACGGAATAGCGGCAGGCTCCTTACCGTTCATCGCTTGGACGGTGCGACGAGGGCACCGATCATCCGTTCGTCCCTCAGGAGGGTGACCCCATGCGTCCTGTGACATACACCATGTGCGGATTGATTCTTGTC
>JAAAOG010000136.1 GCA_009909005.1 Alphaproteobacteria bacterium | reverse complement strand
GCAAAACGGCCGGGTCGGCAGGATTACATCATGCACGACGCCAGAAGCGCAAGCAGGCAAAGGATCGCAAACATGATCATATAGGGCATAGGTGTGGCGTCCGGATGAGTTCCCAGGGTCATCGATATTTGCACACGGCGTCAGGACGGCAGACAGATTACCGAGAGACACCGGCCATAGTCCGGCTCGCCGCGCAGCACGGACCGGCGATAGCTGAACCAGCGCCTGTCGTCCGCCAGCGTGTCGGCGCCGTGGGTGGCGATGGCGGCGATGCCCAGGGCCGAAAGGGCGGCCCGGCAATAGCCGGGCAGGTCGAACAAGGCATGGCCCGCGCGCGGCGCCGGGCGGAAAAAGCGGTCATGGCCGGGATCGTCAGCCAGGAAATCGTTCCGGAATTCGCCGCTCACCTCATAGCTGTCGGGGCCGATGCACGGGCCGATCGCCGCCCGGATGCGGGCCGGCCGGGCACCGAGCGCGGCCATGGCCGCCAGAGTGCGCGCCAGCACTCCGGCCCGTGCGCCTTTCCAGCCGGCATGGGCGGCGCCGATGACCCCCGCCTCGGGGTCCGTCAGCAGCACCGGCGCACAGTCGGCGGTGAGGATGCCGAGGGCGAGGCCCGGCCGGTCGGTGACCAGGGCATCGGCCCGCGGCGCCTCCTCCGGCTCCCAGGGTGCGTCGGCCACCACCACCTCCGGGCTGTGCACCTGGTTGAGGGTCAGCAGCCGGGCGCCGGGCACGCCGAGCTCGTCCAGACAGAGCGCCCGGTTGCGGGCGACGTTCTCCCGCGCATCGCCCGAGCCGAAGCCGCAATTGCGCGCGGCGTAGAGCCCCTCGCTCACCCCGCCCTCGCGCGAGAAAAAGGCGTGCGGCAGCGTCTCGGCAAATTCGGGCAGCATGGCGGTCGCAGGGCGAAGGGGTGTCGGCAGGGGACGGCAGGCCGTTCACCAGAGGCTCACTCATATCATATCGGCACCTGTCACTGCGACAGCCAAGAGCCGCGGTGGGGGGCGGCGTTTCCGCAGCCCCAGACTAGCAGCCCGGCCACCGGTGATTTACACTGCACGCAAAGAGCGGCGAACATGCGCGGGCTTCAAGGAGAGGGATGATGAGCAAGGCGTTCGACAGCGCGTCGCGGGTCACGGACCCGGGCTGCTTCAAGCGAAACGACTATGGCACAGCCATCCGGTATTACACGCAGGCCCGGTCGAGCAGCAAATTGCTGAGCCTGGACGAAGCCCGCGCCATCTGCCGCGCCGGCCTGCGGCTGCTGGTCGTCTATGAGGATTTCAACAACAGCGCGGAGCGCTTCGACCACGCCGCCGGCGCCGAACAGGCGCGTACGGCCCATGACATCGCCGCCGGGGAGATCAGCCAGCCGGCCGGCTCGGCGATCTATTTCGCCGTGGATTTCGATCCGACCGAGGCGGACATCGCCGGCCGCATCGTGCCCTATTTCGAAGGCATCCGCGCCGGCCTGGACGCCGCCCGCGGCGGCGCGCCGGGTTACAGGGTCGGCGCCTATGGCTGCGGCGCCGTCCTCGAAGCGGTCGCGGCGAAGAGCCTGGCGGATTACCTCTGGCTGGCCGGGGCGATGGGCTGGCGCGGCAGCAAAGCCTTCGACCAGAGCGGCAAGTGGCACCTGAAGCAGATCATCGAAGCCGGGACGCACGGCTTCGGCCGGGAACAGTGCGGCATTCTCATCGATGAGGACGTGATCAACCCGGCCGGCAGCGGCGATATCGGCTCCTTCGTCATCGACCCCGGTGCCGAAGCGTAACACCGCTGCCTTATTGTTCGAAAACCGCCTCGCGGGTCGGCGCGTCCAGGATGCGGTCGAGCCAGCGATCGAGCGTCCCGGCGTCGGCCGATTCGACCCGTTGCCTGACTTCTTCCGGCACCGGCCCGAAGCGCCGCTCCAGATGACGGAGCAATGTGCGGACCTGAGCCTGATGCTGGCCTTCCATCAGGCCTTTGGCCATGCCTTCGGCCAGACCTTGGGCTCTGCCTTCGGCCGTCCACTCTTCGCGCCACGTCTTGCCCAAGGTCTCAAGCATGGTCTTCATCTCCTGCAGATCGTCCGGGACGGGCAGCGGCATCCCCGAGCCTTCGATCACATTCGTGACCAGTTCCGCGAAAAGCCGTTTCAGTCCGTCATAGTCAGGATGCCTCCGGAACCAGTCGATCACCTCGTCGATCAGAGGCAAGAGCGTATCAGGATCCTGCTGCTGTTCCAGCCGGACCAGCAGGGTCGCCAGGCTTCGCTTTCCGGCCAGCTTTTCGCCGGGAATCGCGCCCATATCCAGAAGATGGTATCGGGCCTGCGGCTGCCAACGCCAGAGCGGTGAGTCCTTAGGCAGAGCGATGAGCCGGTCGAGTCTGGTTTCGGCCAACCAGCGCCGTCCGCCATTATAGATCGCCACAAGCAGAACCGGTGGCAGCCGGTCCTCTGACTTCAGCCGCGTTTCGGCAATGATCTGCTGCCAGAGCAGACCCTGATAGACGAGCGTGCGGACCGGCATCCATGGGTCGCTCTGCGACTGGAACTCCAGCATGAGATACAGGTAGATGTCGGTGCCATAGGCGGTCGGAATCCGCCAGATGACGTCGCCGTCGCGCCGCGCACCGCTCCGGCCATAGGACTTGGCGCTCACGCGGGCCATGCCCCGGAAATCCAGGCCGGCGGCCATGGCATCATCCACGAAGTCGCGGACCAGCTGCTCCACCATCAGCGGATGGGAGAACAGGCGGTGGTAGATCTGATCGGCGCCCGGCATGGGATGTCTATGCATCCAGTTACCCAGGGATGCAAGAGATGGAGGCCGTGACAGAGCCGGGTGGTCGACGAACGCCGCCCCGTTTGCGTCAGACGGCACTGTCTGCAAAACCGGGGGGCGGCGGGAGTCGGCCGGCCGTCATCGCCATGACCTTGAACAGCGTGCCCATCTGTTCCGGCGCCGTAAGGCGGTGGAGGGCGGCGCGGATATCTTCGGCCTGCGCCGGCGTCGCTCCGGCCGTCAGACGTTCGGCCCGCATGGCGAGGCCGAGCGCGGCGAGGAAGGGCCCCTGCGGTGCGGGGCCGTAGATGGCCGCACCCGCCGATCGTGCCGCCTCCGCCAGCCGCGCGAAATCGACATGGGCCGTCAGGTCGGCCTTCCCCGGATCGGCCAGCGGGTCGGCATAGGCATGGCCGCGCACCGCCTGCAGCGTTTCGCCGGGGCCGGAGGCCGCATGGCCGTAATCGATGATCAGCGCCGCCCCGCCGTCGCGCACCAGCCGGGCGCCCAGCGCGGCGGCAAGCGCCTCTCCGGCCGGACAGCGCTCGATGATCGTTCCCGGGGCCAGACCGGCCGGATCAGGCAGGCTGTCGTCGATCAGCGGGCGCTGCGACAACACCAGGCGGAAACGCCCCGCCTCGGCGTCCCAGTCGACGAGGCGTTCGTGCCAGCCGCCTTGCCCGCGCTGCAGCTGGCGCACCGGCAGCGCATCGAAGACCTCGTTGGCGACCAGCAGCATCGGTCCGGCGGGCACCTCTTCCAGGGCCCGGTGCCAGGCGAGCGGCGGGCCGGCCCGGGCCAGCGTCCGCTGCTGGGCCGCCGTCAGGACGGGGCTGGTCTCGACAAGGTGCACGCGAAGCGCCGTGCGGAAGGCTGGCATGACCGCCGCAGCACGCAGGGCATCGGCCATCAGCGTGCCCCGGCCGGGCCCCAGCTCGACCAGACGGACCGGGTCGGGTGCCCCCATCTGCCCCCAGACCTGGGCGCACCACAGGCCGATCAGCTCGCCGAACATCTGGCTGATCTCGGGTGCGGTGGTGAAATCGCCGGCGAGGCCGAAGGGATCGCGGGTGGCATAATAGCCGTAGCGGGGGTGACTCAGCGCCTCGGCCATGAATTCGGCCACGGTCATCGGCCCGGCACTCTCGAAGCGCGCCCTGAGGAGCGCTGTCAGGCCGTTGTCTGCGGGGCTGTCCGCGGGGCCGTCTGCGGGGGTGTCCGCGGGTTTGTCGCCGCTCATCCTGCCGCCTCTGTCTCCGCCGCACGGCCCTGGCGCCGGGGCGGCCGGCGCAGGGCCCAGAGGATGAAGGCGATGCCGGCCAGCACCATGGGGACCGAAAGCAGCTGGCCGGTGGTAAACACGCCAAGGAACAGGCCCTCGCGCGGGTCGTACTGTCGCACGAACTCGACGAGGAAGCGGAAGACGCCATAGCCGGTCAGAAAGACCCCGGTCAGCAGGCCGGGCCGGGCGCGGACGGCGGGCCTGCGGGCCAGCAGCGCCAGGATGACGAACAGCACCAAGCCTTCCAGAAAGGCCTCGTAGAGCTGGCTGGGATGGCGCGGCACGGTCGGGATCAACGCTTGCCATTCCGGCGGGATGGGGAAGGTGACGGCCCAGGGCAGGTCGGTCGGGCGGCCCCACAGCTCGTTGTTGATGAAATTGGCGATGCGGCCGAAGAACAGCCCGATCGGCGTGACGCAGGCGATGATGTCGCCCAGCACGAAAGGCGAATGGCCGCGGTGCCGGGCGAACAGGATGATCGCCAGGACCACGCCGATCAGCCCGCCGTGAAAGGCCATGCCGCCTTCCCAGATCTTCAGGATCTCCAGCGGATTCGCGAGAAAGTACGCTGGATTATAGAAGAGGGCGAAACCGATCCGCCCGCCCAGGATGACGCCGATGATCGCCCAGGTCAGGAAGTCGTCGATATCGGGACCGGAGGGCGGCCCGGCATCGCGCCGGGCCAGCCGGACGGCATAACGCCAGCCGAGGAGGAAGCCGGCGAGATAGGCGAGCGCGTACCAGCGGATGGCCAGCGGCCCGATCTCGATGGCCACCGGGTCGATGGCCGGAAAGGGTATGGCGAGCATCGGCCCTGCTTTCCCGCCTTTCAGCGATCTCAGCGATAGGGATCGGCGGCGCCCAGATAGTCCCGGCAATAGGTCAGGACGCCGTCTTCCAGGCTCGTCCCCGGCCGGTCATAGCCGGCGGCGCGCAGCCGGTCCATCCGGGCTTCGGTAAAGTACTGGTACTTGTCCCGCAAGGCCTCGGGCATGTCGACGAACGCGATGCGTGGCGCCTGCCCGGCGGCTGCGAAGACGGCGTGGGCGAGGTCGAGCCAGGTCCGCGCCCGGCCGCTGCCGACATTGAACAGGCCCGAGACGGCGGGCGTGTCGAACAGCCAGAGCATCACGTCGACGCAGTCGCCGACCCAGACGAAGTCGCGCTTCTGGCCGCCATCCGGATAGTCGGGATGGTGCGAGCGGAACAGCCGGGCCGGCTCGCCGGCCAGCACCTGCGGATAGAGCCGCGAGACGACGCTGGCCATGTCGCCCTTGTGGTACTCGTTCGGCCCATAGGCGTTGAAGAATTTCAGCCCGGCCCATTGCGGCGGGGCCGGCCCGCCGCGTGCCGCCAGCCGCACCACGCGGCGGTCGACCAGATGCTTCGACCAGCCATAGGCGTTGAGCGGCCGCAACCGCGCCAGCGCCTCGCTGCCGGCATCGTCGCCGAAGCCCTGCGCGCCGTCGCCATAGGTCGCGGCGGAGGAGGCATAGATCAGCCGCGTGCCGGCGGCCGCGCACCAGTGCCACAGATCGAGCGACAGCATGAGATTGTCGCGGACGAACAGGTCGCCATCGGTCTCGGTGGTCGAGGTGACCGCGCCGAGGTGGAACACCGCTTCGATCTCGCCGCGATGCTTGTGCAGGAAGGCGAAGAGCTGGTCCGGCTCGAGCAGGGCCGCGAGTTCGCGCTTGGCGAGGTTGCGCCATTTGTCGCCGCAGCCGAGACGGTCGATGACCGCCAGGTCGGTATGGCCGCGGTCCTGCAGCGCCGCAACGAGGTTGGAGCCGATGAAACCGGCACCGCCGGTGATGACGATCATGACAACGGCCTGGGCGTTCCGGGGACAATTGCGGGCCGGCATGGGCGGCCGGCGCGCGCGTTATGCCTGTCGGGGTCCTTATAGGTCCGCCGGAAGTGCCATTGCAATGCGGCCGGTCCCCCGTCATATTTCGCTTCACCGTTTCGCCGGTGGCTGCTGCGGGTGGACGTGCCCGGGACAGACGGCCCGGCCTGCTTTCGGATTTCAGCACCGCTCACGGGACCGGACGGACGACCGCCGGTGCGCGGGCGGAACCGGCGCGGCTGCGACGCCCTATCGGCAATGAGGAGCCGGTCATGCAGATGGACAGCAAGCTGTTCGACGACCTCGCCAAGCTGGCCAGCGGCGCCATGGGGACGGCGGCGGGCCTTCGCGAAGAGCTGGAGGCCCAGGTTCGCCAACAGCTTGAGCGCATGCTGGCCCGCATGGACGTGGTCACCCGCGAAGAGTTCGACGCCGTGCGGGAGATGGCCGAGACGGCCCGCACCGAGCAGGAAGCCCTGGCGGCGAAAGTGGCCGAACTGGAAGCGCGGCTGGAATCGGGTGACGCCGCGGCCGTCTCGCCGCCCGGCGGTCCCGGCACGGCGGAGGCCGGGCCGGGCGGGGCCGCATAGGGCGTCAAGGTCCCGGCGGCGCGGCGCGGCCGTGTTTCCGTTTCCCGGCCTTTCCTGCAGGTTGCGCGTCTTCGGCGTCTGTGCGACGGTCGATTCGTGGGTCCCGGGGAGCGGCCGGGACTCAACCGCGGTGCGTTGCGGACGCACCCCGATCACCGGTTGTCCCGGGCAATAGATGAGATTCCCACAGGGAGGACCCCGCCGATGACATCCCTGGCCATGGAAACCGCCACCTTCACCCAGAACCCGCTGGACGTCCTCGAGGAAATCGTCTCGGCGAATGACTGGGCCTTCGAGCGGGCGAGCCCGGAGGAAATGGTGGTCGAAATTTCTGGGCGGTGGTGCAATTACCGGATGTTTTTCTTCTGGCAGGACGAAGTCAGCGCTATGCAGTTTTCCTGCCAATACGATATCCGCGTGCCGCATAATCGCCGGGCGGCGATCTTCGAGCTGCTGGCCGTGGTCAATGAACGTCTATGGCTGGGTCATTTCGATGTCGACACGGAAGAGACGACGCCGATGTTCCGCCAGACGACTCTGCTGCGCGGCGCCCAGGGCGCCAGCACCGAGCAGCTGGAGGACCTGGTGGAAATCGCGCTCAGCGAGTGCGAGCGGTTCTATCCCGCCTTTCAGTTCGTCATCTGGGGCGGCAAATCGCCCGGCGAGGCGGTCTCGGCCGCCATTCTCGATACGGCTGGCGAAGCGTGATCCCCTGCGTCGTGGTCGAGGACAGTTTCATGGCAGCGCTGCCCCGGCTCCTTCTGGTCGGCTGCGGCAAGATGGGCCAGGCCCTGCTCGGGGGCTGGCTCGAACGCGCCGGTGTCGCCAGCGTCCATATTATCGAACCGGCGCTTGAGGCGATCCCGGCCGAGTTGCGCAACCACGCCCTGGTCCGCTGTGCCATCGACCCGGCGGCACTCCCGACCGACCTGCAGCCCGACGCGATCGTGGTGGCGGTCAAGCCGCAGATGATGAGTGCGGTGCTGCCGGCCTATCGGTCCTTCGCGGCGGCCGGGACGACGGTGCTGTCGATTGCCGCCGGACGCACGATCGCGTCGATCAAGGCGGCGCTGGGCGGCGAGGCGGCCGTGGTGCGGGCGATGCCGAATACGCCGGCCGCGATCGGCAAGGGGGTGTCGGTGCTGGTCGCCGGTCCGGAGGTCGACCATCCGGCCCGCGCGCTGTGCACCGGCCTGATGAGCGCGGTCGGCTCGGTCAACTGGGCGGACAGTGAAGACCAGCTGGACGCCGTGACAGCCATGTCGGGCAGCGGCCCCGCTTATGTCTTTCTGCTGGCGGAGGCCCTGGCCCAGGCCGGGACGGCGGCCGGCCTGCCGGCCCGGATGGCGGTGGGCCTGGCGCGGGAAACGGTGATCGGAGCCGGCGCCCTGCTTGAGCAATCCGCCGAACCCGCCGGCACGCTGCGCCGGAACGTCACCAGCCCGGGTGGGACCACCGAGGCGGCGCTGGAGGTGCTGATGCGCGACGGAGCACTGGATCGGCTGATGGAAGAGGCGGTGGCCGCCGCCGTCCGCCGCGCCCGGGAGCTCTCCGGATGACCGGAATGCCGACCGCGCCGGCCCTGCCGGCGGCGCCCGCCGCTGCCGGCGACCTGCCGCCCAGCGCGCTGAAGGTCCAGGCGGCCTTGCGGGCTCGGGGGCATGACGGGCCGGTCGTCACCTTTGCCGAATCGACCCGCACCGCGGCGAAGGCGGCGGCGGCGATCGGCTGCAGCGTCGGCCAGATCGCCAAATCGCTCGTGTTCAGGACGAAGGGCAGCGGCACGCCGGTGCTGGTCGTCGCCAGCGGCGGCAACCGGGTCGACGAAAAGGCGGTGGCGGCTGTCCTGTCCGTCAAGACCGGCGGCGAGAAGATCGGCCGCGCCGACGCCGCCTTTGTCCGTGCGGCGACCGGCTATGCCATCGGCGGCGTGCCGCCGGTCGGCCATGAGGCGCCGATCCTGATTGTCATCGACCGGGACTTGCTGCAATACGAGGAGATATGGGCGGCAGCCGGCACGCCGAACGCGGTGTTCCGGCTGAGCCCCGCCGCTCTGGAAACGCTGACCGGCGGCACGGTTGCCGATATCGCCCTGACGCCGTAGCCGGCGCCTTGCTGTTGCTTTGCTTCGGCCGCCGTCCAACGCCCGACCCTTTCGCCCGCCCGCCCGTCCGACGCAGAAGACCGATGACCGACCTGACCCGGCTGACCCTCGTCGAAGCCCGCGACCTTCTGGAGAAGAAGGAGATCACTGCCGTCGAGCTGGCCGACGCGCATATCGCCGCCATGGAGGGCGCTCGCGGACTCAACGCCTATATCACCGAGACGCCGGACAAGGCGCAAGCGATGGCCCGAGCCTCCGACGAGCGGCGGATGCGCGGCGAGGCCGGGCCGCTGGAAGGCATCCCGATCGCCGTCAAGGACATGTTCTGCACCGACGGCGTGCTGACCACCGCGGCCAGCCATATCCTCGACGGCTTCGTGCCGACCTATGAAAGCACCGTCACCGCCAATCTCTGGCGCGACGGCGCGGTGATGCTGGGCAAGACCAATCTCGACGAGTTCGCCATGGGCTCGTCGACCATGACGTCCTACTATGCTCCGTCGATCAACCCGCGGCGGCGCACCACCGAGCCCGAAGCCGATCTGGTGCCGGGCGGCTCCTCGGGCGGTTCGGCCTCGGCGGTGGCGGGGTATACCGCGATCGGTGCGACGGGAACCGACACCGGCGGGTCGATCCGCCAGCCGGCCAGCTTTTGCGGCATTGTCGGCATGAAGCCGACCTATGGCCGCTGCTCGCGCTGGGGAACCATCGCCTTTGCCTCCTCGCTCGACCAGGCGGGGCCCTTTGCCCGCACGGTCCGCGACACGGCGATCCTGATGCGGTCGATGTGCGGCTTCGACCCGAAGGACTCGACCTCGGTCGACATGCCCGTGCCGGATTTCGAGGCGGCGCTGACCGGCGACATTCGCGGCCTGCGCATCGGCGTGCCGGGCGAGTACCGCGTGGAGGGCATGCCGGCGGCGATCGAGCAGCTCTGGGCGAATGGGGCGGACCGGCTGCGCCAGGCGGGGGCGGAGGTGGTCGACATCTCCCTGCCGCACACCAAATACGCGCTGCCGACCTACTACGTGGTGGCGCCGGCCGAGGCCTCCTCCAATCTGGCGCGCTATGACGGGGTGCGCTACGGCCTGCGGGTGCCCGGCAAGAACCTGATCGAGATGTACGAGAACACCCGCGCCGAAGGCTTCGGTGACGAGGTGACCCGCCGCATCATGATCGGGACATACGCGCTGTCTGCCGGTTATTACGACGCTTATTACCTCAAGGCGCAGCAGATGCGCACCCTGATCAAGCGCGATTTCGATGCGGCCTTCGAGAGCTGCCATGCGGTGCTGACCCCGACCGCGC
Source organism: Alphaproteobacteria bacterium (assembly GCA_009909005.1). GTDB lineage: Bacteria > Pseudomonadota > Alphaproteobacteria > DSM-16000 > Inquilinaceae > JAAAOG01. The sequence goes on along the minus strand of JAAAOG010000136.1, from coordinate 32,101 downwards.
CCTCGACCGCCTTCAAGGTCGGCGAAAAGACCGACGACCCGGTGATGATGTACCTGAACGACGTCTTCACCGTGACGGCGAACCTTGCCGGCCTGCCGGGCATTTCCGTGCCGGCCGGGCTGGGCGCCGACGGCATGCCGCTCGGCCTGCAGCTGATCGGGCGGCCCTTCGACGAGGAGACCATGCTGCGCATCGCCGGGATGCTGGAAACCTTTGTAAAATAATATTATGCACCTAGTTTTCTCTAAGCTTGGGCTTTCGCTCATTTTTTTGACGCTTGAAATTCGAGCGTATCTGCATTAATGTTAGCGAAAATGTTAGTTTCCAATCGAGGTGGTAGAATGGTCAGTGGGTTTGACGAGTCTGATCGGCAAAAAATTGAAAATAGCGCTTTTCGCTTAATTGAAGCAGCGCGCCCTGTCGAAAAGAAAATCATGTCAGAGTTATATGACAATGAAGATGTATTGTCGAGCGCGCTTTCGATGAAATCACGAATAAAAGAGAGAAGAAGTATTTTGAGAAAGGTGCTGAAAAAGCGCGCGGAGGGTATGAGCGATTTCCAACCGGAGCATTTAAATGATATTCTTGGGATTCGAATTGTTACATATTTTCAGAGTGGGGTGACAAAAACCGTTAACGAAATCCTTAAGATGGTCAAGCATGAGTCTCAGTATAGATCGCCGTTTATAAAAGATTTATTAATTGAATCAGTAATTTATACTAGTCGACCAGAGAACGACCCTCTTTCTATTACTGAGAGTGTTAGAAAAGTTATACTTGACGCTGGTCTGAGCAACGTCCCTAGAATAGAGGGCAAAGAAACCCAATATTCCTCTGTTCACTTGATCCTAGGATGTAAGAGTAAGATCGAAAAAGAAGAAAACTCAGACGAAGATTTTGTTTTTCCTTTTGAGATTCAGGTTCGTAGTACCCTCGAAGAAGCGTGGGGAGAGATAGACCATCGGTTGCGTTACAGTATTAGCCGTGGCTCTGCATCTAATATTACTTGGAATAAGCATCTTAATGCACTGAAGGCGATGATGGACGGCTGTATACAGTATGTGGAGGTAATACATGAGCAAGCAGCAGAAACCTCCGGTCTGTTAGTGCAAGAATCACAAGCAAAAAGGTCCGCTGAGGCGCCGATTGACGCTCTCTCGGAATTAGTTGAAGCTCCAACGGAGGTTACTACAGCGTTTAAAAAAATTTACACTATTATCGAGGAGGCGAAATCTACGAAATTGGAGCCATTAGCGCAAGATTTATTCAAGAAGAGCGCAACCGAACTTAGAGTTTTGATTTCAGATAAAAAAGATTATCTTTATCAAAATGAAGATGCAGCAAGAAAAGCATCTTATTGGTTACGTATGGAGCGAGCATTCTGCCTTCTTAACACTGGTGAAAGTAATGACCTTGTCAAGGCAGAGCAAATTTATGAGGAAATCCAAAAAGACTATCCTAATGACTCTGTGTCTCGGTATCGCCATGGGTACATCCTCAGACGACGAGAAAGTTACGATGAAGCTTTAAGTGCACTTTTTGAGGCAAAAGAGATTCTTGATAATGAAAATGACAGAAGAATTACGGGAGACCATTGGATCAGGGCTGCTCTTCGACGAACCATCGGGTACACATACTGGCGCAAGAGTAGCAAATGCGGTGTTACGAATGCAGGTAGATCAGAGCGCCGGAAATTACTCCAGGACGCTATCAGCTGGACGCGCGAGGCTTTTAAGATAGCTGGTGATGAGCAAGAAAGGATTGCTTGCATTAATAATCTCGTTTATTATGGGTGGGAAGAGAGGCAAGGTAGCAATGCAAATACTGAATTTCATGTTCTTGACACTGAAATGGGCAATTGGATTCATGAGCTGGCGGAATTTACTTCTCGTCAACCAGATCACCGTTATACTCGGTATGATACCCTCTGCAGAGGATATTTGTCAGTTGGTGACGTAGCCAAAGCACGTCGCGTCGCGGAGCATGTTGTGGATCTTCTTAAAGAAGTTGGGTTGATCCGTCAGCACGTTCCACGCGAGGAAGTTGATTCTGTGCAGATGGATGACTTCCTAAGGGGGACGATCGCGCACAGTCTTGACGGTGACGAAAGAGATGCTTTTGTGTTTGCCGACAGGCTGCTTGCGCGACCCGTTGTCGGCTGATAGCGTTGAGCAACTGGCAGACATCTGCCTCACGCCCTTAAACGTATCTCAATGACCAGGATCTAAGGAGGTACCGCTATGACGAAACCTGAGTCCGGTCCGCAGAACCGACTAGCTTTGAAGTATGGTAGCGAGTCGTTGAGGAGGAAGCCAGAATCCTAAGGGGGGAAGGGGGGAATCACTCCCCCCTCCTCGCTTGCTTTCCCTGCCTCCGATTTTTTTGATTATTGGCATAATCCGCAGCGACGTAGATAGCTGTGTGACTAATTCATGGAAGCCGCTCGGCCTGCAGCTGATCGGACGGCCCTTCGACGAGGAGACCATGCTGCGCATCGCCGGGGTGCTGGAAACCGCTCTGGCCTGATTTCCGCGGCAAATCTGCGCAGAAAGGCGCATCCGGCGCTCGCTGTCCTTTTCCTTAAGGATTGTTTCATCCTCATGCGGTCTGCTTGGGGCTGCCCAGCGACAATGTCCTTCGCGTGGTGTCGAAGAATCTTACAGATGTCGCCCGAACGACAGCCCGAAATGTCAGGCCTGCTTTACATGCCTTGAAACATGACTGCAAAAAGGGGCTGTTATCCGTTGAATTAAAAGGAAAAAATAGAATGGTATGAGGTTTGCTTTGAATAGAAGAAGTGTCTGTGTCACTCGTAGGAAAAGGTTAACATGATTGGACGCCTCGCCCTGAGTGGCCTGATTCTGGTGCTTTTCCTGGGCCTCGGCCGGTCGGCCGATGCGGCTCCGATGAATGCCATGGCGGGCTTCGAGGGCCTGGACATCGATTTTCGCAGTGAGGCGTTTGCCTCCGACTGCCTGCACCGTTCCAGCTGCACCAAGAGCCCCGGTGACCTGTCGACACGGGTGACAGTCGCGGCGGGCGCGGACACCCGGCTCTACTGGGACGATACGGACGGATTCGGGATCCTCGGCGGCGAGAATGACGAAATCGACGGGTCGGAACAGCTGACGATTTCCTTTCAACAGGGCACACCCTTCGCCCTATCCGGCATAGCCCTGACCGACCTGTTCATGCCCACGGACGGTGGCCCGCGTGGCGAAGAAGCTCTTGTGCAGTTTTTTTTCAATGACGAGGAAGTCGGCCCCGCCGGCGGCATGCGCTTTGACCAGGCAGACGATAATATCTATGGAGCGTCTCTTTTCAGTCTGGATGAAATCCTGAAGGTTGACAAGATCGTCTTCAGCTCTACCGGAGACTTCAACGACGAGTATTCGGTTGCCGGACTGTCCGGCGTGCTGCAGTCCGACCCGGATCTGCCCGCCGAATTGCCGCCGGAGGTGGTCTCCACCCTACCGCCAACCCGGGATACGCCGCGTCCCGCCGCTCCCCCGTCCGGCGACGGTAATGTCGGGCAAACGCCCGAAAATGACGAGACACCCGGGACCGGCGGGCCGGACGGCGAGACCGAACCGGGCGAACCGACGGCGCCGCCACAGACGTCGCCGTCCCCAATCGCCGACCAGCAACCGCAGCCTGTTTCGGCGCCGGCCACCCTGCTGCTGATCCTCGCCGGACTCGCCGGCCTGTTCGGCCTCAGGCGCTCCTGTCGGCCCGCTTGACACTCCGCTTGGCCGATTCAACCGCCCGGTTGGCGGGCCTCAAGCCGGCGGGCAGGCCGCAGCCTGTTCGCCGCATCCCGCCAAAGCTGCCGTTTTCGGCATGGCGCCACATAGTCCGGTCCGCGGACCGGCCGCGACCGCCGCACTGCCGCCCAGAAACGCCTCGATGACATGTTCTTCCAGCCGGTCGAGCACCGGCGAGGCGGCATGCGGCCGCTTCAGCAGCGCCACCTGGAAGTTTGTCAGCGGCGGAAAGCCCTCCCGCTCGCCCAGGATGCGCAGGCCATCGCGCACCGCGAAGCGGGGAATGGCGCTGACGGCGAGCCCGGCGCGCAGCGCCGCCTCGATCGCCGCCAGGCTCATGCTGGTATAGGCGAGCCGATAGGGCCGGCCCATCTCGGTCAGGCCGTCCACGGCGCAGCGGCGGTAAATGCAGCCCGTCTCGAACAGGGCCAGCGGCACCGGCACCTGCTCGTGCACGCAATGGCGCGCCGAGCCGGCCCAGACCAGCGGCTCGTCAAGCACGATGACGCCGCTTTCCTGCCCGTGCCCGCAGGTCAGCAAGGCGAGGTCCAGGGTCTCCGCCTCCAGCCGCTGCTTCAGGTTGATGCTGATGTCGCAGACCACCTCGACATGCACGCGCGGATGCTCGACGGCGAAGGCGGCGAGAATGTCGGGCAGGAACAGCGAGGCATATTGATCGGGCGTGCCGATCCGCACCGTGCCCTCGAGGGCCGAGCCGTCAAAGGCCGCGATCGCCTCGCGATGCGCCCGGAGGATCCGCCGGGCATGGCCGAGCAGCAGTTCGCCGTCCGGTGTCGGCGAGACCGAGCGGCCGGTGCGCAGGAAGACCGGCCGGCCGAGCAGGTCCTCCAGCCGCTTGATCTGCATGCTGACTGCCGACTGGGTGCGGTGGATGCGCTTCGCCGCCTCGGTAAAGCTGCCGGTCTCGGCGATCGCCACGAAGCTCTGCAGCAATTCGGGCTCCAGGGTCTGCAGCACGGCTCCCTCCATCACCTTCGCTGATGGAACATATAATATCAATTCGTTGGATTGATGCAAGGGGGCGTGTCACCTTCCCCCTCAGAAGACGGCGCCGGGGAGAGGCAGCGAAGAACGCGGCGCCGATCGGCTGGAAGGAGGGAGACCATGGATATGTGGATGGCGACTCGCCCGGAATACCGGCAGGTTCTGATGGACGCGCGGCTGGCGCGCGCCGCTTTCACGGCGGGGCTGCTGCGCGGCGCCGTGGCCCTGACGGTGCGGCTGGGCCTTGCGGGCTATCGCGGGCTGAAGAGCGCGACGCGGGCCACCGGCCGGGCGCTCGGCCGCTGGCACCGGCGCACCGCGACACGGCGGGAGCTCGGCCGGATGGACGATCGGATGTTGAGCGATATCGGCCTGTCGCGCGGCGATATCGAGCGGGTGGCTTTGGAAATGGCCGAACGGGGATCGGCCCGCCCGGCGCCGGGGGTCGCACGTCCCACCGGGGCCGAGACCGACGCCTATGGCCGGGCGGCGCACGAGCTGCGCACGCCGCTGACCGCCATCCGCAGCCTGAGCGAGATTGTGCGGGACAATCCGGGGCTGTCGCCGGCCGAGCGGCGGCGCTTTCTGAGCCTGGTGGTGGATGAGAGCCGGCGGCTCGACCAGGCCATTGACGGCGTCCTCGACCGCGACGCGGCGTGATGCGGCTTGATAGGAGCGCGGCCGTCCCGGCCGCCTCCATAGCCGGTCACGTGGCCCGGGCGATCCAGCCGCCGCCCAGGACCCGCTCGCCGTCATAGCAGACGGCGGCCTGGCCCGGCGCCACGCCATATTGCGGCTCGTCGAGCCGGATCTCGGCGGTGCCGTCCGGGCCGGCCTGAATCGTCGCCGGCACCGCCGGCTGGGCCGAGCGCAGCTTCACCGCCACCCGCGTGCCCGCATCGTCCAGCGGCCGGTCGCCCAGCCAGTTGACCTCGCGCACAATTACGCGGTCGCGGCCCAGCGCCGCGCGCGGGCCGACCACCACCTCCCGCCGCTCCGGGTCGAGCCGCACGACATAGAGCGGCGGGCCGCCGCCGACGCCGATGCCGCGGCGCTGGCCGATCGTGTAATGGATGACCCCGTCGTGCCGGCCCAGCACCCGCCCGTCCTCGACATGGACGATATCGCCGGGATCGGCGGCGCCGGGCCGCAACTTTTCCACCACGCCGGCATAGCGGCCGCTGGGCACGAAGCAGATGTCCTGGCTCTCCGGCTTTTCCGCCACCGGCAGGGCGAGCCGCACGGCAAGGCGCCGCGTCTCCTCCTTGCTCCGGCCGCCCAGGGGAAAGCGCAGGAAGTCCAGCTGCTCGGCCGTGGTGGCGAAGAGGAAATAGCTCTGATCCTTGGCCGGGTCGACGGCGCGGTGCAGTTCGGGCCCGCGGGAGCCGGGCACGCGGCGGACATAGTGACCGGTGGCCAGGGCATCGGCGCCGAGGTCGCGGGCCGTGTCGAGCAGGTCGCGGAACTTGACCCGCTGGTTGCAGCGCACGCAGGGAATCGGCGTCTCGCCCCGCAGATAGCTGTCGGCGAAGTCGTCGATGACGCTCTTGGAAAAGCGGCTTTCGTAATCGAGCACGTAATGCGGGATGCCCAGCCGGTCGGCCACCGCCCGGGCGTCGTAGATGTCCTGGCCGGCGCAGCAGGCCCCCTTGCGGCCGGTCGCCGCGCCATGGTCGTAGAGCTGCAGGGTGATGCCGACGACGTCATAGCCGGCCTCGGCGAGCAGCGCGGCGGTGACGGCGCTGTCCACCCCGCCCGACATCGCCACCACCACCCGCACCGACTCCGGCGCCCTGTCGAAGTCCAGATCGCTCATGCGCCGCAAGATAGGCCGGTCGCCGGCCGGCGCAACAGAGCCGGAGGGATGGCCAAGACGCTGGCGATGGCAGGCCCCCATTGCCATTTCTGTTTTATGCGGGTGCTCCTCTTGCTATGGTATGCGCCATGCACGGCGCACGCGGGCCGCGCCGCGGCGGGTGATCTCCCATGAACCACATCGACCCGAAAGCCTCTCTCGACACGCTGATCCGCGATCAGCTGCTTCCGCTCGTCACCGACATGCACGACCGCATGGCAACCAAGGACGATATCGCCGACATCGAGCGGCGCATGGCGACCAAGGACGACATCGCCGAAATCGAGCGGCGCATGGCGACCAAGGATGACATCGCCGAAATCGAGCGGCGCATGGCGACCAAGGATGACATCGCCGAAATCGACCGGCGCATGGCGACTAAGGAAGAAGTGGCCGGACTTGAGACCCGGCTGCAGTCGATGGAGAAGCGGTTGGAGAAGGTGGAATGGCGTCTGGATGACACGGCAACCAAGACCGATCTTGCTCACCACCCGACTACCCCGTTCATGGTCGGAACCATCATCACCATGGTCCTTGGCATCTGCAGCATTCTGATCGGCGGCATCGCAATCGCGCCGTATCTCAGGCCGTGAGGCGCGCGACGAAGCGCAGGCGCACATAGTCCGCGGTCCAGTTGTCGTCCTCATCGCACAGGGCCGGGCGCAGCAGTGCCACCGCCTCGTCGCGGGCGGCGGTCCGGTCGTCCGGCGGCAGGCGGCCGAAGATGCCGGCGGCGAAGGTCTCCAGCCAGCCGCTCATGCCGGTCGGCAGCGGCGTCGGCCGCGGGGTCAGCGCGCAGCTCTCCACCGTAAAGCCGTGCCACGCCAGCCGCTCGGCAAAGCGCGCCGCCGTGGGGAAGTGCCATGGCAGCACCGAGTCGGCGAAGCCGCGCCGCCCCATCACCGCGGCCAGCGCCGTGGCGATCGCCGCCACATTGCCGAAGCCGCCGAGTTCCCCCACCGCCCGGCCGCCCGGCTTCAGCGCCCGGGCCATCCCGGCGACGGCGGCGTCATGGTCCGGCACCCAGTGCAGGGCGGCATTGCTGAAGACGGCGTCGAATTCGCCCGCGAAAGGCAGGGCGGCGGCATCGGCGACTCGGGCATCGAGGCCGCGGGCCCGCGCCGCCGCAACCATCTCGGGCGAGGCATCCACGCCGACGACCGCGGCGCCGGCCGCCGCCAGAGCAACGGTGAGCGTCCCGTCGCCGCACCCGATATCGAGGATGCGCTCGCCCGGCCGCGGCGCCAGAAGCGCCACCAGCGGGGCGCCGAGTTCCGGGACAAAGGGCGCATGGGCGGCATAACCCGCAGCATCCCAGGGTTGACCGGCCGAATCGCTCGTCATTGCCGTGCCGTCTCCGATCGCGATCGGGGCAATCGCCCGATCTGACGAAAACCCCTTAACAAGTTCCGGAATTTTTTGCACTGCGACATCGGGTGATTTGACTCGATGGTTTCGGGCGCTTATTAGCAATGGTGCAACACAACATAAGCCGCCCAGCGCCCCCGCGCCGCCCCGGTTCCGGGCCGCGGTGCCATCCAGCAAGAGACATTCGAGCCATAGGACCAGACATGCCAACGGCTACGCAAAACCGGCCCCTGTCGCCGCACCTGCAAATCTACCGCCCCCAGATCACCAGCGTGCTGTCGATCCTTCACCGGATGACCGGCGTGGCGCTGACGCTGGGGACGCTTCTGATCGCCTATTGGTTGATCGCCGCCGCCTCGGGTGCGGAGGCCTTTGCCGCGGCCCAGGACTGGATCGGCTCGTTCCTCGGGGTGCTGCTGCTGCTCGCCTGGTCGTTCTCGCTCTTCTACCACCTGTGCAACGGCGTCCGCCACCTCGCCTGGGATCTCGGCCTCGGCCTGGAGATCGAAACGGTGACCCAGACCGGCTGGGTGACCGTCGCCGTCGCCGGCGGCCTGACGCTGGTCGCCTGGATCGTCGCCTTTGCGGTCTGGTGAGCCTCTCGCGTCCCCCGACCGTTTCGTCCTTCGCCCGTTTTGACAACCTGTCTGTCGGTGAGATCTAGCATGAGCCTTCGTACGCCCGTCGCGCGCGCCCGCGGCCTCGGTTCCGCCAAGGAAGGCGCGCATCACTGGTGGGTGCAGCGGCTGACGGCCGTCGCCCTCATCCCCCTGACCATCTGGTTCGTGATCTCCGTGATCGGGATGATCGCCGCCGCCGACAGCGCCGATGCCGGCTATGCGGCCATGGCCTCCTGGATGAGCAACCCGATCGCGGCGACGCTGATGATCGGCTTCCTGGCCTTCGGGTTCTATCATGCCGCACTGGGTATGCAGGTCGTCTACGAGGACTATATCGAGCCGAAATGGCTGGAGGTCGCGGTGAATGTGGTGACCCGCCTCGTTCTCGCGTTCTTCGGCATTGCCTCGATCGTCTCTGTTCTCATGATTGCATTCGGAGGCTAAGCCGCCATGGCGACCACGCCCACAAACGCCTATCAGGTCATCGACCACACCTATGACGTCGTTGTCGTCGGCGCCGGCGGCGCCGGTCTGCGCGCGACCTTCGGCATGGCTGAACAGGGCCTGAAGACGGCCTGCATCACCAAGGTCTTCCCCACCCGCAGCCACACCGTGGCGGCGCAGGGCGGCGTCTCCGCCGCACTCGGCAATATGGGCGAGGATGACTGGCGCTATCACATGTACGACACCGTCAAGGGGTCGGACTGGCTGGGCGACCAGGACGCCATCGAGTATATGTGCCGGGAGGCGATTCCCGCCATTATCGAGCTGGAACATTACGGCCTGCCCTTCTCCCGTACGGCTGAGGGGAAGATCTACCAGCGCGCCTTTGGCGGCATGACCACCCAGTTTGGCAAGGGCCAGGCCTATCGGACCTGCGCCGCGGCCGACCGGACCGGCCATGCCATGCTCCACACCCTCTACCAGCAGTCGCTGAAGTACGAGGCGGAGTTCTATATCGAGCTGTTCGCGCTCGACCTGATGATGGAAGACGGCGTCTGCCGCGGCGTCGTCGCCTGGAACCTCGACGACGGCACCATCCACCGCTTCCGGGCGCATCTGGTGGTGCTGGCCACCGGCGGCTATGGCCGGACCTATTTCTCCTGCACCTCGGCCCATACCTGCACCGGCGACGGCAATGCCATGGTCGCCCGCGCCGGGCTGCCGCTGCAGGACATGGAATTCGTCCAGTTCCACCCGACCGGCATCTACGGCGCCGGCTGCCTGATCACCGAGGGCGTGCGCGGCGAGGGCGGCTACCTGACCAACAACGAGGGCGAGCGCTTCATGGAGCGCTATGCGCCCTCGGCCAAGGATCTCGCCTCCCGCGACGTGGTCAGCCGCTCGATGACCATCGAGATCCGCGAGGGCCGCGGCGTCGGTTCCGGTCACGACCATATCTACCTGCACCTGGAGCACCTCGACGCCGACATGATCCATTCGCGCCTGCCCGGCATCGCCGAGACGGCGCGGATCTTCGCGGGCGTCGACGTGACGAAGGAGCCGATCCCGGTTCTGCCGACCGTCCACTACAATATGGGCGGCGTGCCGACCAACCGCTTCACGGAAGTGGTGGCGCCAACCAAGGACGACCCCGATGCCGTGGTGCCGGGCCTGATGGCGATCGGCGAGGCGGCCTGCGTCTCGGTGCACGGCGCCAACCGGCTGGGCTCGAACTCGCTGCTCGACCTCGTGGTCTTCGGCCGCGCCGCCGCCCACCGCGCCGGCGAGATCCTGAAGGGCAACGGAGCCAACGGGCATCACAAGGCGTTGCCGGCGGATGCCGGCGAGAACGCCATCGCCCGGCTCGACCACATCCGCCACAACAAGCAGGAGATCCGCACCGCCGACCTGCGCATGGAAATGCAGCGGACCATGCAGAACAACTGCGCGGTGTTCCGCACCGGCGAGGTGCTGCAGGAGGGTGTCGACAAGCTCGGCCAGGTCTGGTCCAAGCGCGGCGGCATGGGCGTCGAGGACAAGTCGATGATCTGGAACTCGGACCTCGTCGAGACGCTGGAACTCGACAATCTGATGATCCAGGCCGTCGCCACCATGCACAGCGCCAACAACCGCCTGGAAAGCCGCGGCGCCCATGCGCGCGAGGATTTCCCCGAGCGCAATGACGACGAGTGGATGAAGCACACCGTCATCTGGGTCGACGAAAAGGGCAAGTCGACCATCGATTTCCGCCCGGTCCACATGACCCCGATGACCAACGACGTCCAGGCCTTCCCACCCAAGGCCCGGGTTTATTGAGGTGATGGGCTAAAGGCGTGCCGCGACAACGGCTCTTTTCGCAGCACGCCCTTCGCCGCATGTTTGAGCGAAGTATCGGGAAGGACGACATTATCCAGGTGCTGGAGCAGGGGGAGGTCATTAGGGAATACCGGGAAGACCAGCCCTATCCGAGCCGGTTGGTCCTTGGTTATGTCGGTGAGACCCCAATTCACGTGGTTGTCGCCAGTGGAACAGAACCTCCCCGGGATGTCATCGTGACCGTGTATTTGCCCGACATGGATCGCTGGCTGCCGGACTACAGGACGCGGAGAAACAAATGAAGTGTGTCTTGTGCAAGCAGGGAGATACTGCCTCCGGACTGGCAACGGTGGTCCTGACGCGCGGCGAGTCGACTGTGGTCCTGAAAAACGTGCCGGCCGATATCTGCTCCGATTGCGGAGAGTATTATCTGTCCGAGGATATGTCGAGACGAGTCATGGAACGGGCCGAAGCGGCGGTCCGCAACGGCGTGGAAGTCGAAATCGTCCGCTTCGCGGCCTGATGAAGGCCGACACGATACGGACAGCGTAACGAGGCGAATGAGAGATGGCAGAATTTACCCTTCCGGCCAATTCGAAGATCGGCAAAGGCAAGAAGTTCGGGGAGCCGCCGGGCGCCCGGCGCAAGAAGACGTTCCACGTCTATCGCTGGAACCCGGATGACGGCCAGAACCCGCGCATGGACGAGTACGAGGTCGACCTCGACCGCTGCGGGCCGATGGTTCTCGATGCGCTCATCCACATCAAGAACGACATCGACGCGACGCTGACCTTCCGCCGCTCCTGCCGCGAGGGCGTCTGCGGCTCCTGCGCCATGAACATCGACGGCATCAACACGCTCGCCTGCACCATGGCGACCGAGGACGTGAAGGGCGACGTCAAGATCTACCCGCTGCCGCACATGCCGGTGGTCAAGGACCTGGTGCCCGACCTGACCCACGTCTATGCCCAGTACACCTCGATCAAGCCCTGGCTGCAGACCCAGACCGCCCCGCCGCCCGACCGCGAGCGGCTGCAGACCGAGGAGGAGCGCAAGCTGCTCGACGGGCTGTACGAGTGCATCCTGTGCTTCTGCTGCTCGACCGCCTGCCCGAGCTATTGGTGGAGCGGCGAGCGCTATCTCGGCCCCGCGATCCTCCTGCAGGCCTATCGCTGGATCGTCGACAGCCGCGACGAGATGACGGGCGAGCGCCTCGACAATCTCGAGGACCCGTTCCGGCTCTATCGCTGCCACACCATCATGAACTGCACCAAGACCTGCCCGAAGGGTCTCAACCCGGCCAAGGCCATCGCCGAGACCAAGAAGCTGATTTTCGAGCGGATGTAATCGCTTCCCCCCGGCCCTTTCCGCATCTGCAAAGGGCCGGGTTTCTTCTCATTCCGGCGCCGCGCCATACTGAGCATTTGATTGAGGCCTGAGAGGCGGCTGGGGGGGATCGCTCCCACAGCGGTGACGGCCGGCCGCGTGCCCCCTGTTCCCCGTCGACCGGCAAGCCATGCGGATGGACAGGGACGGCCCCTTCAGGCTAGGGCTCCTGGCATCCTTATCCGACCGCGACTGCCGGAGACCGTTTCGTTCCATGGCCCGCTCCCAGGACCGCCGCGAGGCCCTCACCCTCGACCAGAAGACGCTCGCCCTCTTGCGCCGCCTCTGGCGCGGCCATGTCAAGCCGCACTGGACCACCCTGGCCGCCGCCTTGTTCTTCATGGTGGTGGTGGCGGCCACCACCGGCGCCTATCCGCTGCTGATCAAATACGCCTACGACCTCTACGAGGCCGGCGATCTGCGGGTGGTCTGGCTGATGCCCATCATCATCCTGGCGATCACCGCGACCAAGGGCGGCGCCTTTTACCTGCAGACGCTGCTGATCAACAAGGTCGCCATGAAGGTGGTGGCCGCACTGCAGAAGGCGATGTTCGGAGGCATGCTGCGCGCCGACCTCGCCTGGCTGGGGCGCCATCCGATCGGCTCGCTGGTCTCGCGTTTCACCGCCGACACCCAGTACATCGCCGACGCCCTGTCGAGCGCCGCCGTCGCCCTGGTGCGCGATGCGCTGACCATCTTGGCGCTGGTGATCTCGATGATCTATCTCGACTGGCTGCTGTCGATCATCGTGCTGCTGATCTATCCGGTCGCCGCCATCCCGATCATGGAGGTCGGCAAGCGCCTGCGCCGCGTGTCCAAGAGCGCCCAGGTGCAGATCGGCGACATGACCGCACTGCTCAATGAAAGCCTGGGCGGCGCGCGCATGGTCAAGGCCTACCGGTTGGAGCCCTATGAGCAGCGCCGGGCCGACGCCACCTTCGACGAGATGTACCGGCTGCGCATGCGGGCGGTGGAGCACCGGGCGCGGCTCGACCCGATCCTGGAGGTGCTGGGCGGCCTGGCGGTCGGCGGGGTGATCGCCTTCGGCGGCTACCGCGTGACCACCGGGGCCGGCACGGTCGGCGATTTCACCGGCTTCGTCAGCGCCCTCTTGATCGCCGCCCAGCCGATCCGCAGCTTCGGCACGCTGAACGCGGTGCTGCAGGAAGGCCTGGCCGGCACGCAGCGGGTCTTCGACCTGCTCGACGAGAAGCCGGCGGTGACCGACCGGCCCGACGCCCGGCCGCTAAGCGTCAGGGCCGGGACGGTGGCGCTGGAAGACGTGTCGTTCACCTATGAGGGCGACAGCGCCGCCCTGCGCGATTGCACCATCCGGGTCGAGGGCGGGCAGACCGTCGCCCTGGTCGGGCGCAGCGGCGCGGGCAAATCGACGGTCTTCAATCTCATCCCGCGCTTCTACGACGTCACCGCCGGACGGGTGGTGATCGACGGCCAGGATGTGCGGGACGTGACGCTCGACAGCCTGCGCCGCTCCATCGCCCTGGTCAGTCAGGACATCGTCCTGTTCAACGACACGGTGCGGGCGAATATCGCCATGGGCCGGCCGGAGGCCTCCGACGCCGAGATCCGCGCGGCGGCCGAGGCGGCGGCGGCGCATGATTTCATCAGCCGGCTGCCGGAGGGCTATGACAGCGTCGTCGGCGACCGCGGTCAGACCCTGAGCGGCGGCGAGCGCCAGCGCATCGCGCTCGCCCGGGCGATCCTCAAGGACGCGCCGATCCTGCTGCTCGACGAGGCGACGAGCGCGCTCGACGCCGAGTCCGAGCAGGCGGTGCAGCAGGCGCTGGAGCGCCTGAGCCGCGGCCGCACGACGCTGGTCATCGCCCATCGCCTGGCCACGGTGCGCAGCGCCGATCTGATCTGCGTGCTGGAAGGCGGCTGCGTGGTGGAGCAGGGCACCCATGACGACCTGCTGGCCGCCGGGGGCCAGTATGCAAAGCTGTGCCGCATGCAGTTCCGCGACGATGCCGACGATCCGCACGAGGCCGTCGCCTCAGGGAACCGCTGACCGACCGGAACGCGAGAGGGCGGGACCACCATGGCCCCGCCCCGCTCTTGCCACCCGGCGTGCGTGACGCGCGGGCTATTCGGCGATGCGGATATCGCTCAGCTGTTCGGAGATCCGCTGGAAGATGCCGTCCAGCTCGCTGTTGTCACTGGCGAAGAAGTAGTTCTCGTCTGCCGAGGCACAGTTCTCGAAGGTCGACTCCTGCGATGTCGCCTTCAGCACGATGGTGTAGATGGTGATGCGGTCGGGGCTGTCCTCCGCAACCTGCGGATAGACGTCGCCCTGATAGCCGCGGCGCATCCGTTCGCAGATCGTTGCCATGCGGCTGTTGGCTTCGCTGGTGGCGGTGCCGTTGCTGGTGGCGCCGAGGCCGCCTTGCGACTCCGGCCGACCTTCGGTGCGGTACCCGAAAGACGTGAAATCGTCTTGATACCATTGGTTGGTGCCGTCCGTCAGCACGACGACGACCTTTTCCATCCCGGGATAGCCGTAGTCCAGCGGCACCTGGTTGGTTTCATAGGTTTCGGCAAGGCCCCAGTGACTGCGCCAGCGGGGCGACAGGGCCCGCCAGCCCCAGGCCATGCCGACATTGCTCCAGGTGCCGCCGCGGTGCCAGGCATCCATCTCGTCGATGGCGTCCATGATCTCGGTATAGTTCCGGGTCAGCGGCGTGATCGGCGGCGGGCAGCCGAGATTGGGCCCGCGCGAGGAGTTCTGCGTGTCGGCTTCGGTATCGTGCTCGCTGAAGTCTGCCGGCCAGCTGTTGTAGTAGTCATTGTCCCAGTCGTTGTTGCGGTTCTGGGGATCTTCCGGCAGCTCTTCGGCGGCATTGCTGTGCCAGAGGAAGGGCGTGAACAGATGGTCGTCCTGGTCCGGCGGCGTGTCGGTGCGGTCGAGGTCGCCCGCCCGGGCCATGACGCAGCCCAGCCAGCCGCGCGGATCGCCGCCCACCTCCTGCCAGACGATCTGGCCATTCTCGACCTTGCAGCCCGAACGGTCGGCGGCATTGCCCGGTTCGCACGCGGTCTCGTCATCATCGTCACAGACGCACAGCGGCGTGCGGCTGGCATAGTCGACCCGGATGGAATTCTGGTAGAAGGCGTCGGGAGAACTGCCCGGCGTGTTCTCGGTCTGGGCGTCGTCGATCGCCGGGACCGAGTCCAGCCAGGCAAAACGCTCCGTGCCGCCCGTCCAGCTGCCGTCCTCCCAGTCGACGCCGTCATGCGTCCATGCCTGGTCCCCGGCACCGCGGCCGATATTGACCGTGGCCGAATAGGGGACAAGCGCCACAAAGAGGTTCTCCAGCTCCAGCCGGTCCTGCTGGCTGAGCGTGTCGTCATAGCGGTTCTGGGTATCGAAGCTCCCGTCGAACAGCGCGTTGATCAGGCCGCGGGCGGCATTCTTCATCCGTCCGATGCTGTCCCCGCCGCGCATCGACCCGGTGTTGTCCATGACCAGCACCAGCTCCATGCCCCGCAGTTCGGCCTGGATGACGGCGTCGGAGGAGATTGTCAGCGAGTTCTGTCCGACCACCGCCATCAGGGTCGTGTCGAGCTCGACCACCGCCGAGCCGTGGAGCCGGCGTTCGATCGAATCGTAGGTCAAGGATGTCGAGACGATCTCCGCACCATAATGGCCATCCGGAAAACTGGCTGCGAAATACCGATCGAACGTCGCTTGACGGTCGGCGCTTTCGCGCTCGTGCGCGGCGGCCAGAGTGGCCGTATCCACGGCAGCCGCCAGCGCCGTCCTCACGGTATAGCCGCGGATGCTGTCAATGGCCACGCCGCTCGCGGCCAGGATCGGGACCAGGAAGAAGGCCGCGATCGTGATGTGTGCGCCGCTGCGGTCGCCGGCAAAGGCTCTGAGGCGTCCCAGAAGCCCACGCGGCAAGAAATGATTAAGCATAACCGGGTCTCCTCCGAAACCAAATTCCTCCAAGCCTTGCCGGAGTGTCAGACCGGAGGACGTCGTTCGTTGCTTCTCCGGCTCCGCCAATACCGATTTCATTATCGGTATTATCCACTTCTCATATATTTGTTGAAATGGCCTTAAATTTTACAGTGAAGGAAGTCTTAAGAACAATCATGTCGCCGCCGTCCTGTAGCAATGGAAGAGGTGGTTCCGGTTGATCCGGAAGCATCGCCGCCGGTGCGGCGTCAGGATCGCCGTACTGTCGACCCGACGCGCGATCAGGCCGGCCTCGGCCAGCCTGTCGACAAGGTCCCGGCCGTAGGTCCGAAAATGATAGGGGTGGCCGAACAGAGCCTGCCGCGCCGCCGGCGTCGCAGCGGCCGGGGCTTCGGGAGAGCGGGCCGCGTGCGGATCGAAGGGCACGGCGATGATCGCCTCGCCACCCGGGTGCAGGACGCGGGCGATCTCGGCGATGGCGGCGCGGT
The DNA here is from genome assembly GCA_009909005.1 of Alphaproteobacteria bacterium. Lineage (GTDB taxonomy): Bacteria > Pseudomonadota > Alphaproteobacteria > DSM-16000 > Inquilinaceae > JAAAOG01. The sequence continues at coordinate 15,416 of JAAAOG010000136.1, read as the reverse complement.
CATCGGGGATGTGCTCCAGCACGTGCGACGAGAGGACGAGGTTGAAGGCGGCGTCGGCAAAGGGCAGCGCGGTGAGGTCGGCCCGCCGGTCGGCGGCCGGGTCGAAGCGGTCGACGGTGACGGTGCGGAGATTCGGGCGTGCCCGCAGGCGGGCGGCAAGACAGGGCTCGGGCGCGGTGTGGAGGATCCGCAGGCGCCGCTCCAGCAGGCGGGTCCGGCGCGTCAGGTAGAGCCAGAGGAAGCGGTGCCGCTCGGCCGAGCCGCAGCCGGGGCAGCGGGCATTGCGCCGGCCCGACAGGCCGAAGGGCAGGAACCGGGCCGCCCTCGTTCCGCAGATCGGACAGGTGAGCAGGCCGGGGCTCAAGCGCCCGGCAGCCGGGCGGAAATGCCGGCGCTCGCGGGCATAGACGGCCGCTTCAGGATCGGAGGGGCCGGTGCCGGTCATCGGCCGGGTTCCCGGAACAGACACTTGCGATTGCAACAGTTGCATTTCGCAACGATCCTATAAATAAATTGTGGGAATTCGCCAGCGCGATCCACAATGCGCAGCCCGCGCTGCAAATTGACAATTGCACAGGGCAAGAAAACACCGCAAACTCTCGAATTGCGTCGTGACCGCCGGACCTGGCGGTCTCGTCCGCGTCTCATGTGCCGTGACCGAAAACAGGGTTCAACCCATCGATTAAGGAGGAGTGTCGATGCCCAAGACGATGAAAGCCGCGATCGTTCGCGATTTCGGTGCGCCGCTCGTCATCGACGAGGCCCCGGTGCCGGAGCCGGGGCCGGGTCAGATCCAGGTGAAGATCGAAGCCTCGGGCGTCTGTCATACGGACCTGCACGCCGCCGAGGGCGACTGGCCGGTCAAGCCGCAGCCGCCCTTCATCCCCGGCCATGAGGGCGTCGGCTTCGTGTCCGGTGTCGGCGCCGGCGTGCGCCACATCAAGGAGGGCGACCGGGTCGGCGTGCCCTGGCTCTATTCCGCCTGCGGGCATTGCGAGCATTGCATGGGCGGCTGGGAGACGCTGTGCGAGAGCCAGCAGAACACCGGCTATTCGGTCAATGGCGGCTTTGCCGACTATGTGGTGGCCGACCCCGGCTATGTCGGCCGGCTGCCGGATTCGGTGAGTTTCACCGAGGTCGCGCCGGTCCTGTGCGCGGGTGTCACCGTCTACAAGGGCCTGAAGGTGACCGACACCAAACCCGGCGACTGGGTCGTGATCTCCGGCGTCGGCGGGCTCGGGCATATGGCCGTGCAATATGCCAAGGCCATGGGCCTGAATGTCGGGGCGGTCGACATCGACGACGCCAAGCTGCGGCTCGCCGAACGGCTGGGGGCGACCGCCGTGGTCAATGCGCAGAACCAGGATCCGGCCGCCTTCTTCAAGAAGGAGATCGGCGGCGCTCACGGCGTCGTCGTCACCGCCGTCTCGCCGAAGGCCTTCGAGCAGGCGCTGGGCATGGTCCGTCGCGGCGGCACCATCGCGCTGAACGGCCTGCCGCCGGGCAGCTTCCCCCTGCCCATCTTCGATGTCGTGCTGAACGGCATCACCGTCCGCGGCTCGATCGTCGGGACCCGTCTCGACCTGCAGGAATCGCTCGACTTTGCCGGCGCCGGCAAGGTCAAGGCCACGGTGACGACCGATCGCCTCGACAACATCAACGGCATCTTCGACAAGATGCGGCGGGGTGAGATCGAGGGGCGGATCGTTTTGGACATGGCGAACTGAGAGATGGCGAACTGAAACGGCGGCGTGCCGGGTCCTTTGCCAGCATGCAGCGAGGCGAGGGGCCCGGTGCTCCGGGGCCTGGGACCAGGCCTCAGACAAAGGCCCGCTCCGCCAGGTCGATGGCGACCGGCAGCACAGCCACGGCGACGGCCGTCTGCAGCGTGATCAGGCCGGCCATCAGCTCGGCATCGCCGCCCAGCTGCCGGGCGAGGATATAGGCACTGGTCGCCGTCGGCAGGCCGCAGAACAGCACCGCCACCACCGCCGGCACGCCGGCCACGCCCAGGCCCCAGCACAGCAGCCCGGTCAGGGCGGGCAGCACCGCCATCTTCAGCACCGTCGAGACCATGGCGATCGTCCGGGCGGCCTGCAGGGCCCGGAAATCGAGCGCCGCCCCCACCGCCAGCAGGCCGAGAGCCAGGGCGGCGCGGCCGAGAATGTCGAGCATCGGCGCGATCACCGGCGGCAGACCGAGGCCGCTCAGCTGCAGGGCCAGCCCGACGACGCAGCCGAGGATCAGCGGGTTGCGGGCCAGCTCGCGCGCCGTCCCGAGCAGGCTCAGCGGTACGGCCGCGCCATAGCGGGCCAGGGCGGCAACGCAGACGACATTGACTGTCGGCACGATGCAGGCCACCGCGACCGCCGCTGCCGCGAGGCCCTGCGTGCCGTAGAGCGTCCCGGCGATCGCCAGCCCGACATAGGTGTTCATGCGGATGACGCCCTGCACCACCGAGGTGAAGGCCGGGCCGGAGATGCCGAGGCGCGGGCGTGCGGCGAACAGCACGGCCGACATCGCCAGCAGGCTGCCGAGAATCGCCGCGGCCATGCCGGCAATGCCCATGCCGGAGAGGTCGGCGCCGGCCAGCGTGCCGATCATCAGCGCCGGGAAGAGCAGGAAATAGACCAGCCGCTCCAGCGGCGCCCAGAGCGCATCGCCGGGAAAGCCGATGCGGCGCAGGCCCGTGCCCAGGAAGATCAGCAGAAAGACCGGCAGGACCGACAGCAGAACGGCAAGCACTCAGCCGCGCTCCCCATCGAGGTCGTCGTCTGCGTCAACCGTGTCGGCGTCGTCCGCGTCGGCCTCCAGGTCGGCCAGCGAGCGCTCGACATGCTGGAGGGCGTCGAGCGCGCCCTGCAGGATATAGGCGGCCGCCGCCGCGTCGATCTTCTGCGCCCGCTTGCGCCGGCTCATGTCGGCGCCGATCATCGCCCGCTCGACCGCGGCGGTGGACAGCCGCTCGTCCCAGAAGGCCAGCGGCAGGTCGCGCACCGCCAGCAGGTTGGCGGCGAAGGCCCGCACCGACTGGCAGCGCGGCCCCTCCGACCCGTCCATATTGACCGGCAGGCCGACCACCAGCCCGCCGACGCCGTACTCGTCGACCGTCCTGAACAGCTGGGCGGCATCGGCGGCGAATTTCGTCCGGCGGATGGTGCCGACCGGCGAGGCGACCGAAAGATTGGCGCCGGCCACGGCCATGCCGACGGTCTTCTCGCCGACATCCAGCCCGAGCAGGCGCTGGAAGGGCTGGAGCGCGTTGCGGAGCTCCTCGAACTTGCAGACAGGCATGGGCGGGTGCTAGGTAGCGGGCGGAACGATCATCCTCACAGGTACACCATGGCGCTCGACAAGGCCACCGTCCGGCACATTGCCAAACTGGCGCGCATCCGCATCGACGAGGATCAGCTGGAGCCGATGGCGGTCGAGCTCGGCCGCATCCTGGAGTGGGTCGAGACGCTGAACGAGGTCGACACCACCGGCGTGGCGCCGATGACCGGCGTGGCGGTGCAGAAGCTGCGCCGGCGGGAGGACATCGTGACCGACGGCAAATATCCCGACAAGGTGCTGGCCAATGCGCCGGAGGCGGTCGGTGGCTTTTTCGCCGTGCCCAAGGTCGTCGAGTGACGGACGCTGCCGCCGGCCTTGGCACGCGCCTGGTCATCGGCATCGGCAACCGCTTTCGCAGCGACGATGCGGTCGGGCCGCTGATCGCCGACCGGCTGGCCGCCGCCGGCATCCCGGCGATCGAACATGGCGGCGACGGTCCCGGCCTGATCGAGGCCTGGGGCGACCATGAGACCGTGATCCTGGTCGATGCGATGAAGTCGGTGGCGCCGGCCGGCACCATCCGCCGCATCGATGCCCAGGCGGAGCCGGTACCGGCCGGCCTGTTCCACTATTCCACCCACCAGCTCGGCTTGGCGGAGGCGATCGAAATGGCCCGCACGCTCGACCGCCTGCCGCCGCGGCTGATCATCTACGGCATCGAGGGCGTGGCCTTCAACTTCGGCGAGACGCTGAGCCCCGCCGTCGGCGAGGCGCTGGACGCGGTCTGCAACCGCATCCGCGCCGATCTGCTCTCCGGATAGAAAGCGATCTTTGATAGCTGACGATTTGCAAAAACGGGTTGGCCTGACCAAAATTAATCCTTGCAATCGGGGGTGAGTTTTTGTATCTAATTGACATGGGAAGACTGTTCGACTAATATGCTGGAAAATTTCGGGTCGGTATACACGGTTCAATAGGTTGAAAGAGCCAAATTCGAGAATGTGAGGTGGTAGAAATGCGAAAAAAAGAGATATGGAGCCGCAACAATCCTTTGTTTATGTATGGAAACGAAGAAAAGCTAAATGATTTGATAGGTCGAGTATATGGTGAAGTCGTCACCGGGATGGAAGATGCGACGCGAGAACGGGAAAATAGCATGTGACCCAGTGGCATGGAGACTTTTCTACTGACGCCCCAAAAAACCGGATTAAATGTTGCAGCCATTCTTCAAGATTTCGAGGATTTTTTTACATGTCAGAAATCTATAATTATCGTCAGGGGCAGCCAGTTGTCTGGTTTCATAAAGATTTGAGTCGTTCGAATAAGCACTGTTTATATTGTGGTAGGAACATCGGACCTGGGTCTGAGATTCCGAGCAACAAAGAACATTTGATCGGAAGGGAATTTGTGCCCAAGGGTAGTCTTGGAAACCATGGGTCATTTAACTTTATTTTTCGATCCTGTGTCGAATGCAATACAGAAAAATCTGAAATTGAGCGACACATTTCAACAATCACCCTCACCAATTCCCCGGATCTTCAAAACGCGAATTATAGAGAAATTGCGCAACGGAAGTTTGAAAATGATTTTTATCCTGGGTCCGGCGGAACCCGCGTTTCCGATATTCGAAACGAAAAAAAGATAATTTTTGAAGCAGGCAGTTTCTCCATGAGTTTCTGTCTCGTCAGCCCTTCGCAGATTCATACAGGATATAGTAAAATATTAGCATATAGACATATGCAAGGCTTGTTTTCTCTGATCAATAGCACCGATCCAACTGCGAGTCACACTACGCGCTTGCTGCCTGCTGAGCATTTTCATCATTTTGGTACTTATTTTTATTCAGACTGGGGCAATCCAGTTCTTGCTGAACTCAGCAAAAGAGCAAATCCCCTTCCTTGCAATCTAGCCATAACCACTGCCAGCGGCTATTTTCGGGCCATTATGAGGGCTTCTCAGGATGGCTCAGGATGGTTCTGGGCGTTGGAGTGGAACAAGAGCTATCGTCTCCTGGGATGGATTGGCGACGCAGACAAGCCCCCTCCCTTGTTTTTAAATCTTCCAGAAGAAAATTGGCATACTATGCAATCAAAGGCCGGAGAAGTCATGAGGGTCAGGAGTGAAATTCCAGTAATCGAGGAAGCCGATATTCTGTTTGTAGATACATAGCCGTATTTTTTAATTGAAATCCGACGCGTGCGGACCAGCATAGCCAGTTCCTCCAGAGAGGGCTGCCTGAATTTCTCTGACGGGATCCGCTATTCTGCCCAATCGTTTCAAATTGCCGCGGCACTCGACACGATTTACGACCGTATCTGCGCCGATCTCGCCTCTAGGTAGGACGGGGCGCGGCCGGTGCTGCGCCCGCACCCTCCCTGCCGGTCTTCAGAGCTCATACTCCCAGGGCGACGGCACGAAGCGATAGCCGCTCCCCTCGCGGCCGATATGACCGAAGCTGGGGAAGGGCAGATGGGCGCCCGCCACCTGCAGCCGGTCGGTCGCGGCCATGTCGAGCCCTCGCCGGCGGGAGGCCTCGGCATTCTCCTGGTCGATGTCGAAGACCAGCAGCCAGTCCGGGTGCTGCAGCTGGGTGTCGACCGAGTGGATGAGGTCGCCCCAGATGAACAGCTGCTCGCCCTCCGATTCGACCATGAAGCCGCAATGGCCCGGCGTGTGGCCATGTGCCGCGACCGCCGTGACGCCCGGGGCGACGGCGGCATTGCCGCTGAAGGGGCTGATCCGGTCGCCATAGAGGTCGCGCATCGCGACGACGAGGTCGAACATCGGCTGCATGCCTTCCGGAGCGGCGGCGCGCCGCGCGTCGCTCGTCCAGAAATCGAGCTCGGCCTGATGGATCAGCACCTCCGAATTCGGGAACAGGGCGGCGCCACCCGCGACCATGCCGCCGATATGGTCGGGATGGGCGTGGGTCAGCAGCACCATATCGACGTCGCCCGGCGTCAGGCCGGCCGTCTCCAGCAGCGCCGCATAGCGCCCGGCGCTCGGGCCGAAGCGGTCGGCCGCGCCGCTGTCGATGGCGATCAGCCGGTCGCCGGTGTTGACGAGAAAGGCGTTGATGGCCGTCGGGATCGGGCCTTCGGGCGGCATGAAGCGGTCATGCAGCACCGGGCCCATCTCCTCCGGCGTCGTGCCGGTGAAATAGTCGAGCGGGATATTGAGAAAGCCGTCGGCAATGGCCGTTACCACGACGCCACCGACTTTCGTGCGGTAGAGCCCCGGCACCTGACTGTCGGCCATCGGTGCCGCAGAATGCGCCAGGCGCGGGCCGAGGGTGACCGTGCCGCCGGCGGCCGCCAGCCCGCCAAGCCCGGCGGCCAGGCCGGTCCCCGTGCGCAGGACGGAACGGCGCGACAGCGTCTCCAACTTTGTCGATTGCTGCGACATCTCCCAGACTCCCTGTCCTCGGCCGCTTGTTGCGGCATATTGTCAGACAGAAGGTGAGGGATTGCCCGCCGGCCGCCCAATCACAGAGCCGTTATCACGCGCGTCGGGCCGCGGTCGGCGACAGTCGACTTCGCACGCGGCATCTGATAAGCGGAGACACGGCGTCCGGGGGCGGCGGGCGAACGAAGATCAGCATAGAGGCAGGGTGATGAACGGCATTCCCGTCATTCAGGGGTCGACCGGCGAGTGGGAAATGGTCATCGGGCTGGAGGTGCATGCCCAGGTGATCTCCGAGGCCAAGCTGTTTTCCGGCGCGGCCACGGCCTTCGGCGCCGAGCCCAACAGCCAGGTCAGTCTTGTGGACGCCGCCATGCCGGGCATGCTGCCGGTGATCAACGAGTATTGCGTCGCCCAGGCGGTGCGCACCGGCCTCGGCCTGCGGGCGGAGATCAACAATTATTCCGTCTTTGATCGCAAGAATTATTTCTATCCGGACTTGCCGGCCGGCTATCAGATCAGCCAGTACACCCAGCCGATCGTCGGCAAGGGCCAGATTATCCTCGACCTGCCGGACGGCACCATGCGCACGGTCGGCATCACCCGCCTGCACATGGAGCAGGATGCCGGCAAGAGCCTGCACGATCAAAACCCGACGCTGACCTATGTCGATCTCAACCGTGCCGGCGTGGCGCTGATGGAGATCGTCTCCGAACCCGACCTGCGCGGGCCGGAGGACGCCGCCGCCTATCTGCGCAAGCTGCGCGCGATCCTGCGCTATCTCGGCACCTGCGACGGCAATATGGAGGAGGGTTCGCTGCGCTGCGACGTCAATATCAGCGTCCGGCGGGTCGGCGACAACAAGTACGGCACGCGGTGCGAGGTGAAGAACGTCAACTCCATCCGGGCGGTGCAGCTGGCCATCGAGTACGAGGCGCGGCGCCAGGTCGAGCTGCTGGAGGACGGCGGCAAGGTCGACCAGGAGACCCGGCTCTGGGACCCCGGCCAGGGTCTGACGCGGACCATGCGCAGCAAGGAGGAGGCGCATGACTACCGCTATTTCCCCGACCCGGACCTGCTGCCGCTGGAGCTCGAGGAGGATTTCATCAAGGCGATCCGCGACAGCCTGCCCGAACTGCCGGACGAAAAGAAACTGCGCTTCATCGACCATTACGGCCTCTCGCAATACGACGCCATGGTGCTGGTGTCCGAACGCCAGCGGGCCGATTTCTACGAGGCGGTGGTCAAGGGACCCGGCGGCGGGACGGACGGCCGGCGCGATCCCAAGCTGGCCGCCAACTGGGTGATCACCGAGCTGTTCGGCGGGCTCAACAAGGCCGGCAAGGACATCTGGGACAGCCCCGTCTCGGCCGACCAGCTGGGCGAGCTGGTCGACCTGATCGCCGACGAGACGATCTCCGGGCGCATCGCCAAGGACGTCTTCGCCGAAATGTTCGAGACCGGCCGCAATGCCGGCACCATCGTCGAGGAAAAGGGCCTGCGCCAGGTCACCGACACCGGCGCGATCGAGGCGGCGATCGACCAGGTGCTGGCGGCCCAGGCGGGCAAGGTGGCCGAATACAAGGGGGGCAAGGAAAAGCTGTTCGGCTTCTTCGTCGGTCAGGTGATGAAAGCCACTCAGGGCAAGGCCAATCCGGCGCTGGTCAACACGGTCCTCAAGCGCAAGCTCGACGGCTGAGCGCGGCGAGGCTTGCTGGCCGTCCTCCGGGTGAGCCTGTCGACTCAGGCGCATGGAGAGGGACCGTGAGATGGCCGAGCTGACCCTGCACGATGAGGAAACCTGCGAACTGGCGACTCAACTGGCAGAACGCCTGAACGTTTCGACGGACGAGGCTGTTCGCGTTGCCCTCCGAGCCTATCAGCCGATCAAACCACTGCCGTCCGGTTCAATCGACGAACAGGACAAGGCTCGCCGTCTTGGCGAATTTGATGAGCTGACAAAGCGTATTGCGGCAAAGGTCCGGCCCGGGACGCATGAGACGGACGACGAAATGCTCTACGATGGATTTGGGCTTCCGAAGTGACAGCGGTTGACGCTTCTGCTCTGGTCGCTGCGGCAGCGCGAGAATCCGGTCACGCAGACCTGCAGGTTGTGCTGATCGGGGAGGTCTGTCTGATCGGCTTACCTACACTATTGGAATGTACTCCCGACCCGCCATATGCCGCCGTTCGAAAACGGGCTATTTGCGACGGGCGAGGAGGTGGCGGAGGTCGGGGAGCGTTCGGGTGTTGGCGATGTCGGCGGCTTCCAGCCAGCCGCGGCGGGCCTGGTCGACGCCGTAGCGCATGAAGTGCAGGTTCTCGGTCATGTGCGCGTCGGTGGAAATCGCCAGGGTCACCCCGCGTTCTTTGGCCCGCCGGCAGTTCACGTCGCTCAGGTCGAGCCGGCTGGGATTGGCATTGACTTCCAGGATGATGCCGCGCTCCGCCGCCTTGTCGATCAGCGCGTCCATGTCGACCTCCAGGGCGCCGCGCTTGCCGAGGATGCGCTCGGTGGGATGGCCGAGGATGTGGCCGTGCGGGTTGTCCATGGCGGTCAGCAGCCGCTGCGTCTGGTCCTGCGGCGACAGCTGCAGATGCGCGTGGATGGAGAAGACGACGATGTCGAGCTCGTCCATCACTTTGTCGGGCAGGTCGAGCCGGCCGTCCTCGAGAATGTCGACCTCGGCGCCGCGCAGGATGGCGATGCCGGGGTGCCGCTCCCGGAGTGCGGCGATCTCGTCGGCCTGGCGGGCCAGGGCGTCGGGATCGAGCCCCGGCGGGCCGGCATGGCCCTGGCAATGGTCGGTGATCGCCAGATAGTCGTAGCCGAGCGCCTTGGCCGCGTCGACCATCTCCGCCAGCGACTGCGCGCCGTCGGAGAACTGCGTGTGGCAGTGCAGATCGCCGCGGATGTCCTCCGGCCGGACGAGCTGCGGCAGCCGGCCCTCGCGCGCCGCCTCGATCTCGCCGCGGTCCTCGCGCAGCTCCGGGACGATATAGGGCAGGCCGAAATGGCCGTAGACCTCCTCCTCGTCGCGGCCGGCGACCCGCTCCTCATCCTGGAAGATGCCGTATTCGTTGAAGGTCTCGCCGCGCTCCACCGCCATCTGCCGGAATTTGAGATGGTGGGCCAGCGCCCCGGTGAAATAGTGCAGGGCCGCGCCGAAGCCTTCCGCCGGCACCACCCGCAAATCGACCTGGAAGCCGCCGGACAGCCGCACCGAGGCGCGGTTCTCGCCGCGTGAGACCACCTCCTGCACGTCCTCCCAGCCGCAGAGGGCCTCGACCAGCGCGGTTTCCCGGCCGTCTTCGGCGGTGGCCACCAGATCGGCATCGCCGCAGGTCTCCTGCCGCCGGCGGATCGACCCGGCGATCGCGACTTGCCCGGCCGCCGGCTGGTCGCGCAGATGGGCGGCGAGCGGCTCCACCCTCGCCTCGGCGGTCTTCAGGCGGACCCGCTCCGCCTTGCTGATCTGCTGGTCGAGCTTGCGCAGGATGTCGCGCTCGGTCTTGTCGGAAAAGCCCTTGAGCCCGCTGATCCGGCCCTGCTCGGCCGCCTGCCGCAGATCGCCGGGCCCCGTCACCCCCAGCTCTTCGTAGAGCCGCCGCGCCCTGGTGGCGCTGATGCCGGGAATGTCGAGCAGATCGGCGAGCGAGGGGGGCACCCGCGCCTCGACCTCATCGAGCAGCGACAGGCGGCCGGTCTCGACGATCTCGGCGACCTTGCCGGCGAGGTCCTCGCCGATGCCCGGCAGTTCGGACAGGTCCGTGCCGCGCTCCAGCCGGGCGGCGACGCTGTCGGGCAGGTCGGCAATGGCATGGGCGGCGGTGCGGTAGGCGCGCACCCGGAAGCGGTTGGCGCCTTCGATGTCGAGCAGGTCGGCCAGTTCGGAGAACTGCGCCGCAACGTCTTCATTGGAAATCGGCATGGCCGGCACCCGCAATGGTCCTGAATGACCAACGCCGCGCGGCGGCTGCAGGTTCCCTGAACCGCGCGGCAACCCCGGCCGACCGAGACGAATCACAGCGGCTGCAACTATCGAATAATTCAAAACAGCCGGATAGAGTCCTGCTTCCCCTGATTCTTATCGTTCAAGGCCATGCCATCAAAGCGGCCGGCCCGGGGCCGGGCTGCATCCTGCAGCTGAATCAGGCGCCGGAATCGCGAAACCTTTCTGCCTATAGATATCAAAAATAGCATTGATAAAAGGGTCACTTTTCCGACTCTAACCCTTCGGTGTAATGTTTCACCTGCGGCCCGTTAAAGGCCGCCCTGCACAGAAGCCTCCGACTTCTGCGAGAAACTTCGTTTATTTATTTTGCATTTTAATGAGTTTCTTGGTCTCGCCGGATCGGGGAGCGGAGGGTGTGGACACGCAGGCACCATTGGCCGGTCAGCGCCCGGCCGGACCTCAAAACCACAGTGTCAAGGAGGACAGAGAATGCTTCACCATGGATGCGTCAATCCGAAAAAAAATCGGAAACAAGTAAAAGATCAAGCGAAATTCACCATAGAGGAAAACCCCTTCGGCCAGCTATTTCCAGGCGAAGGTGTCAAGATCGGGCAGGACGAACTCAACGACCTGCAGCTTCTGCTGACGGACCGCAATGCACCGCAAGATGACAGCGCCTTCAACCCGGCCGGGTTCACCTTCTTCGGCCAGTTCATTGACCATGATGTCACACTGGCTGAGCTGGAGGAAGGCGAGGAAGACCTGACGAAATTCATGTCGATCAAGAAGTTCGTCAACCTTCGCTCTCCCGACCTCGACCTCGACTCGGTCTTCGGCCAGGGTCCGGAGTCCAGCAAAGACCTCTACAATGCTGACTGGACCCTGAAGACCGGCGCCGATACCGGGGGGTTCGCCTTCGACCTGCCGCGCAACGGCGATGAGGCGATCATCGGCGATCCGCGCAATGACGAAAACAAGATCATCGCCCAAATCCACGCCAGCTTCCTGCATGCCTACAACAGGATGCTGAAGGAGGCCGGCGGCGACAAGACGGACTACACGGTCGCCCGCCAGCGCCTGTACACCACGTATCAGTACATATTGCTGAACGACTATCTGAAGCGCTTCGTCGACCCGAAGATTTTCGACGAAGTCCTGAAGGACCGCGCGAAGCGGTTCAAGGCGATGGTCGACGCCAATGGCGGCAAGGCGGTGATGCCGATGGAATTCGCCGTCGCCGCCTTCCGCTTCGGTCATAGCCAGGTGCGGGCCGGATATCGGATGAACGACGATCCGGACAGCGGCGTCCGCATCTTCAGCGATGACGATGAGAATGACCTGAACGGCGGGATGAGAATAGACCCGGTCCTGCGCTTCGATCACACCCGCTTCTTCAGCGACGAAACCCCATTGCCGGGCAAGGTCTCCCGGGGCCGCAAGATCGACTCCAAGCTGGCCCTGCCGCTGTTCTCGCTGGAGGCGCCGTCGATCCCCGACAATGCGATCGGCTCGCGCCCGAATCCGCGCTCACTCGGCCACCGCAACCTGCTGCGTTCCCGCCAGGTGCAGTTGTTGAGCGGTTTCGAGGTTGCAAAGCAACTTGGGGTGCAGGCGCTGAAGGATAAAGAGCTGGAACTGTTTTCTCCAACCTTCAGCGAGCTCAGACAGCATCCGCCACTTTGGTACTATATCCTCAAGGAGGCTGAAGTCTTCGGCCAGGGCGAGCGCCTTGGCCCGGTCGGCAGCTACATCCTCTGCGAGACCTTCATCGGGCTGCTGGAGAACACGCAGAGCAGCTATTTTCGGCTGGAAGGGCGGGACTGGACGCCGCCGGGCGAGCTGACCAGCATGGCCAGACTGCTGGCCTATGCCGACGTGCCGGCCAACTGAACCAGACCGGCTTCGGCCGGAGACCGTGGACGGGCGGGAGTCTCTCCCGCCCGTCTGCCGTCAGGCGCCGACATCGTCGAAATAGTCGCGGCGGAGGACGGCGGTGTCGGACACGAAGACCACCCCGGGATGGTCCCGGAAGAACGGCTTCAGACCCTCGACCACCGGCGCGATCTGCACTTCCGGACCCACCGCGATGGCCATCACATAGCCCTGGATATCGTTGAATGTCATGCGGCCGGCATGCGGCCCGGCATGGCCCATGCCGGCGACGTCGCGCACGACCGTATAGCCCGTGATGCCTGAGCGAATCATCAGGTCCTGCAGGAACGGCAGATTGCCCCCTTCCAGGATCACTTCGATCTTCTTCATTCGATACATGGGTGGGAGCGTCATTCCGCCATCTCCTCGATCGGGCTGGGTTGCGAAGGCGCCGCGGGGCCGGCCGGTGGCACGGCGAGGGCTGCGGGGATTGGGGCGGCTGCACCGGCGGCCGGAACGTCACGCTCCGCCCCCCTCTCATGGCCGGGGGGCAGCGGCGTCACGTCCTGCCAGACGCGGCCGGGGCGGTAGCGCAGGACCCGGCCGGCGACGGGCTCGATGACCACCAGCGCCACCCAGTCATTGTCGAACAGCTGCCGCAGGATGACATTGTTGGCGATGATCTCGGCAACGCGGCTGGGCGGCGCCATGCACACCGTCGTCAGCCTCAGCGGCTCGTGATAGGGTTTGCCGTGCCCGGCCATGACCGACTGCTGCGGCAGGCCGATCTGCAGATCGCTGGCATTGCCCTGCATGACGCCGATCTGTCCCACCACGTTATGGGTGACCTTGCTGCCGCTGCCGAACCGGTCATTGTCGACCGTGGAAAAATAGTATTGCGTGTTGATCCACTCTGCAACGACCATGGGTGCCGTAAGGATAATCTCCAGGGCCTTGCCGCTCTCGTCGCCGGTCCAGTCATAGGAGTGCAGGAAGGTCCGGCCTTCCAGGTTTAGGCCCCGGGTCAGGCTCCGGGGCCCGATAATGAAGGCGCCGTTGCGGGCCAGACCCCATTCCGGACGCACCTGTGCCCAGTCCAGCGCCCGCTGCCGGGTATGGGCGATGGCGGGCATCTCCGGGTCGCCGGGCAAGGTCAGCCGGTCCCGCCGCTCGGCCGTCGTGCGGGCGCGGGCGATGGCCAGACCCTCCTGCAGGGCCGCGAGGTCGCGCCGGTGGGACTCCGGTGCCGACGCGACATTGTAGAGCGTCACCGCGTCGGTGGTCGTATTGTGCTCGCCGGCCATGAACAGGGTGTCGGCGGGAATGGCAAGGCCGCGCTCTGCAAGAGCCGCCCGAACCTCCGGCTCATTGAGGATGGCGGCGAGGATGCGGCCGCTCTGCCCGCCGGGATTGCCGCCGCAGGCGCCGCAGTCGAGCGCCGCCTTGTACGGGTTGTTCTCGGTGGCGCTGCCATGCCCGTTGAAGACCACCAGCCGGGCGAAATTGCCGGTCAGGCCCATGATCGACAAGGCCGCCTCGGCGAAGAACACCCGCTCATCGAAGGCGAGGCCGTAGGGCAGGCCGGCCGGCCCGGCCTCGCCATGGCGATGGGCATGGTCATGGCCGCCATCAGGGCCGGGCCCCGCCTCGCCGCCGGATCCCGCCGGGCTGCGGACGTCCGGCACCACGTCGATCGGCGGCGCCAGGCGGCGCGCGACGCGGGCACCGGCCGCGGCGAAGGCCTGCGGGGCGAAGGTGCGGCCGAGAAAGGGGAGCGCGAACAGCCCGCCGACCGATTCGACGAAGCCGTAGCAGGCGGCGACATGGCCCTTCAGGCCCGACACCACCTTGCCCATCTGCCGCAGGAAATCCCGCCCGCCGCGATGGCGCCCCGCCAGGCCGGCACAGCCGCGGGCCGGCACGTCGGTGACCCGGTAGCGCGGCTTGAGCAGGGCCGGGCAGACATCGAGCGGCGTCGCCTCCTCGCCATAGGCGGTGTACTGCACCGGCACGCCGTAAAAGCCGGCAAAGCCCAGGGTCTCGAACCGACCCGCCGCCTCGAGATGGCGCCGGAAGGGCTCGGAGCGCACGTCGATGCAGAACACCAGCTGGGCCGCCGGCCGCCCGGCCGTTTCCGGCCCCGGCCCGGAAAGCGGCAGGCGCAGCGCCAGACTTTCCAGCAGACCCTTGCGGTAGGTGTCCTCATGCGCCTCCAGCCAGATCAGCGACTGGGCGTCGTCCGGCATCGCGGCCAGGGTGCGGGCGATGGCGGTCAGCTCGTTGATCGGCAGCCCGCGCACCACCGCCGGCGAGAGGTTCAGCTTCGCGGCGAGAGCCACGAGGGTACGCTGCAGGGCCACGCGGCGGGCCGCGATGATGGCGACATCGCTGCGGGTGACCACGGCCTCAAGCGGTGCGGCACTGTCGGCCCGGACCGTCACCCTGGCGTCCCGGAAGGCGACGGCATAGGCGAGACGGGCGGCAAGGTACTGCGCGACCAGGGTGCTCTCGACGGCGCCGGGGCCGGCCTGCTCGCCCCGCCATTTCAGGAAGCTGGCCCAGCCGGGCAGGCGCAGGAGGTGCTGCTCCAGCACCGGCTGCCAGTCCTCTTCGGCGATCCGCAGGCGCTCGAAGAGCGCGGCGATGGCGCCCTCCGGGCCCGGCGGCAGGGCGGCCAGCAGCGTCTTCAGGGCGCGCTTCGCCGCGCCGGGCAGGCCGGGGTCGAGCGGCGCCAGCCGCCGCCAGGCCGGCCACAAACCCCGGTCGCGGTGCGGCATCGGCCAGGCGGCCTGGCCGGTGTCGACATAGGCGGCGCACCAGCGGGTCATCAGCACGTCGATGGCGCGCAGCGCCGGCTCCTCCTCCCGCCGGCCGGTTTGCGGCGGGCCGGCATCGAGCGGGCAGCGGGCGGCC
>JAAAOG010000155.1 GCA_009909005.1 Alphaproteobacteria bacterium | reverse complement strand
AGCCGCCCCCCCGACGCAGCGGTGCCGATCCTCGGTCTTGGTCTGGCCGCGGGTGCCGCGACCATCGGCATGGCCGGCATGGCCGGGCTGCCGGCCGGTGCCCCGCCTTTGCCCTTCGCCCTGCCCGCGACCATTCCGGCCGCCGCATTGGTCCTGCTGCTGGCCCTGGCCGCGGCCGCCGGCGGCCGCACCCGGGCGGGCGCCCGTCCCGCCCCCACCGCCTAGAGCCCCGCGCCCATGCTGCTGCGCACCCGCATCGCGCTCCTGGTTGCCGCCGTCTTCCTCTTGACCTTCGGCGGGCTGCTGCTGGCCGGGCTGCAGCGCGAGCGCCTGCACGAACGGCCGCATGCCGAGATCGCCATCACCGGGACCGAGGCGCTGTGGCGGGAGATCGTTGCCGGCGCCGTCGCACCGCTCGACGCCCTGGCCGGCCGCATCGCCGCCGACCGGGCCCTGATCGAGGCGTTGCGCGCCGGCGACGAGGCGCCGGTGCGCGACCTGCTCGTCGGCTGGACCTCCTCCCGAATCGCCGCTACCGCGCTCAGCGACCTGCAGATTCTCGATGCCGAAGGGCGCATGGTCTTCGCCGCCTCCGCCGCCGCCGAGCCGGCCCGGCTGCTCGACCTCGGCACGCTGCAGATGGTCGCCGCCGGCGAGGCGCCCGGCGGCATCCGCCAGACCGCCGCCGACCATTTCCGGCTGGTGGTCGCCCGGCCGCTGCCGGTCCGCCCGTCCGAGACGCTGGTCCTTGCCCTGGCCGCCCCCATCGACCCCGCCCTCGGCCGCTTCGCCGCGGCCCTGGGCGCCGAGGCTTTCCTGCTCAACACCCGCGGCCGGCTGATCGAACAGAGCGGCACGGGCGATTGGCAGGCGCTGGGTCTGCGCCTGCCGCAGCGGGTGGCCACCGTCACGCAGGCGGCGCAGGGCGAGCGGCTGTTCGCCGTCACCGCAGTGCCGCTGGCCGACCTCGCAGCCGGCTCGGCGGGGCT
Source organism: Alphaproteobacteria bacterium (assembly GCA_009909005.1). Taxonomy (GTDB): domain Bacteria; phylum Pseudomonadota; class Alphaproteobacteria; order DSM-16000; family Inquilinaceae; genus JAAAOG01. Next base: position 11,670 of record JAAAOG010000155.1, on the reverse strand, counting down.
GCTGGTCACCGTCCGCGACGCCACCGAGACGCTGTCGGCGCTGCGCGGCCTGACCTGGCTGACGGTCGGCGGCACCGCGGGCATGCTGCTGCTCGCCCTGGCCGGCATGACCTTCGTCCTGCGGGCCGGCTTCCGGCCGCTCGACCGCGCCGTCGACGTCCTCGGCGCCCTGTCGCGCGGCGACACCGCGGTCGACCTCGCCAAGGAGAGCGACGACGAGATCGGCCGCATCGCCGACGCCGTGCACGGTCTGCGCCGCAAGCTGGTCGCCCTCAACGACAGCCGCCGCCAGCGCGAGCTGCAGCGCCGCCGGCAGGAGCGCTTCGTCCGCAAGCAGATGGAGACGCTGGCCGGCACGCTGGAGGCCGGCGCCCGCGAGGAGGTGCTGTCGAACCTCCAGCGCATCGTCGCCGCCTCGGGCGGCCGCCAGCGCGCGGCCGACGGGCCGAGCCCGGCCACCGGCATTCAGCAGGACGACCAGCTGGGCCCGCTGGCCGCGGTGCTGCAGCAGATGTCCGGCCGGGTGGTCGACCAGCACCGCCGGCTGTCGGAGGTGATCGCCCGGCTGCGCGAGGCGCTGGTCCGCGAGACCCAGCTCGCCAGCCTGCAGCAGGAATTGCAGATCGCGCGCGACCTGCAGCGTTCGGTGCTGCCGGTCGACTTTCCCGACCGGCCGGCCTTCGCGGTCTACGGCACCATGGAGTCGGCCCGCGAGGTCGGCGGCGATTTCTACGACTTCTTCGACCGGCCGGACGGCCGCTTCGTGGTGGTCATCGCCGACGTCTCGGGCAAGGGCGTGCCGGCCGCCTTCTTCATGGCCATCTGCCGCACGCTGCTGAAGGCCATCGCCCTGTTCGAGCCCGACCCGGCCGCCTGTCTGCGCCAGCTGAACGAGCTGCTGGCCGCCGGCAATGACCAGATGATGTTCGTGACGTTGTTCTTCGCCGTCTTCGATCCGGAGAGCGGCCGGCTGGACTGCGTCAATGCCGGCCACAACCCGCCCTTCCTGGTCGGCCGCGACGGCGCCGTCCGCCTGCTCGACGGCGAGACCGACATGGCGGTCGCGGTCACCGACGATCTGGACTTCACCGCCCACAGCCACAGCCTGGCGCCCGGCGAGCGTCTGGTGCTCTATACCGACGGCGTCACCGAGGCCTTCAGCCCGGACGACGAGCCGTTCGGGGAAGACCGGATGGCGGCGATCCTGGCCGCAACGGCGCAACAGCCGCCGGCCGGACTCGCGGCCCGCCTGGTCGCGGCGATCCACGATTTCGAGAATGGCGGCGAGCAGAGCGACGACATCACGCTGCTGGTGCTCGACCGCAAGCCGGGCGCCGACGCCGCCGGCTAGGCGCCGGGCCGCGCGTCGATCGGGACATGGCCGGGCTCGGCCGCCACCCGGTCGAGCCACGCCCGCACGGCCGGATAGCCGGACAGGTCGTACTCGGCCTCATGGGCGACATGGGTATAGGCGTAGAGCGCGATATCCGCGATGGTGAAGCGCCCGCCGACGAAGAAGGCGTTGCCGGCCAGATGGCCCTCCATGACGCCCAGCGCCGCATAGCCCTGGCGGCGACGCCACGGCAGCTGCGCGGCGCGCGTCTCGTCAAGGCCGAGATGCTGCAGCCAGAAGCGCAGTGTGGCGATATAGGGCTCGTGGCTGTACTGCTCGAAGAACAGCCATTGCAGCACCAGCGCCTTGTCATACGGATCGGCCGGCAGCAGGTCGGTGCCCTCGGCGAAATAGCAGAGGATGGCGTTCGATTCGGCGAGGCGCCGGCCGTCTTCCAGCACCACAAGCGGAATGCGGCCGTTCGGGTTGAGGGCGAGGAACTCCGGCGTCCGGGTCTCGCCCTGCGTGATATCCCGCTCGATCAGGGTAAAGGGCACGCCCAGCCGGGTGAGGGCCAGGCGCACCTTGTAGCCATTGCCCGAGGGCAGATAATCGTAAAGCCGGACGGTCATGTGCGGCCTCTTCGTCGTCAGCGCTGCCAGAAGGGCTTGCTGATCTCCTGATCGACATCGGCGCGGGTGATGCCGATGTCTTTCAACAGTCGATCGTCGAGACCGCTCAAATGATGGCGCTCACTGGCGCGCTGCTGCCAGGCGATCAGGCAGTCGACAAAGCCCATCAGCAGCGATTTCGTAATCGCATTCCAGGAGACCGGCTGATTGTATCGATCCAATCGGCCCCATTCCTGGCGGCTCTCTCTTGCATAGTCCGTCATGACTTCCCCCTGTCTTGCTGCGACGGGCCCTTCCCGCCGCGTAATTGCAGGAGCGATCATCCGCCAGGGGGATTGATCAATCAATCGAATTATTGTTATGGGTCAATTTAGAAAAGCTGATGAGTGGCGGGCGGACGGACGATGAGCGGCACCCTGGACCCCGAGCTTCTGCGCACCTTTCTGGCCTTTGCCGACAGCGGCAGCTTCACCCAGGCGGCGCGGCTGGTGAACCGCACCCAATCGGCCGTCAGCATGCAGATGAAAAAGCTGGAGGAGGTGCTGGGCCGCACGCTCTTTTCGCGGGAGGGCCGCGGCGTCGGGCTGTCGGAGGATGGCTACCGCCTCGTCTCCTATGCCCGGCGCATGCTGACGGTGCATGACGAGGCTCTGGCCGAATTCTCCGAGGCGCCGCTCACCGGCTCGGTGCGCATCGGCACGCCGGACGACTATGCCGCCGCTTTGCTGCCGCTGGTGCTGTCGCGCTTCGCCGAGACCTACCCGCATGTCAACCTGCAGGTGGTGTGCGAGGGCAGCCCCAATCTCCGCGGCTATCTCGCCGAGGGCGAGCTCGACCTCGCCATCCTGACCTGCAGGGCCGACGCCAAGGAGGGCATGCTGCTGCGCCGCGACCAGGTGGTCTGGGCGACCGCCGTGAACCATCCGGTGCACGAGCGCGATCCCCTGCCCCTGGCGCTGTTCTATCCCGACTGCCCCTTCCAGCATTATGCGCGGGAGGCGCTGGACCGCGTCGCCCGCCCGCACCGCATCGCCTATACCAGCCACAGCATCGCCGCCCTGCAGGCGGCCGTGCTCGCCGGCCTGGCGGTGACGGTGATCGCCCGCAGCTCGGTCGCCGCCGGCATGCGCGAGCTGAGCGAGGCGGAAGGCTTTCCCGGCCTGCCGACCGTCGACATCGTCCTCGCCCAGGGCCGCGCCGACCGCAACGAAGCCCGCGTCCGCCTGGCCGACCACATCCTCGCCAGCTTCCGCGCCAAGGCGGCGTAACCCGCTCACCCGGCTTGTCCCCGATCATCTCCGTGAAAGCGAAGATGCAAAGAATTTCTCAGGAAGAGCACAAAGAAAGTCAGAACGCTGACAATGAAGGAATTTTTATGGATTATTCACTTGCTTCAGCTGTGCCTACTCGCTGGAAACAACAGCTTCGGGGTACTGGACGCCACGGTAAAGCCGACTTTGTTTTTAATTTTTACAGCACACTGACCAAGGTGGCGACGATGCCGATGGCCGCCGTGGTCATCACACCCAGCTTGATCACCAGACGGTATTCGAGTTCGCGCAGGTCGTATTTCGTGGCGACCTCCGCCTCATGATGCGCCTCCGCAAAGGCAGCGGCGATGGCTTCCGCCTGGACCTCCGGCACCCCGGCATCCCGCAGCCGCCGAACAAATTTGTGCGTGTCGAAGGTGATCGTCGCCATGACAGCAGACATATCCCGACCGAAGCCGGGACGCAAGCACGGCCGCCCCCCCCCGCCTGATGCGATGCCCGCGCTGGTGGGCATCCGGAGAACCTGACAATCACGGGATTCGCGCTTCCGCGGGAATGACGCCCTGGATGACGCGAGGGGACGCCCCCTGCGGGCAGCCGGTTGCCGCGCGGCATGGCGGGGCTGTATCATCCGCGCGAAGACCGATCCGCGGTCGTATTGCAACAAAGCGTGATCATGCCGGACCAGCCTGTCGCCTTTCTCAGCTATGCCCGGGCGATCTCGGCATCGGAAAGCTGCGGCTGCTGTTCCGGCTGGCCTTCGACCTGACCGATCTCGACAAGCGCCGCTATGAGCACGCCGCCCACAGCCTGGACGAGGTCGGCCGGCTGATCGGCAGCTGGCGGAAGGCGAGCCTTTTTCTTTTTTTTGTCATCCCCGCGCACGCGGGGATCCAGGTTTTTTGATACCTGCCGTTTCTGGATTCCCGCTTACGCGGGAATGACTCCTGGGGTAGAGCCGGCACGGCAGTCGCGGTCAGGAGGCTGGTTGCCGCGTCTCTCGGTCAGCCTGTATTATTTGCGGCCGAGCGGATGTCGATAATGTCGAGCGCCAAAGGGTGCTGTCGCGATCCGATCGTCGGCGCTCCCATTTTTGATTTCGGCGGATGATGACGCACAGGCCGACCGCGTTTCTGAGCTATGCCCGGGCGGACGATGAGTATTCCGGCGGGAAGATCAGCCGGTTCCGCGAGCGGCTGGCCGAGACGTTCCGGGTCGTGACCGGCCGGCCGATCGGCATCTTCCAGGACCGCACCGACATCGCCTGGGGCGAGCACTGGCCGTCGCGCCTGGAGCAGGCCCTGGCGGAGACGAAACTGCTGATCCCCGTCCTCTCCCCCGGCTTCTTCGCCAGCCGGGCCTGCCGCGACGAGCTGCAGACCTTCCTGCGCCATGAGGCCCAGCTGGGCCGACAGGACCTGATCCTGCCGGTCTATTGGATCGACTGCCCCGAACTCGCCGACCCCGAGCGCCGGCGACAGGACGACCTGGCGGCCGCGGTCCACGGCCGGCAACACGCCGACTGGCGGAAACTGGCCGGCGGCACGCTGACGGCGCGGAAGGCGACGGCCAGCCTGCAGGACATGGCCCGGCGTTTGAACAAGACCCTGGAAACCGGCGCCCCGCTGACCCGGGCCGGCCCCGACCTGCAGGCGCTGCTGGCCGCGCTCGACTGTTTCGTCGACCGCGCCGAAACCCTCTCCCGCGACCGGGCCCTGAACAGCCTCACCGACCAGAAACTCAGCCATATCCGCGCCATTCAGGAGGTGATTGCCGCCTGGATCCACGCGCCGGACCGCGCCGGATTGCTGGAAGAGTTCGTCGATGCCCAGATCGCCCTGCGCGATTTCGAGCAGGAGGCGCGGGACTTCAACTATCTCAACCGGTTCGACCTCGTCTCGTTCGAAACGCTGCTTCAGGGGATGCAGCGAGTCACGGCCCGCGACCCGGCACCCGCGGAGGAGGCCGTCGCCCTGGACTGGGAAAACGACGAGGACCCCGGCGCCGTCCGGCTGCGAAAGCTGCGCGACGAGGCCGCACGACTCCAGGCCGAGGAATTGCCGAAGGCCCGCGACTTCCTGTCGGACCGGGACCTGTCCCGCCTCGAGACCGGTCTGGCCGGCATCAAGCTGCAGTGCAGCGCCCCGAAATTCCGCCCGATGCGCCTGAGCGAAAAACGCCCGCTGATTGAGGATTACAAGACCAGGCTGAACGCCTGCGTGCTCCTCCTCCAGCAGCAGGACCTCGCCCTCGCCCCCTATGTCCGCTGGCTCCGCCCCCCGGCCGTCTTCCGCGACCACCCCGACGCCCCGGAAATGGTGCCGCTGCCGGCAGGGCAGTTCATGATGGGATCGGAGGAGTATGACGACGAAAAGCCCCCGCACAAGGTGACGATCGGCAACCGGTTTGCGGTCGGCCGGTATCCGGTGACCTTCGCCGAGTACGACCGATTCGTCGCGGCAACGGGGGCCAACGCGCCAAATGACGAAGGCTGGGGACGGGAGCGACGGCCGGTGATCACCGTGTCATGGGAGGACGCGCAGGCCTATGTCGCGTGGCTGTCTCGGGAAACCGGCAAGCCTTACCGCCTGCTGTCGGAAGCCGAATGGGAATATGCCTGCCGCGCCGGCACCACGACGACGTATTCGTGGACCGACGACATCACGCCGGAGCGTGCAAACTACAATGACAGCGGTCACGACAAGACCATGCCGGTCGGGTCCTACCCGGCCAACCCCTGGGGCCTTTACGACATGCACGGCAATGTTTGGGAATGGGTGGAGGACCGCTGGCACGATAGCTATGAGGGCGCACCGGATGACGGCAGCGCCTGGACAACCGGAGATAGTGGTGCCCGCGTCTTGCGGGGCGGCTCCTGGGTCAACAATCCTGAGTACCTCCGTTCCGCCATCCGCAGCAGGGACGCTCCCGGCGTCCGGAACCTCGATGCCGGCTTTCGGGTCGCCAGGACGCTTACACCTTGAAGCTTTTTTCCTGCTTAAGTCTTGTCCCCGTCCAGCTCACCGATCTTGGCCAGGAACGCGCCCTGCAGCTGCTCGTCGATGCCGTCGAGGACATCGCTCTGGACCCATTCATCGCTGTGCGGGAAATACAGCGTGTATTTGTGCTCCTTCCTTTCGTAGACGTCCAGGAGCCGGCCGGACCGCTCCTTTCTGAAAAATATCACGAACTTTGTCTGAAAATCCCGATACATGACTTCTTCGATCTTCTTGTAGGCCTCTTCGTCCCTGATCAGGAAACCCAGTCGCTGCTTTACATAGTCGTAAACTTCCAACTCGAGTTCGGTTGTGATGATTTTGCTTTCTTTGTCGTCGACGATCGGCATCGGCGGTTCTTCAGGCACGGGCTCCGGTTCGGGCCGCGGGGCCTCCTTCTTCGAAATGTCGAGCCGGGTCAGAATCTGGTTGTCGACGAATTCCTTGAATGCGGCCCCGACCAGCGGCCGGTACTGCTCCAGGGTCTTGTGACGCAGATGCGTGAGGCCCGTCGCTGAAAGCATCATCCGGACGAAATCGTCGGTCGGATTATTGTAAATCTCGGTAATCTGCTTGATAATGCCGTCGAAAATTGCTTTCTTCTTGGCTTCCGAACCGATATTTTCCGGATCGAAATTCGACTTGATGAGCTTCAGCAGCTCGGTCAATGTGGATTTCTCGATCTTGTTGTTTTTGACATCATTCAAATCCAGCGTGATGTACGGATGCTCGTCCATCATGTTCGGTTCTTCGGCATCCGCAAAGAACAGATACCGCAGGCCGTCGGTCATGACGCCCAGTTTGATCGTCCTGACCGCATTGAAATAGCCGCGCAGCTGCCCGCGCTCGTCCTTCAGCTCGTCACCGACCTTTTTGCATTCGATACAGGCGACCGGCACACCGTCCTTGATGATGACGTAATCGACCCGGTTTCTCCATTTCTCGCCGAAATCGGCGGGGTGCTCCGGGCTGACCTCAAACGGGTTCTTGGTATCGTATCCCAGGATGCTGTTCACGAACGGGAGCACCAGAAACATCTTGCTGGCCTCCTCGCTATTGCACGCAACCGCCCGCTCCGAAGCGCTCTTCGCAAAGGCAACCAGCTTCTCTTTGAGCTCAACAGTCATCCCGGTTCTCCTTACGCCTGCAATTCGACTTATGTCACAGCATATTATTTTACCCTATCGCACCACTTACCGAAAAAACAACTCCAAAATTTCTCCCCCTCTAGATGATTCCGCCGCGGCTTTCGATCTCCTCCAAGTTGTCACCTCCACTCCAATAGATTTTATAACTAAGAATTATCTAATGCTTGCTTACGCATTTCCACCTTCTCGTATGCTCGCGCTTAAAAGGATGGCTACAATTGATCGGATAGCGCTCGATTATTCTGAACAAAATTCCCTTAAAGTAAAGAATCCTTCAAGTTGGGCGTTTTCAGAGGAATATCGCAAACGAGTCTTGTCGCATATTCGGTGGGTCGAACAGGACTTCTCACTAAACTACAATTATTCTACTGAATTAGGGCTCCCTGAACTACTTTCTGAAAAACTCCAAATACCGGGAACACATACCTGTGTAATAACCGCAAATACATCTCAAGCAATTATTATCTTGTGTTCTCTGGCCGCTCAACTTCGATTAGACTCGACAATTACAGCACCATTTTACTGGTCTATACTTGAAAACTCCAGAATATTTGGAACTGATCCAGAATACAAATATTTTATAAGAAGTAAAGAGAACTCAAAGTTCTTCCTGGATGAATCTTTTGAGTTACGCCAAGCTATCTGGCTAACGGATCCTCCGTACTCAACGAACGGCGAGATTTCATCGAAAACAATTAAGTTTTTAGATAGAATGTGCGGTGCTGGTCACCTACTGTTTATTGATTATGCGCTTCAAGATCCTTCAAACCTTTCCTTTTTTAAGTTTAAAAATGTTGAAAATATATTCTTTATATTATCTCCTCATAAGTCAATAAACGTAAATGGCAGTAAATTTGCAGCAATATTTTTCCCAAATAGATTCAGTCAATTTTTTGAGGAATTTTCCGACAGTCTGATTGGTAGTCTTCCAAGCTCAACCATTAACGCAGCGTATCATTTTTTAACAGACAATTTTGATATTGTATGCAGCAAAAAGAATGACTGGGTATATGAAAAAGGTCATATACTTAAAAATTTGATTGAACAATATGACAATATAAATACGGACTTTTTTGGAAGCTCTATTTATATGACTGTATACTTTCACCACCTACCTTCCAATTTTCTTGACGACAAAAGGGCACTTCTGGCTTTAGTCGAGGGAACAGGATGTATTGTCATTCCCGGAAGTCGAAACTATGCAAACCCCATCGAGGGACTCAGCTTCAGGTTAAATCTGAGCATTGGAAATAATGAGTTTTTTGAAAATATAACAAAAATTTTTAGCTATTTGGTCCGCTGTTATTAGTTACTTTATATGTCACATTTATATCTTGTAAATTGCTTGTATATTCGTCCGACAGATTTGACAAAGAGTTATCATTAGATTTATAAGCAATTGGCCGAAGGTCTTCAATTTTTGTTAATGCAGAGGCTGTTTCCTTTCGCCCTCTTGCTGACGCTGAGTTTTCGCTAATGGAATTTATGGGAAGATTCTTGATAATTTCTTTAATATTTGAAATACATTTACGAATAAGAAATAAATTTGCGTTCAGAAGCAATAGTATAGAAAATATCGCTACCAGCAATTCTCTTGTTCCTGAAAACATTTCTATAAAAGAGCCTTTTTCAATTCTGTAATCGTAAAAATCTGCAGAAAATCTGGAACGGTCCAAAAATTGGTTTAAGCACTCTTTCATGGTCTTTGACGGTGGCTGAATAAAACAAACTCTGATGTTGAGAGCTGCGCCATCATCCCCATCCTCGAACTGTTGCAAACAAGCCTCCATATAAGAATACGAATCATCAAGAAGAGATTGAATGTAATATGTAAGAGCATTTACATCTGACCATTCTTTACTCTTAATCAAATTTAATCGCGTTATCATTTCTTGCATTACTAACATTGGAACCCTTGTGGTCTGAGTCTCGTACTTAAGTATTAGTCGCATGAAAATTACCTCTTCATGTCTTACTAATAATTCTTTGTCACTTGCTTTCTCACAAATTATTTCTACAATATTCAGCAAAGACCAATATTTTCTTATACCAAAATTTGCACTCATAACGAGCGCGCGGTAAAAACTTTTTGACTGTTTAAACCGCTCGAGAATAAATGCAATCTTATCTATATCAGATAGCTCTGCCATTTCCGAAAAGTAGTGAACGAGTCGAAAATTATTTAGATCAGACACTTGAAGTCCATAAGTTATTCCAATAGTGGCCCAACCAATAACACAGTCTTGGAAATTACAGTGCCAAAGAACCTGATATGCATACGTACCATCAGTAAATTGATACTTATGAAATTTACAAGTAAAATATTCATTAAGAGAGGCTGTCATTTGCGATGTTGAGCAAATAAGAAATGATGAGCCTTCGAAATAATTTTCGATAAGAACACAATTACGGAAATCACATTGATCAAATACCGTATCAAATGTTTTGCTTTTTATAATTAATGCTTCGTCAAAATTGACGTTTTGTAGCTCACATCTTATGAAACATGATGTCTTTATGTCGGCGTTTGAAAAATTTACCCAATCGAATTTACAATCGAAGAAGGCACAGCTTTCCAGGTCAATTTTAACCATTTGACACTGACGAAAGTCGCAATTTCGGAATACACAGTATGTGAAACACATACGTTCAGAGATTACTCCAGCCATGGAAACGTGTGAAAATTCAACATTATGAAAGTTCCTAGCAGGCGTCAAAAGTGACAATAAAAGTTCATTGTCTCCGGATTCTCCAGAAAAGTTTCTGTCAACGATGAAGGTGTCACGTTCGTGCATTAGATAATTCTTAGTTATCTAGTTACCGATGGCCTGAAGCGTATCGCCGTGGGCCGGAAATTTCAACCTCCAATTTTCAATAGATTTCTATCTAACGACTTTTCTTTGCATAAACTACCATAAACTCATTCCTACAACTTTTAATCAAAAATTCTGCTTCCCAAGTCCTTTGGTCGTCCATGATCGACGTGTTTCGGTAGGCTTCCATCTCTCCAAGGAAGCGTGAGCAACCTCCTTGGAGGCGTTGGCGACGAGCAGGATCGCGGCCGGCAAATCCGCCACCTGCACCAGCGGCGAGAGAATCACTCCGCTTTCAGCATCCAGGCCGCTCCGCCGCGCCATCCGCGCGATCGTCTTGACGACCGGGGCGGTCGGCAGGCCCGCCGTCTCTGCGTCATCTAGCGCGCCGCCCTCGTCCGAAACCACGAACGTGTCGACACCTCCTGTAATCCGTAAGCACACCGCTTCCTTCGACGGATAGAAACATTGCGTCACCAGCCGCACGCTGCCGTCCTCGCAGGCCGAGGCCGTCACGAAGGACCGGGCGATATCCTGAACGGTGTTTCGCAGGTTATGGGTCAATGGCAGCCCATGGAGATGAGGCGGTCGAGGTCGGCGCGGATGGAGCCGATGAGTTGGAGGTGTTGGCGGTCGGACGGGACGCCGCCCTGCAGCATGGTGAACAGCATTTCCAGCTTCCAGTCGACCTGTTCCAGCCGCGTGGCGCGGGCGAGGATGAAGCGGTCCCACAGCGCCGGCTCGGTCTCCAGCACCGGGTCCAGCGGGTCCGTCACCTGCACCGACCGGGCGAGATACCGGTGCCAGGCGGCATAAGCCTGTTGCAGCGACGGCGATTTCCCGCTTTCGTCAGTCATCGTCACCCCATCCGCCCCTTCGACGGCCGAAAGCCGGGCCCGGCGCCGATGAATGCCATGCAATGCAAAATGGCCCGCATTGCCGCGGGCTTGAGGGTGCGCGACCTCGCCGACGCCGCCGGGGTCGCCAAGAGCACCGTCTCGCGCCTGGAGCGCGGCGAACCCGTCGGCTCCCGCGCGGTCGCGGCCATGCGCGACGCTCTGGAGGCCGCGGGGATCGAGTTCCTCGACGAGAATGGTGGCGGGCCGGGCGTCCGGCTTGCCAAATCTGTGTCCGACACTGTCCACGACATCGGCTGCGCCCCATCCGACACCGACCCTGAGACCGACCATATCGGTACGGGGTACCGACAGTCAATGGATAAACTATCAATCGGCCAGATCAAGGCTGCGCGGGCGTTGCTTGACTGGGGGCAGGCGGAGCTTGCCGCTGCCTCCGGCGTTTCCGAGCCGACCATCCAGCGGCTGGAGGCGGGCAGCGGCCGGCTCGGCGGGCGGCCGGCCACCGTGGCGGCGCTCGTCGGGGCGCTGGAGGCGGCCGGGGTGGCCTTCATTCCCGAGAATGGCGGCGGGCCGGGGGTGCGCCTGCGCGCCCCGGCCGGCACGGGCGAATCGGGGTC